>LJUA01000021.1 GCA_001303545.1 Dehalococcoidia bacterium SM23_28_2
ATGCCCTTCAGCCTGCCCAAGACCGGCTTGAGTTCATTGTAGTAGCAGCGGTGGGGTGCCAGCAACGCCTCCCCCAGCGTGCCTTCCAGGCCGGGGTAGCTGCGGCCCAGGCGGGCACGCTCATCCGTGGGGTTGCCGCCGAGGCCCACGCCGAACACCCTTCGGGCGAGCGAATAGCCGTTGGTGTGCAGGCCGCTGGAGGGCAGGCCGAGGAGCACACCGCCCGCGCGGATGGTGCTGCCGTCGATGATCTGGCCCCGCTCGACCACGCCCACGATGAACCCCACCAGGTCGAAGTCGCCCTGGCCGTAGACGTCGGGCATGCCCCCTGAACGACAGCAGCCTTTGCATCGTCAGACAAGGTGCTGCTGGCCAGGTAGTCGAGGAAGAACAGGGGCTCGGCGCCGGTGGTGATGATGTCGTTGACACAGTGGTTGACCAGGTCGATGCCCACCGTATCGTAGTGGCCGAGCAGGGAGGCGAGCTTAAGCTTGGTGCCCACGCCGTCGGCGCTGGCCACCAGCACCGGGTCGCGATAGCCGCTCAGGCGGAACAATCCGCCGAAGGGCCCGACGCCGGCCAGCACCTCCGGCCGATGGGTGGCCTTGGCCAGTTGCTTGATGCGGTCGACCAGGCGGGCGGCGGCATCGACGTCCACACCCGCCTGGGCATAGGTCATGCCCTCAGAGGGATGGGCCTCTTCCATGAGAGGCTAGTGGCGGTCTTCTTCCCAGGTCCAGGCAGCGGGCACCGGCTCCGGCTTCTCGCCGGCGCGCACCGGCCGCCGCTCGAAGACCAGCTTATCCATCTGGAGTTGGACCTCCATGGGATAGTCGCCGGTGAAGCAGGCCATGCAGAAGCTATCGTGGGTCTGGGCCACCGCTCGCAGGAGGCCGTCGATGGTCTGATAGGCAAGGCTATCGGCGTCGATGTGGCGGCGGATCTCCTCCACCGACTTGTGAGAGGCGATCAGCTCCCAGCGGCTGGCCATATCGATGCCGAAGAAGCAGGGGTGGCGGATCGGCGGGGCGGTAATGCGCATGTGCACCTCGCGGGCGCCTGCCCTGCGCAGCATCTCGACCACTCGAGGGGTAGTCGTGCCGCGGACGATGGAGTCGTCCACCACCACCAGCCGCTGATCCTCCAGCAGCTCTCGCAGAGGGTTGAATTTCAGATAGACGCCCACCTCTCGCAGGCGCTGGTGAGGCTGGATGAACGTTCGGCCCACGTAGCGGTTTTTCACCAGCCCTTCGGCGTAGGGTATGCCCGACTGGTGGGAGTAGCCGATGGCGGCGGCTATCGCCGAGTCCGGCACGCCGATGACCAAGTCGGCTTCCACCGGGTACTGGCGGGCCAGTTCCGCTCCCATAGCCATGCGCACGGGATAGAGGAGATTGTCGTGCAGAAGGCTATCGGGCCGCGAGAAGTAGATGTACTCGAAGATGCACAGGGCGTGTCGCTGGCTGGGTACTGGCTTGTAGGAGTTGACGCCGGTCTCGTCGATGTACAGGGCCTCGCCCGGCTCCACTTCGCGCAGGTAAGTTGCCCCCAGGTGGTCGAGCGCGCAGCTTTCCGAAGCTACGACCCAGCCGCCGTTGAGGGAGCCAAGGCAGAGAGGACGAATACCGTAGGGGTCGCGCATGGCCAACAGAGCGTTGGGGGTGAGGCCGACCACGCAATAGGCGCCCTGAATGCGCCGCATGACGTGGCCCAAGCGCTTCTCCCAGGTGGTGCCGGGCGCGGACGCCAGCAGGGAGGCGATGAGCTCCGAGTCGGAGGAGGTCTCGAGGGTGTAGCCCTGCTCCTCCAGGTCGTGACGGAGCACCTCGGCGTTTACCAGGTTGCCGTTGTGAGCGAGGGCCAGTGGACCGCGGGGCCCCTCCAAGTAGAGGGGCTGGGCATTCTCAATACGGCTGGAGCCGGTGGTGGAATAGCGCGTGTGGCCTATGGCGCTCTGGCCGGGCAGACAGGACAGGGCGTCCTCATCGAACACCTGGGAGATGAGGCCCATGCCGGTGCGGAGATGGATCTTGCTGCCGTTGGCGGTGGCTATGCCTGCGCTTTCCTGGCCTCGATGCTGAAGAGCATACAGGCCGTAGAAGGTAACCCTCGCTACGTCTTCACCTGGCGCGTAGACGCCGAAGACGCCGCAGGATTCTCGTAGGCCGGAAAGTAAGCTCATCCCCTGCCTAACGCCTCATTCCGACAGTGGCGATTTGGCAGGAAGTCACGGCACTCAGTCCGTTAAGCGACCTAGGCTGCAATCTGGGTTGGTGCATTTACCGCCCGGGCCCAGCTTCTTGCCGCAGAAGAGGCAGTGAGTGGTCTCCCACCACAGCAGATACACTAGTCCCCCGATCGCCGTCATCAACGGCGTCAGGATTGCGACCGTGAGTACTAGCGCTCGGTTCCTCATCCAAAACGCCTGCCCCCAAGGCGTTTACATTGTAGCATCTAGCCCAGGAACGGTCAAAGGTGTGCCTCCTGTCGGCACATTGATGACACCATGTTAGCCCCTTGGCGCTGGAACTGTAGGGCGCTCTAAAGAGGCGTGCGGTTGCCTGAGGCCCGATAAGCTCAGGCTTTACCGGTGCCACGCGCCGCCTTGGCAGCCTTCTTGGCATCGGCGAGGAAGCGTTCGATGCCTACATCCGTAAGGGGATGGCGAAGCATCGCCATGAGCACACTGTAGGGCATGGTGGCGATGTGGGCGCCGACCTTGGCAGCAGCGATGACGTGCAGGGGATGCCTCAGACTGGCCGCCAGCACCTGATTGGGCAGGTGATAGCGCTCGAAGACTTGGACGGTATCGGCCACCACCTGCATGCCGTCGTGGCCGACGTCGTCCAGGCGGCCGACAAATGGGCTGACGAAGGTGGCACCGGCCTGGGCGGCTAGTAGAGCCTGGTTGGGCGAGAACACCAGGGTCATGTTGACCTTGATGCCCTCCTTGGATAGGCGGGAGGTCGCCTCCAGGCCCGCCTCATCGATCGGTATCTTCACCGCCACGTTGGGGTGCCAGGAGGCGACTTGCCGCGCCTCCTTCACCAGCCCCTCCACGTCGCGGGAGAGGCATTCGGCGGAGATGGGCCCATCGATGATGTTGCAGATCTCCACGACTATGTCGCGGTAGTTGCCTCCTCCGGCCTTGGCCCACAGGGTGGGGTTGGTGGTCACCCCAGAGATGACCCCCAGCTTCGCCGCCGCTCGAATCTCGTCAACGCTGGCTGTATCCAGGAATAGACGCATCGTCAACCTCTCAAGCCGGATTATAGCTTCTTTTGGCTGCCGGCAAAAGCATCCTGGCTTCCACCGGACTCACAGACGGCGGGAGGTCTCCTCGACGGCGGTTGCCGAGGAGGACAGCTGGCCAGCTTTTCGAGCCGCTGCCTCCAGGAAGCCGCGGAACAGGGGATGGGGGCGATTGGGCCTGGAGCGAAACTCGGCGTGGAACTGGGAGCCCACCATCCAGGGATGATCACGCAGCTCGCAGATCTCGACCAGCGTGCCGTCGGGCGATAGGCCGCTGGGGATAAGGCCTGCCTCGGCCAGGGCCTCGCGATAGGCGTTGTTGAACTCATAGCGATGGCGGTGCCGCTCCACCACCTCCGGCTGGTCATAAGCGGCGCGGGTCTTGGTGCCGTCCGCCAGGTGGCAGGGGTAGCCGCCCAGGCGCATGGTGCCGCCCTTGTCCACGATACCCTCCTGCTCTGAGAGGAGGCTTATCACCGGATAGGGTGTTTCCGGGCAGAACTCGGTGGAGTTAGGATCATCGCTCTGGAACAGATGGCGGGCGAATTCGATGACCATGATCTGGAGGCCCAGGCAGAGCCCCAGGTAGGGCACCTCCTGCTGGCGAGCGTAGCGGGCGGCACGGACCATCCCCTCGATGGCCCGTTCGCCGAAGCCGCCGGGCACCACGATGCCGTGCACTCCCTCCAGGGTAGCCTCGCCGCCGTCCTCCTCCAGCTTGCCCGAGGGCACCCAGCGGATGTCCACTCCCAGGCCGTAGTGAACGGCGGCGTGGATGATGGCTTCCTTCACCGATAGGTAGGCATCGGGCAGCTCGGCGTACTTGCCGACTACCGCCACCGAGACGCGACCGCGCGGCTTCTTGAGGCGCTCCACCCACTTCTGCCAATCGGCCAGGTCGCGGGAGACGCTGGGAAGATGCAGGCGCTCCATGATGTAGGCCGTCAGGCCAGCCCGCTCGAGGACCAGGGGCACCTCGTAGATGGAGGACATGGTGGGGAGGGGCACGACGGCCCGCTTCTCGACGTCGCAGAAGAGGGAGATCTTGTCCCGCAGGTCGTCGGGCATGCGGTTATCGCTGCGGCACATGATTACGTCCGGCTGGATGCCCATGCTGCGCAGTTCGCGGACGCTGTGCTGAGTGGGCTTGGTCTTCAGCTCGCCGGTGGTCGAGATGTAGGGCAGGAAGGTCACGTGGATGGATAGGGTATCGTCCCGGTCCTCCTCTTTACGCATCTGGCGGACGGCTTCCAGGAAGGGCTGACCCTCGATGTCGCCGACGGTGCCCCCCACCTCGACGATGACGACGCTGGCGTCGCCCTCGCGGCCGACAGCGCGAATGCGCTCCTTGATCTCGTTGGTCACGTGGGGTACGGCCTGGATGGTGCGGCCCAGGTAGACGCCTCGGCGCTCCTTGGAGATGACTGCCTGGTAGATCTGGCCGGAGGTGACAGAGCTGGCCTCGGTGAGATCCTGATCCAGGAAGCGTTCGTAGTGGCCGAGGTCGAGGTCGGTTTCCGCGCCGTCGGTGGTGACGAATACCTCGCCGTGCTGGTAGGGGGACATGGTGCCGGGGTCGACGTTGAGGTAGGGGTCTAGCTTCTGGATGACGACGGGGATGCTGTGGGCCTTGAGCAGGCGTCCGAGAGCGGCGGTGGTGATCCCTTTCCCTACTGAGCTCACCACTCCGCCGGTGACGAAAATGTACTTCGTCATGTAATTCAGGCCCATCATACGAGCGACGGCGAAGGCCTGTCAAGCGTTGGGGACGTTGGGCGGCCTGACCAAAAGGATAGGTTGACCAGCAAGATCTTCATCGCAAAGCTGCCCCAGATCACCTTGGGCGCTTCATTGACCGTCCCGTTATGGCCACCTATACTGGCCCTGCTTTAGCCAGGGTCGGAAGGAGGGCGTGGATGACCATCTCCTGGGAGATCTCCGAACTGCCCAATGGCCTGCGAGTGGTGACTACACCCATTGCCACCGCCCAGTCGGTCAGCGTCAACCTGTTCGTCGGGGCGGGCTCGCGTGCCGAGGAGCGGGGCTCCCAAGGCCTGGCGCATTTCCTGGAGCACATGGTGTTCAAGGGAAGTGAGCGCCGGCCAACCGCTATGGCCATCGCCGAGGCCGTTGAGGGGGCAGGCGGTGTCCTCAACGCCTACACGTCCAAGGAGATCACCTGCTTCTGGAACCATCTCCCCTTCGAAAAGCTGGAGCTGGCCCTGGACGTGCTGGCCGACATGATCCTCCACCCCTTACTCGATTCTCACGAGCTGGAGCGAGAGCGCCTGGTGGTGCAGCAGGAGATCCGCCGCAATCACGACCAACCGGGCGCGTGGGTGAGCGAGCTGCTGATCCAGGCTCTCTTCGGTGATCAGCCTCTGGGCTGGAGCACCGCCGGCAAGGAGGAGACGGTGGCCACCATCCAGCGCCAGGATTTTCTGGACTACATGGATGCCTGGTACGTGCCGGCCAATGTGGTGTTGAGCGTGGCTGGCAACGTAGGCCACGCAGAGGTAGTGGCCCTGACCCGTCGCTACTTTGAAGGCCGGCCGTCCAGGCCTTCCCCCTCCTTCTTGCCCGTCGACTCCGATCTTCCCGCCCAGCGGGTGGCCGTTGAGAGCCGCCCCATAAGCCAGGCCAACCTGGCCATGGCCCTCCCCGCCTTGGCCAGAAAGGACCCCGACCGCTACGCGCTGATGATATTCAACAGCCTTCTTGGCCGGGGGATGAGCTCTCGGCTGTTCAAGGAGGTGCGGGAGAGGCGAGGGCTGGCCTACTCGGTGGGCTCGGCTGTCAGCCGCTACTATGACACGGGCGCGCTGGTGATCAACGCCGGCGTCGCGCCTCAGAACCTGAAGGAGGCGGCGCAGGTCATTCTGGGTGAGCTGCGCAAGCTGCTGGAGGAGCCTGTGGGCGACGATGAGATGGCCAGGGTGCGCGACTACACCGTGGGTAACTTCCGCCTGAGCCTGGAGGCGCCCATGGCCTTGGGGCAGCGCGCTGGCGATTTGCTGTTGACTATGGGCGAGATCGAGCCGATCGAGTCGGTGGTGGAGAAGCTGCAGGCGATCACCGCCGACGATGTCCTGCGGGTGGCCCAGCGCATAGTCCAGGCGGGCAAGGTGGTTCTGGCGGTAGTCGGCCCCGATGTGGAGAGCGAGGATCTGGGGGAGCTGGTGTCGGACTAGACTGCGCAGTAGGGCTTGCCTGCTGGCAGACCTGCGACCAGATAGGGAGGACGACATGCCCGATTTTGCCAACATCATCTATGAGAAGAAGGGACGCATCGCCTACGTGACCATCAATCGGCCCGAGCGGAGGAACGCCGTTGACCCCGCCACCAGCCGCGAGCTGCGCCAGGCCTTCAGCGACTTCCGCGATGACGACGAGCTGTGGGTAGCCATCCTCACCGGCGCGGGTGAGAAGGCGTTCTCCGCAGGGGCCGATCTGGTGGCTATGGCCCAGGCCCTCGCTAGTGGCGATTCTGGCCTGCTAGACGTGCCCTTCGGCGGCATCACCAGGGAGTTCGAGATCTGGAAGCCGATGATCGCTGCTATCAACGGCTACTGCCTGGCCGGCGGCCTGGAGCTGGCCCTCCGCTGCGACATTCGGCTGGCCGCCGAGCATGCCACCTTCGGTCTGCCGGAACCGACGCGGGCGATCATCCCCGGCGCCGGCGGCACCCAGCGGCTGCCGCGGGCCATCCCTCTGGCCTTCGCCATGGAGATACTGCTCAGCGGCGGCCGCGTCGACGCCCAGACCGCCCTCCGCTGGGGCCTGGTGAGCCACGTGCTGCCTCCGGCCGAGCTAATGCCCAAGGCCGAGGAGATCGCCAATGCCATCTGCGAGTGCGGGCCGCTGGCCGTGCGAGCAATCAAGCAGGCGGTCTATCAGGGCCTGGACATGACCCTGGAGGAAGGGCTGGCGCTGGAGACTAAGCTCCAGATGGAGGTCTTCGGCACGGAGGACGCTCACGAGGGCCCCCTGGCCTTCAGCCAGAAGCGAAAGCCTCAGTACAAGGGGCGGTAGGCGAAGTTGACACAATCTTTCGCCTCTGATAGCATCGTTAACACAATCGAGTAGACCCTCTTATCCAGAGCGGTGGAGGGAACGGCCCTGCGAAGCCCGGCAACCGGCCCCGATATGGGGGTAACGGTGCCAACGCCGGCTCTTGCTAAAGGCGGGGGCACGATAAGAGGTTGGCCAGATGATACACACAAAGCCTCTTCGAATTGGGCCGAAGAGGTTTTCGATTTGCTGATGAGCGCTTTACAGCCTTGGCCAGCGAGGACAATGGCGATGTCCCGCCCCGACGAGGTCGGGGCAATGGGAGAGGGCATCAGGCTGCCATGAACAGGCAGTGGCCAAGCAAGGGGGGATCGCCAACATGTCTTACGCTAGCCATTTACGCTGTAAAGAGTGCGGACGCTGTTATCCGCTAAACCCTGTCCACGTCTGCGAGTTCTGCTTTGGCCCCCTCGAGATAGACTACGACTATCAGGCCCTGGGCCGGCACATCAGCCGCCAACGCATCGAAAGAGGCCCCCTTACCGTCTGGCGCTACAGTGACTTCCTGCCCTGCGATCGGCAGCAGGTGGTGGACATCGGCGCTGGCTTCACGCCCCTGCTGAGGGCCCAGAACCTGGGCGAGGCCCTGGGCCTGCGCCAGCTCTACATCAAGAACGATTGCGCCAATCCTACCTGGTCGTTCAAGGACCGAGTGGTGACGGTGGCGGCCACCAAGGCCCTGGAATTCGGCTTCGATACCATGGCCTGTGCCTCCACCGGCAATCTGGCAAACGCGGTGGCCGCCCACGCTGCCAAGGCAGGGCTGCGAGCCCTCGTGTTCATCCCTGCCGACCTGGAGCAGGGGAAGATCGTCGGCTCGGCCATCTACGGCCCCACTCTCGTGGCGGTAAAGGGCAGCTACGACGATGCCAATCGTCTGTGCAGCGAGCTGGTCGAGAAGTACTCCTGGGCTTTCGTTAACATCAACATCCGCCCCTACTACGCCGAGGGGAGCAAGACGTTGGCCTATGAGGTGCTGGAGCAACTCGGCTGGCGGGCTCCCGATCACTGCATCGTCCCCATGGCCAGCGGCTCTTTGCTCACCAAGGTCTGGAGGGGGATCAAGGAGATGGCCTGGCTGGGCCTGGTGGATTGGGCTCACACCCGCATGTCGGGGGCGCAGGCGAAGGGCTGTTCGCCGATCGTCGAGGCCTGGGAGCGTCAGAGCTTCAACATCCGGCCGGTGCGCCCCAATACGATCGCCAAGTCGCTGGCCATCGGCAACCCCGCCGACGGCTACTATGCCCTGAAGGTGCTGGCCGACTCGGGCGGAGTCGCTGTGGCCGTGAGCGACGACGAGGTGGTGGAAGGGATTATGCTCCTGGCTGAGACCGAAGGGATCTTCACCGAGACGGCCGGCGGCGTGGTTATCGCCGGCCTGAGGCGACTGGCGGCCGAGGGCCGCATTCGGCCCGACGAGCTGGTGGTGGCCTTCATCACCGGCTCCGGTCTCAAGACCCAAGAGGCGGTGCTGGATAGGCTGGCGCCTCGTCTGGAGATCGAGCCGCATCTGGCTTCCTTCGAGGAGGCCATCGCTGAGCATGGAGAGACTGTGGCTGCCGGTCGGCAGAGTAGTCGAGGAGAGGGTCATGGCTAAGCAAAGGGTAAAGTTCACCTTTCCTACGGAGCTGATCAAGGAGCCCGTTATCTGGAAGCTATGCAAGCAGTTCGACTTGGTAACCAACATCCGCCGCGCCGACGTCACCGAAGATAGGGGCTGGGTCATTCTGGAGCTGGAAGGGGAGATGGAGGAGATCGAACGAGGCGTCCAGTGGGTGATGGACCAGGGGGTGCGGGTGGACCCGGTGGCAGGGGACATTGTGGAAGGGTAGGAGGAGGAAGTGAGCGTTACCGTTAGAATACCGACGGCGCTGCGAAAGATCACCGCTGACCAGGACCGCGTCTCCGCCGACGGTGGAAGCCTCTCGGAGTGCATCGACGCCCTGGAGACGTCCTACCCCGGCCTCAAGGAGCGCCTGTGTGATGAGTCGGGGGAGATCCGGCGGTTTGTGAACGTCTACGTCAACGGCGAGGACGTTCGCTTCCTCCAGGGCCTGGTCACCCCCCTCAAGGACGGCGACGAGGTGAGCATCGTGCCGGCGGTGGCCGGCGGCGGATGGGCGTAGGAGCTTTCGGCGGGAGGAAGGAATGGCCGTAACCGTCTACATACCGGCACCGTTTCGGAGGCTCACGAACAACCGCAGCTACGTGGAGGGTCATGGTCAGACGGTGGCCGAGCTCCTGGACGACCTGAAGGCTCGCTACCCCGCTCTGGGAGACATGCTCCAGGGCGAAGGGGGTGATCTGCCCTCCCACATCAGCATCTACGTGAACAATCAGGAGATTCACAGCCTTCAGGGGGAAGCGACCCCTTTGAAGGATGGCGATGAAGTGGCGGTGATCCCGGTCATCGCTGGCGGGCAGGACCTCACATCGGAGCAGATGCTGCGCTACTCGCGCCAGATCATGATCCCCGATGTGGGGGTCGCCGGTCAGCGCAAGCTGCTGGATGCCAGAGTGCTCGTAGTGGGGGCCGGCGGTCTGGGTTCGCCGGCAGCAGTCTACCTGGCGGCCGCTGGCGTGGGCACCCTGGGCATCGTCGACAGCGACGAGCTGGACCTCTCCAACCTCCAGCGGCAGATCCTTCACCACACTCCAGACGTGGGGCGGCCGAAGGTTGAGTCAGCTCAGGAAACGATTGCCCGCTACAATCCCGATGTGCGGGTCATCCCTTATAGAGAGCGCCTAGATGCAGCCAACGCCTTGGAGATCGTCGGCCAGTACGATGTGGTGGTGGGTGCGGTGGACAACTTCGACACTCGCTACCTGCTGAACGACGCTTCCTACCTGGCGGGCAAGCCCTACGTAGACGGCGGCGTCTTCCTGTTCGAGGGGCAGGTGACGGTGTTCATTCCCGGCCAGGGATGCTATCGCTGCCTTTTCCCGGCGCCGCCGCCGGCGGAGGTGGTGCCTAAGCCCTCCCAGGTTGGCCTTCTGGGGACGCTGCCGGGAGTCATCGGCGTCATCGAGGCGTTCGAGGCTTTGAAGCTCATCCTGGGCCTGGGCGAATCGCTGGCCGGCCGGTTGCTCATCTTCGATGCTCTGGCCATGGAGTTCCGCCAGGTGAGGACTCGCCGCGACCCCCAATGCCCGCTTTGCGGCGATGCTCCCACTATCCGTGAGCTTGGCGAATACAAAGCCCTTTCCAGCTCGCCTCTGGCCGGGCGCGACGAGGGTTAGGAGGTGGAGGTACCGCTACCTGCGAGCGATTGATGGGCGGTATCTGATAGGGGCATGCGCTACTCCAACATCCTGGAATCTATCGGCAACACCCCTCTGGTAGAGCTGAGGAACCTTAGCCCCAATCCGCGGGTGCGCATCTTCGCCAAGCTGGAGGGGCAGAACCCCGGCGGCAGCCTCAAGGACCGCATCGCCCACTACATGATCAAAACGGCCGAGGAGAACGGCGAACTGACGCCCGATCGGGTCATCCTGGAGGCCACCAGCGGCAACACAGGCATCGGCCTGGCTATGATCGGCATCGTCAAGGGGTACAAGGTGAAGGTGGTGATGCCGGATAACCTCAGCCAGGAGAGGACGCAGCTTCTGCAGGCCTTCGGGGCGGACATCGTCTACTCGGATGGCGCCCGCGGTACCAACGGGGCCATCGAGATGGCTCTGGGGATGGCAGGCGAAGACCGCCGATACTACATGCCCTTCCAGTACGGCAACAAGAACAACCCCCGTGCACACTATGAGAACACCGGCCCCGAGATCCTGCGCGACTTGCCCGACGTGGATGTGTTCGTGGCTGGCCTGGGTACGGGTGGTACCCTTACGGGGGTAGGCCGACGCTTCAAAGAGCGCAATCCCAACATCAAGGTCATCGCCACGCTGCCGCCGCTGGGTGATCTGGTGCAGGGCCTGCGTAGCCTGGAGGAAGGGTTCGTGCCGCCGGTGCTGGACGAGTCGCTGCTCGATGACCGGCTGGTGGTCGATTCGCGGACCGCCTTCGCCGCGGTCAAGGAGTTGCTCCACAAGGAGGGCATATTCGCCGGCGTCTCCTCCGGGGCTGTCCTGTACACCGCGCAGCGGGTCGCCGAGCAGATGGACGAAGGGAAGATCGTCGCCCTTCTGGCCGACGGCGGCTGGAAATATCTCTCCATGCCTCCAGACCAGGGGCTGTGAAGGCTGCTTGGGGCATGGAGATTGAGATGCGGTGGCGATGTTGGCAATTGAGCAGCGCTACATCGATGAGATGATCGCCCACGCCCGCCAGGAGGCGCCCCTCGAGTGCTGCGGCGTCCTCGGCGGCAGAGACGGGCGCGTCCTCAAGCTCTTTCGAGCCACCAACGCCGAGCGCAGCCGCTATCGCTATAACATCGACTCACAGGAGCTGTTCCGCATCAACCGGGAGTGCGAGGAAAACGGCTGGCAATTCCTGGGCATTTACCACTCACATCCCGACAGCGAGGCCTATCCTTCCCCGACCGATGTTGGCCTGGCGTTCTGGCCGGAATCGCTGTACTTTATCGTGTCGCTGAGGGATGCAGGCAATCCGGAGGTGCGCGCTTTCCGCATCCGCGATGGCGAAATCACGGAGGAAGAGATAGAGATCGTCAGGAGGTAGCGTGGTGACAGCACTAGCTTCCATCACCATCCGCGATCGCCGATTCGTCTGGGGCAGCCGCACGTACGTCATGGGGGTGATCAACATCAGCCCGGATTCCTTCTCCGGCGACGGGCTGGGGAGGGATGTGGAGGCGGCGGTGGCCCAGGGCCGCCATTTCGAGGAAGAGGGCGCGGACATCCTGGACGTGGGGGGAGAATCCACTCGGCCGGGCTTTGAGCCCATATCCGCGGATGAGGAGATGGAGCTGGTGCTGCCGGTTGTCGAGCGGTTGGTGCGGGAGACGAGCCTGCCCGTCAGCATCGACACCTACAAGGTGGCGGTGGCCGAAAGGGCGGTCAAGGAAGCGGGAGCGCACATGATCAACGACATCTGGGGCTTCCGCCATGATGGGGAGAGGATGGCCATGGTGGCAGCGGAGACGGGGTTGCCGGCCGTCGTCATGCACAACCAGCGCGGTCGCCCCTTCCACGACGTCATCGGCGATCTCTTGGTGGGATTCAGGGAGAGCCTGCGCATTGCTCGCGAGGCAGGCATCCCCGAAGAGCGGCTGATCATCGACCCCGGCTTCGGCTTCGGCTGGGATGAGAACCAGAATCTGGAGATGCTGCGCCGCCTGGGCGAGCTGAGGGCCATCGGGCGGCCCATTCTCATCGGGACCTCCCGTAAGTCGACCATCGGCAAGGTTCTCGACCTGCCGGTGGAGGAGCGGCTGGAGGGCACAGCGGCCACGGTGGCCATCGCCATCGCCAACGGCGCCGACATCGTGCGGGTGCACGACATGAAGGCGATGGTCCGCGTGACGCGGATGACCGACGCCATCGTGCGTGGCTGGAGCATAGGGGAAAGTAGACGTGGCTGAGAAGCCAGAGCGAGAACCTGCGGAGAAGGCGGGCCGCAGATGGCCCGGGAGCCCCTGGAGTCAGAACGTCGGGGGCGTCGTGGAGGAAATGCGGCCGGGCTATTCGCGGCTGTCGCTGGTTGTCGAGCCTCGCCACACCAATTCCCGTGGCTCGGTGCACGGAGGCGTCATCACCTCCCTGATGGATGCGGCCGTGGGCATCGCTCTTCGTGCCTCTCATGAGCCAGGCGACCCCGATCTGGCGGGCCAGACCACCATAGAGATGAACGTTAGCTTCTTGAAGCCGGCTCCCCTGGGCGAACGGCTGGTAGCGGAAGCCCGCCTTTTGAACAAGGGGCGCAACCTGGCCGTAGGCGATGTAGAAGTGAAGCAGCAGTCTGGCGATCTGGTGGCCAAGGGGCGCCTCACCTACTTCATTCTGCGCAGGGCGCGATAGCGTGTCGTCGCTGGTCGCCTCTGTCTACCTGGGACTGGGAGCCAACGTCGGTGACCGCCTGGGCAACCTGCGGACGGCGCTCGCTCGTTTGCAGACGCTGGCTCGCCTGGAGGAAGTATCCTCTCTCTATGAGACGGAGCCGCAGGGGGTGAGTGAGCAGCCTCCCTTCTTGAATGCCGTTTGCCGCATTACGACCGGCCTGGAGCCGGAGGGATTGCTGCGTTTCCTCAAGAACCTGGAGCAGGAGATCGGCCGCCGACCGGGCGGGCAAAGGTGGGGGCCGCGACCCATCGATCTGGATATCCTTCTGTATGGTGAGCGGGTGGTGGATACCCCCGAGCTGCAGATACCTCATCCGCGGCTGGCAGAAAGGGCCTTCGTCTTGGTGCCTCTGTGCGAGCTGGCACCCGAGCTACGTCATCCGCTGCTGGGGAAGACGATGAAAGAGCTCTTGGCCTCTGTGGGGAAGAAGGGGGTAAAGGAGATAGCTACCAGGGCCTGGTGGTCAGGCGGGGGAGACGAGCAGACAGCGGGGGCCGAGGCTTAGGGGATAGCTTCCTCCTCCAGCTCTTCCTCCAGTTCGCTCTCGGTGGTGAGCATCGTCCAGCCGATCCAGAAGGCGAGGGCGGAGATGGCAGCGAGAGCGACCATAACCGGTAGAGCTACCGCCATGTAGCTACGCCTGGCGGCGGCCCAGAGGAAGAGCAGCATCTGGAGGACAGCAGCGGCCATGATCAGGACGCCCGTTTGCTGTGATCGTTCCATTTCTTCGGCACCTCCCAACGTCACATCCAGCAGGCCACAACCTCGCGCTATTCCTGCGACTCCGGTGGGAGCAGATTGGGGATGGAGTCGACGATTGGATAGCGCTGGGAGCACTTGGGACAGAAGAGAGAGCCGCTGACAACCTCTTCGTCCCTCTCCTTTTCCACCGTGAGTTCGAGGGGGCCCTTGCAGAGGGGACAGGCCAGGATCTCCATCAGCTCTTTCCGCATCAGCGTGCTCCAATCGCTTCTGGACAGCGGCCATTGTAATCTCCTGCCGCTGGGCATGTCAACGAAGATGGGCACCTCAGGCAGGCAATCCCTGGCGTTTCCTGCAGGCCTTGCCTTGCAGGCGACAGGATTGACCGCCATTATAGATTGGGCTAGACTTAGGGCGGAAAGAGGAGGCTGACGGGAAGTGGCTAATCAGGCGGGCAAGCGTTACCAGTGCACCAAGTGCGGCGCGGAGATGATCGTCACCAAAGGCGGTGAGGGAAACCTCTCCTGCTGCGGCCAGCCCATGCAACTGAAGCAATAGGGGGAGGTGGAGCATGGCCAACCAACTGGGCAAGCGATTTCAGTGCGAAGTCTGCGGCACCGAGGTTCTGTGCATCAAGCCAAGCAATGGCGAGGTGCATTGCTGCGGAGCCCCCATGAAGCAGCTCCAGCCGAAGGTTCTGCCATCGGCTGACTAGCGGGCACGTTCGAGAAAAGCGGCGGCCGCTGGGGATGTTCTCAGCGGCCTTATTTTGTCCGTTTGAGGACGTCTGGGCCTGCTTTTCTTATTGCTTTTTCGGTCCCCGCTTGCTCTTGGGGAGCCTGGCTGCTTCCTCTCCGGCGGGGAAAAGGCTCTCTCCCGCGGGTGCGACGTCTCCCAGCGTGCTGGGCGTTATCTCCCCCGTTTCCGCGTACCGGCGAAGGAACTCTTCGCTCACGAAGAACATTCATATGCAGAAGCCATCGCGGGCGATGTCCTCGTGATGCCGCTCGCAGGGGCAGATCTTCTTGCGATCCTCCACGGGATCGCCGCTCAGGGTCATTCAGGGGCAATAGAGGCGGCCGTGGTTCACCAGGTTCTTGGCCAGCCCGTGCTGGATGTTCTCCACGATTTCCCCGAGGGGGAAGAAGCGGTAGGGCCCCCGTTGCACGTAGCGCTCGGACATGCGCCTGGCCCGCTCCAGCGCCTCCTCGAAGGTGACTTCCTTTTCCGCCATGCTCTTCCTCCCGAATCAGCCTGATCGAGTTTACTCTGGCCTTGGTTGGTAGGCAAACGTCTTTCAGTGATGCTAAGATGCTGTAGCTAACGTAACCAGGGAGGTTGAGGCCGATGATAAACAAGATCGTAGGCAGCTTCGATGAGGCCATAGCCGACATGGTCGATGGGTCCACACTGCTCGTCGGAGGCTTCGCCGGCGCGGGTGAGTGCCCCAGCTACCTGATCGGCGCCGTAGCCCGAAAGGGGGTCAAAGACCTGACCTTCGTCGGCAACGTCGGTGGTTGGGGGCCGAACCTGATGGAGGTCGTACGCGAGCGCATGGCCGTCATCCTGACGATCCCCGAGGACTTCTACGACCCCGGCATGCTCGTGGGCAGGGGGCAGGTGAAGAAAGGCATCGTCACCTATCCGGCTGCTCCCGGCCGCTTTTTCACCCCCATGGAGTGGGGGATCATGCAGGGGGAGATCGAGCTGGAGCTGATGGGCCAGGGGACGCTGTGCGAGAGGATACGGGCGGGCAAGGGAGGCATCGCCGCCTTCTATACGCCTGTCGGCGTGGGCACCGTCGTGGCGGAGGGCAAGGAGGTGCGGGAGTTCAACGGGCGCAAGTATCTCCTGGAGCATGCCCTGAGGGGGGACTTCTCCCTCATTCGCGCCCACAAAGCGGATAGGTACGGGAACCTGGTGTACTGGGGCACAATGCGTACCTTCAACCCCGTGATGGCCGGCGCTTCCACCGTCACGGTGGCTGAGGTGGACGAGGTGGTGGAGCTGGGCGAGCTGGACCCGGAGTGCGTCGTGACTCCGGGGGTGTACGTGGATCGGGTGGTGGTGCGGCCCAAGGAGCCCAAGCCCTGGGAAGAGGCGATGTAAGGAACAGAGGGAGGCAAGATCATGCCTGGAGAGAGACTAGACGAGCAGGTCATGGCCCTGCGGGCGGCCAAAGAGTTTCAGGACGGGATGATAATCAACCTGGGGGTGGGAATACCAACCTACTGCAGCAACTTCGTGCCGCCGGAGCGGGAGGTTTTGTTTCACTCGGAGAACGGGGTGATCGGCTTCGGGCCGATCATCGATGACCCCGATGTGGCCGATAACAGGATGATCAACGCCGGTGGGCAGCCGATATCGAAGAAGCCGGGGATGGCCCTGATGGATCACGCCGAGAGCTTCTGCATTATCCGCGGCGGCCACGTGGACATCACCGTCCTGGGGTCGCTGCAGGTATCGGAGAAGGGGGACCTGGCCAACTACATGATCCCCGGCAAGCAGGTCGGCAACCTGGGCGGAGGGCAGGACCTGGCCTTCTGCTCCAAGAAGGTTATCGCTCTGATGATTCACACTACCAAGGAGGGCGGGCCGAAGATCGTCAAGGAGTGCACTGAACCGATCACCGCGCCGGAGTGTGTGGATCAGATCATCACCGATATCGCCGTCATCGAAGTGACCCCCGAAGGGCTGGTGCTGCGGGAGGTGGCCCCCGGTTGGACGGCGGAGGAGGTGCAGGCCCTGACGGAGGCCCGCCTCATCGTGCCGCCCGACCTCCAGGAGATGACTCTGCTGTAGGGGGACTGGCCTGACTGCTACGCTCGTGCTGCACAACGCGCGCGTCATCACCATGGACCGCCGCCGGCCGCATGCACAGGCGGTCGCCGTCCAGGGCGAGCGCATACTGGCCGTCGGGTCGGACGCTGAGGTCCGCCGGCAGGCCGGCAGCCCCGAAGTCGAGGGCATCGACTGCCGAGGGCGGGCGGTGCTCCCCGGCTTCATCGATGCCCACTGCCATCTGCTGGCCTATGCCGCCAACCTCCTCGCCGTCGATTGCAGCCCCGCTGCCGTGTCCTCCATCGCTGACATCCAGGCAGCCGTGCGGCGGCAGGCGAAGATCACGCCTTCCGGCCGCTGGATCCGCGCCGTCGGCTACAGCGAGGTCGACCTGGCGGAGGGGCGTCATCCCACCCGCTGGGATCTTGACCTTGCCGCGCCCGATCATCCGGTGCGGCTGATCCACCGCGGCGGCCACGCCTGCGTCCTGAACAGTCTGGCTCTTCGCCTGTGCGGCATCGGCAGCGAGACCGAGGAGCCTCCCGGCGGCCACATGGAGCGCGACCTGGCCAGCGGCGAGCCCACTGGCGTGCTGCTGGAGATGAACGAGCTGGTGAGGCGGGCTGTGCCTCGTCTGAGTTGGGAAGAGGCCCCTCGGAGTGGGAGCTTATGAGGCGCCTGCGCCAGGAGGGTCACCTGTTGCCGCGGCTGACGGCGATGGTCGGCTTCGAGCACAGGGAGGCGGCCGCTCGCTGGAAGGCGAACGGCGGCGACGCCTGGCTGGAGCTGGGCGCGGTGAAGATCATGATCAGGGAGATGGGGGAAGAGATCTACCCCGAGGAGGATGCCCTGGCGGAGATGGTGTCCCAGGCTCACGCTCAGGGCTGGCAGGTGGCCATTCACGCCGTGGAGGAGCGGGCGGTGGCTGCCGCTGTTGGTGCCCTGTCGCGGGCGCTGGCGCAGCGCCCACGCCGGGATCATCGCCATCGCATCGAGCACTGCGGTGTCTGCCCGCCGGCGCTGGCGGAGCGGATAGGGAAGGCGGGGGTCACGGTGGTCACTCAGCCCTCCTTCCTCTACTACAATCTCGACCGCTATCTGAGGCAGGTGCCGCCGCAGAGGCAGCCCTACCTCTATCCCCTGCGCTCGCTGCTGAAGGCGGGCGTTCCGTTGGCTGCCGGATCCGACTGTCCGGTGGTCGGGCCGGAGGTTGTTCCCGGCCTCTACGGGGCCGTTGCCCGTCGCAGCGAGGGCGAGCAGGGCATTTCCATCGAGGAAGCGCTGGCCTTGTACACTACGGGCGCGGCTTATGCTGCGTTCGCTGAGGGTGAGCGGGGCAGCATCGCTGCCGGCAGGCTGGCCGACCTAGTGGTGATCTCGGGCGATCCCACAGCCTGCCCGTCGGACGAGCTGCTGACCCTGCGACCGGAGATGGCCATCGTCGGAGGGCAGGTGGCCTGGTGCTCCGATCGGTGGTGATCCGTGTAGGGTTGACTGTAAGCTGGGACATACATAAGATGGGCACTAGCACTCCTATCATCTCTGGCCAGGGGGAGGGGAAGTATTTGCCGGAAGTAGTAGTCGGCCCGAATGAATCGCTGGAGCAGGCACTGCGGCGATTCAGCAAGATTGTCCAACAGACGGGCGTTCTGGCTGAGGCGCGACGGCGAGAGCACTATGAGCCGCCCAGCGTCAAGGCCAAGAAGAAGAAAGCTGCCAAACTGCGCAAGAGCCGCAAGAACAGTCGTCGTTCTTACTAATATGGCCTCTTGTCGATATGGCCCTCAAAGATAGTCTTGCCGACGATCTGAAGGAAGCCATCCGCAGCCGCGATGAGCGGCGGAAGACAGCTATCCGCATGGTGATGGCCGCCATCAAGAACGCCGAGGTCGCTGAGGGCGCCGAGGGCGAGGCTTTGGACGATGCCGGTGTCCTTAAGGTGATCAGCAAAGAGGTACGCAGGCATCGCGAGAGCATCGAAGGGTTCCAGAAGGGCGGCCGACAAGACCTAGTCGAGAAGGAAGAGGCAGAGCTTGCCGTCCTCCAATCTTATTTACCCCCTGCCATGTCCCGCGAGGAGATTGTCAAGGCAGCCCGCGAGGTCATCGCTCAGGCGGGGGCGCGTGGGCCGGCCGACAAGGGCAAGGTGATGCCCGTTCTCATCGCTCAGCTAGCAGGCCGCGCCGAGGGCCGCGAGATAAACGAAGTGGTCACCGAGCTGCTGGCCGAGCTCTCCAGCCCCTAGTCTCCTTCCTCCCGTCGTCCTTTTCGCCTGCGACTTGCGTCTGATATCATGGGAAAGCGGTACTAGGCAGGCGTATCTGTGCTTACAAAGTCGACCACTGGAGGAAGGATCTCCGCCCTGCGGGCGGCTGTGTTTAGCGCCGTCGTAGGGGTGGCTCTCATCTTCATCATCTTTCCTGTCTTTCCCGCTCGCTTCAATGTCGAAGAGGGCGACATTGCCCCCCGGGACATCAGCGCTCAGGGCGAGATCATCGTCCGCGAGGGGCAGGTTATCGGCGCCTCGGCTATGGAGCAGCTTCGGGATGCGGGCCTGGTGGACGTGCACCTGGAGGGGGACGAAGTCGCCGCCGTCGTCCTGGCCTCGCTGCTGGCCGCTCTGGCCCTGGGGAGCTACCTGTACCTCTTTCAGCCCAAGGAGGCCGCCAGCTTACCTCGCCTTCTCCTGCTGACCTTATTGGTTGTGCTTTGGGTACTGGCGGCCAAGCTCCTGCTGGCCCAGGCCCTGCCCGATAACGACAGGCTGTTTATCGCCTATCTTCTGCCGGTGGCGGCGGCGCCGATGCTGGTGGCCGCCCTCCTCGATGCCGGCCTGGCCGTGGCCGTGGCCGCCGTCCTGGCCTTTCTGGTCACCTTCGCCGGCTTCTACCAGCCGGATGCGCGCAGCGCGCTGGCCGGCAACCCGACGGAAGCTTTCCAGATGGCGTCGGTATTCACCTTTGCCAGCCTGGTTGGCATATATACTGTTCATCGGGCGGAGCGGGTGAATCGCTACCTGGTGGCCGGCGGCGCGGTTGCCCTTGTCTCCTTCGTCGGCCTGCTCATCTTCTGGCTGCTCGATTCCCGGCGCGAGGTGATAGACCTTGCCTGGGCCCTTATGGCCACCGGTATGGGCGGCTTCCTTTCGGCGGTGATCACTGTGGGCGCTTTCATTGTCCTCGGCCTCATGTTCGGCATCACCACCCGCGTTCAGCTCATGGAGCTGGCCCAGCTCGACCATCCCCTCCTGCGCCGGCTGCAGGCGGAGGCGCCGGGCACCTTCCATCACAGCGTCGTGGTGAGCAACCTGGCCGAGCGGGCGGCCGACCTGGTGGGTGCCGACCCGCTGCTGGTGCGGGTGGGCTGCTACTACCACGATATCGGCAAGATGATGCGCCCCAGCTTCTATGTCGAGAACCAGCTCGATGAGCGGAACCCCCACGAGAGGCTGGACCCCTACACCAGCGCGAGGGTCATCTCCGCCCATGTGGCGGCGGGCGTGGAGCTGGCCCGCAAGCACAGGCTACCGGCCCAGGTGCGGGCCTTCATCAGCGAGCACCACGGCACGCGCCTGGTGACCTACTTCTATCGGAAGGCCAGCCAGGAGAACCCCAACGTCGATCCCCGCCAGTTTGCCTACGCGGGCCCCAAGCCTCGGAGCAAGGAGACGGCCATCGCCATGCTCGCCGACTCGGTGGAGTCGGTGGTGCGTAGCAGCCGCGACCGCTCGCCGGAGCGGATCGACGCCCTGGTGGACGGCGTGATCCAGGAGCGGCTGGCCGAGCGGCAACTTGAGGAGTGCGAGCTGACCCTGCGCGATCTGAAGGTGATCGGCGAGTCGTTCAAGGCCACCCTGCGCGGGATCTACCATCGGCGCGTCGAGTACCCGCCGCCGACGGAGGCGGAGAGGGAGGCGCTGGCTGCCCCCTTCCTGGAGCAGGTGCCCTCCGCGCCCATGGACGGCAGCTCGCCGCCGATCGAGATCGAGCGGCCGGCCTGACCTCGGGCTGCCGCTAGTAAAGGCCTACCTAATCAATCCTTCGACGAGCTCAGGACAGGCGCCTTCTGGCATACCATGCGGTTGCGGCGAAAGCGGCCGGGGTCGCAGCCGCGAGCGCAGCCAGGAGGACACAGTTGGTGACCGGTGCGCTGGAGTCACCGGCCACGACCGGGAGTTCCGCTATGCCCCCAACAGCAGAGACGGGGGGCGTTGTTACCGTTGCATAAGAGACAAGGGTCTCAATGGCGCATTCTCCGTAGCCAACCTTGAAATAACCATCACTGTCTGGACCCCAAGTAGCGCCCCAGCTGTTCTTGACAATCCAATAGCCACCGGCGTCATCGTAGCCGGCAAGAACCACATCGTGCTGAAGGGAGGTACTCGTGCATCGATAAATGTTGTTTCCGTCGAAACTACCGCTCATATTCATGGAGGCTCCAAGGGGTCCGCCGTCAACAAGGTTCTGCTTTATCGTCGTCTGGTCACTGGGAACGCCACCGGTAGCAGATATTTGTGCTAATCTACTTTGCCAGTCTGAACATCTGTCCGGACAAGTTCTGTCGCTGCAGCTATTTCCGCTGTAATAGGTGCAATTGGCTGAGCTACAGAACCCGCCAGGGCATGTACAACCAGAATCAGCGTACGGCATACAACCCTCATCGGGGATTCCAGAGTCTCTGATGAATTCGAAGGATACATCATTCGCGCCACCGCAGCAGTTCATAGAGTACGATGGATGCGTATAACAATCGGACACGAGGTATTCTTCTGATAGGTCCAAATCAAGGTTAGGATTGGACGTAGTGACGTTGTATATGGCCTCCACTACACCGACAGCCGAAAATGCCCAACAAGACCCGCAGTTCCCTTGATCCTTGACAGGAGTCATCCAGTCCTGGCCATCATGATTCCTCCAATCGAAGGAAGCAGGCGGACTCTCTCGCGAAAACTCGTGTTGTGAGCGATCTGGTGTTTGTTCCAGCCGGGAAGTTCCTCTGGTGGCCTTTTCCCGCAAGTCCATCAATTCCGTAACCGCACCGATCTCCTGCTGGTCATCAACACAGACGCTGTACTCCCTGGAAAAAGGGTTCTTACCATCCGTCTTGGTTATCAAGCCGTAGCCCTGTTCTGCACAATAAGAGTGGCTTTGTCCGCATTTGCCTTCCAAGAATCGCCAAGCATCGCATTCAGTGCGATCTGGGAAAATGCATTTTCCGTATTGTCCTTGCTCGCTGTCGACCATCTTGTATTGATACCCCAGTTCCTGACAATAGACAGCGGCAGGGTTTGCCATTCCAGAAGAGTTTTCATCACAGCCGAAAGCAGTCTCGCTGGCGACAAGCAGCAACAGTAGCGCGAGGCCGATCGAGCAACAGATCGTGAAGGCCGCTATGCGGATGAGTCTTGAGTTCGCCATTGCTGCACCCCCGGTCAGACGAATCATGCAAGCGCAAATAGTTTACCTCATACAGTTGTTCTGTACATACTTTTCGGCGTGGGAGTTACGATGGGCGTTTCGCCGCTGCCGCGCCTATTTCCATGCGCGGATCGACTACCCGCCGCCGGTCGAGATCGAGCGGCCGGCCTGAACCTCCGGCTGCCGCTGGGTGAGCTACCTAAGCAACCGTCTCCTGGCGTACCACGCCCCCGCGCTCAGAGCGAGCGCTGCTGCGCTGGCGATGGCGGCGTACAGCGGGGACGAGGAGCCGGAGCGCTCAGCGACGCGGGTCGGCGCCTCCGAGCCGCCGACGAGGATTTCGGCGATGCCGCCGACGGGCCCCGGATCGCTCCTGTAGTAGGCGCCGGTGTTTGTGCCGATGTACAGTCGCTTTCCGTCGAACGGGTCAGGGATCAGTGCGCTAATGGTCACGTTGCCGGGAGGGAAGCCCTCGTTCCATGGCCACCAGGTGGCTCCCCCATCCACGCTGCGGAATACACCGTCCCCACGGGTACCTGCATAGACCGTGTCCGGATAGGTCGAACTGATCAGCAGTATCTCTACAATTGACGTCTCTAAGCCACCACTCATATCAAACC
>LJUA01000098.1 GCA_001303545.1 Dehalococcoidia bacterium SM23_28_2
TCAGCACAGTGGTCCTCCTCTTCGGCGCGGAAGTGGCCTCGGAGTACCCGCGGGTGATGTCGGGGAAGTACGATCACCTCTGGGGGCAAGGCTGGCTCCTGGGCGGCGGCCGGGCCAGGCTGAGCGAGCTCTGGCAGAAGGTACGCCAGAGGATAGCCAGCAAGGTACGCACCCGCCGTTAGCTACAGGTTCACGTCCTTGACCGCCTACGAGGCTGTTGGCTACAATAGCGTGGCCAAGGCCAGGGGTGTAGCTCAGTTTGGCAGAGCAGCGGTCTCCAAAACCGCAGGTCGGGGGTTCGAGTCCCTCCACCCCTGCCAGATTTCGTATCTGAGAATCTACCACTTGCGACCAGCGTGGTAGATGTTGCCTCAGTTGACAGCAACCCGGCTCAGGTTCTTCCCGTCCGTAGCTGGCCAACGCCCTCGCGTGACCCGTGGCTGTCCTGGCTTCTTATCTTGCCAACCCTGGCCGCGTACGAGTAGCATAGACAGGTCAACGAGGTTCTTCGGCTTACAAGGAGGTGATCCATGCGCAGCGTGAAAGGCAAGGTCATTCTACTGCTCCTGGGAGGGGTGCTTGCCTTGGGCCTGCTGGGGTTGGCCTCGATCGTGGGGCCAGGCTCTTCCGAGGCCCAAGAGGATATCATGCTTAACTGCCCTCAGGCGAGCAAGTGGGCGATATCCGTCTGGAGCGGCGACGACGACACGGACACCGCTGAGGCCCTGGCTACCTGCGCACAGGGCGTGGCCTACGCCTACTACATCGATCCCGATACACAGGGCTGGCTGCGTTGGTTCGCCGCGCGGCAGGACCCGGACGTGAGCAACCTGCGCATGCTGGACCATTTGCAGGCCGTGCTCGCCTACGGGGCGATGGCCCCCCCGCCGCCGCCACCCACGCCCACGGTAGAGGCCACGCCCACGCCCACGGTGGAGCCCACGCCCACGGCGGAGGTCTCGCCCACGCCCTCGCCCACGGTAATGCCCTCTGCAACCTGGACGGGAGTGTGGGATACTAATTGGGGTAACATGGAGCTAACTCAAAGTGATAGCAGCGTAACCGGCACCTATGTATACGATGAGGGGCAGATACAGGGCACAGTTCAGGGAAATAAGCTTATAGGAACTTGGTCCGAATCCCCATCCTATGCACCGCCAGACGATGCAGGGGAATTTGAATTTACCATGTCTCCAGACGGAAATTCATTTCTTGGCCGTTGGAGATACGACTCGTCCGGCGACTGGAGCGAATGGTCGGCCACTAGAATCAGCTAGGGCTGTGAGCGGCCGCCAAGCGTGCCCAGTAGCTCGTGCAGTTTCAGCGAGTCGGCGCTGCCACGGCGGCCCCCACAGAATCCACCGAGAAGCCCCCGGATCGCTGAAGACATAACGAAACGGCGAGGCGGCCTCGCGCGTCTTTAGATATAGGTGAACGGCAGACGATATGTCCTGCCGCTCGCTATGTCTTCCTGGGTCGCGTGATGGCAAGCACTAGACGAAAGGTAATCATCGTCGCCCTGGCCGCCTGCGCCGTCCTGTTGGCGATAGGCTGGCAACACGGCGCTGCCAGCCCATCGGACGTCTTCGATTTGGCCTCGCAGCAGCCCAACTGTCATATCTTTGGCGCCCAAGTCGCGGACAAGATGGGCCAGGCCATAGCGGCCGGCGATTTCGACGGCGACGGCGTAGAGGACATACTCATCGGTGCAGACGAGGCCGATGGCCCGGGCAACGGGCGGCCCGCGGCTGGTGAGGCCTATATAATCTTCGGCTCGCCCACGCTGGGCAGCGTCGTCGACCTAGCCAGCGGCGGAGCAGGCGTGACTATCCTGGGAGCCGATAACAGCGACCACCTGGGTGAGGACGTCCTCGCCACGGGCGACTTCAACGACGACGGTTACGCCGACGCGGCGGTAGCCACTCGCTACGCCGACGGTCCCGGCAACATCAGGCCAGACGCCGGCGAGGTCTATATCATCTTCGGCTCCGCCGGTATAAGCGGTACGGTCGACATCGCCTCCGGCCAGCAAGACGTCACCATCTACGGCGCCGACGCCGGTGACCGCCTGGCCTCCTCGATTGCCGCCGGCGACGTGAACGGCGATGGCATCGATGACATCGTCCTGGGCACGTGGGAAGGGGATGGGCCTGCCAACGCCAGAAGCCGCGGCGGCGAGGCCTACGTCATCTTCGGCTCGCCGGCGCTGGATGGCGTCATCGACCTGGCCGAAGGCAGCGAAGACGTGACCATCTACGGCGCGGAGGCTGGCGACCGGCTGGGCTTCTCTGTAGTCAGCGGCGACTTCGGCGGTGACGCTACCGATGACATCCTGCTGACGGCCCAGTGGGGAGACGGGCCGGGGAATGCCCGACCCCTGGCAGGCGAAGCCTACGTCATCTTCGGCTCCAGCGAGCTTTCCGGAGCCATCGACGTAGCCGCCTCTCAGCAGGATTTCACCATCTATGGAGTGGGCCTCCAGGATGAGATCGGCAGCGCAGCCGCGGGCGACCTGAACGGCGACGGCACCGACGATATCGTGGTGGTCGCCTCCCTGGCCAACGGGCCGCTCGAGGACCGGCCCATGGCTGGTGAGGCATACGTCGTGCTCGGGCCGGTCGCCCAGGACGGCGTCGTGGACGTCGCGCTGTCTGAACAGGACCTGACGATATACGGCGTCGACATCTACGACAAGCTCGCTGAGAACGTGTACTCAGTGACGGTAGGCGACTTCAACGGCGATGGCCTGAAGGACATCCTGCTCGGTAGCATCCTAGGCGACGGCCCCGCGAACGGCCGAAATCTGTCCGGTGAAGCTTATGTCATCTTCGGCCAGCCCACGATGGAGGGCACGATTGACCTTGCCTCAGCCGAGCAGAGCTTCAGTATCTACATCTACGGCGCCGCCGATGGCGACAAGCTCGGCTCAGTGGCCGCAGGCGATGTGAATGGCGACGGGGCTGATGAAGTGCTAATGGCAGCTCCCTTCGCCGACGGAGTGGCCAAGAGCAGGCTGGGTTGCGGCGAGGCCTATGTGATCTCGCTCGACGACAGCGATGGTGATACCCTACCTGACTTCGGCGACCCGTGCCCTACCGATGATGACTGCGACGACGACGAATTCGATGACTACCTCGAGCTGTACTTGGGGACAGACCCCCAGGACGCTTGCCCCGACGACCCCAACGACGACGCCTGGCCGCCGGACGTCAACTCCGGCACCATGGGCTGCGGCTTCCATAACGGCGAAATAAACATCACGGATGTCCTCTGCTACAAGTGGAAGCTGGGATCCAACCCCTACGACCGCCGCTACGACCTCAACGCCGACGGGAATGTGAACATCCTGGACGTGCTGCTCTACAAGTGGGAACTGGGCAAGTCCTGCACTAGCCCGTAGTGAAGCTGGCAGTCCATCTAAACCCAGCACTCGTCAAACACGCACCGGCTTTCCCAGAACCTCAATAGCCCAACGCTCCGGTGTTCAGCCACGGCCCTGCCTCCTACCTTGCCCATCCGCGTGCCTCAGGGTAGCATGAGCGTGCCACGCTGGTCTTGGTGCCCACAAGCGGGTACAGCGTGGCCTAAGGAGGGTGAGCGATGAAGCGGCTAGGCATTCTTCTGTTGGCGTTAGCAGGGCTGAACGCTCTGCTCGGCGGCTGCGGCGGTGGGGAGGAGACCGGCATCCTGGCCCTCGCCTTCCGCCTGGACGGTGAATCCCCCATAGTGACCGCCTACATCGGCGACCCCGACGAGGACCCCTTCCAGCCGCCGGCCATCTCCCTGGGAGCGGTGGAGGTGGAGGAGGGCCAGGTTGTGGCCTTCCCATCGTCCTTCGAGGCGGCCGGCGGCGTGGCCGACCCGGAGCGTGCCCAGTCGCTGAAGACGGTGGCCACCTTCCTCATCGACTTCGAGCTATCAGAGCTGACCTTCATAGAGGCCATCACCGGCGACTTCACCACTGAGGATCCCTTCGACCCTGCCGTCGAGCCCGATGCGGCCTCTGTCCAGCAGCTACTGAGCCTGTACGCCGAGATGGCCGATCAGGAGGACGCCCTGGAGGCCGCCCTCTCCGAGATCGAGGAGCGGGCGGTGGCCTCGGCGGGCACTCTGTACGTGCGCTCCCCCTGGGCGCCTGCCCCGGGCCTGCTCGACGTGGCCAAGAAGAGCCAAGAAGAAGCTAGACGACTGGCTCAAGAACACCTTCAGCTTCTTCCACAACGCAACGGTCGTGCGTCAGCGAAAGCGCATCCTGGAGATCGCCGACAAGATCCCCGAGGACAAGCGGCAGGAAGTCTTCAACAAGCTGTCGTCCGACAAGCGGGGCGACGCCGCCAACTTCGACGACTGGCTGGACAAAGTGAGGACGGACGACGATTTCGTGAGGACGGAAGGCTCACAACTTCGACGACTGGCTGGACAAAGTGAGGACGGACGACGATTTCGTGAGGACGGAAGGCTCAGGCATCTACCATCAGCTGGACGGCCTGGATCACGGGGCGGTAGTCGACTCCGGCAACAGCGCTATCAACGTGCTGGCGGAGGAAGGCCCCGAGGCAGCCAACTACGCAAAGGACAAGGTGCTGGAGGCCTACAAGAGCGTGCCGGTGGTGGGCAAGCTCATTGACACCACTGAGAAGGCGCTGCAACTGGAAGAATGGGCCAAGCAGTTCGCCAAAGACCCAGGCGCCGCCATGGACAAGACCTTCCGCGATCACCTCCAGCAGCAGCTGGCGGAGAGGTGGAAGGCCTACCTCAAGGAGCGTGCCGTCGACCTGCCCAGCCTAACGGACACAGCCATCGATAAGCTTGCAGAGTATCTCGCCAAGAAGACGGTGGAGAAGCTGCCGAAGCCGCCGAGCTTGCGGACGCCGGCGGCGACGGCCGGGCCTGGCGCCTCGCCGGCAGTGCCCACGCCCAAGGCCACGCCGAAGGCAACACCGAAGGTCACGCCGGAGACCACGCCCAAGGTCACGCCGAGCGCCTCACCCAGCCCGGAGGTTATTCCCACGCCGGAGGAGACGGCAGATGTCTCTGGCACCGGCTGGATCGATGGCTATGTGCAGGGCATCGCCAACGGATGGGTGGCCGAGGGCTACACCGGCGACGTGCAGCCGTACGCGGACGCCCTGCGCCAGTGCCTCGTCAACGCCGTGCTGGACGGCGCCACTCAGGAAGAGGCGATCAGGGACTGCCCGCCAGACGTGTACAAGCCCATCTTCGAACCGAAGGAGTCGCCCACTCCCGATACGGGCTGGATCGAAGGCTATGTGCAAGGCATCGCCAGCGGGTGGCTGGACAAGGGCTACGGGGGCATCGACGTGGCGGTGGCGGCGGACGACCTGCGGCAGTGCCTCACCGATCGGGTGGTGAACCTAGGGCTCAGCCGGGACGAGGCGATAGGGGAGTGCCCCGCCTGGCTATTCGAGCCTAGTCTGCCGGAGGAGACGCCCTCGCCGACGCCCAGCCCTACGCCGTCGCCGTCGCCGTCGCCCTCACCTTCGCCTTCGCCTTCGCCGTCGCCGAGCCCGACGGCACAGGAGATCACAGCGGTGGGGCAATACGATCCCTTCGCGCCTGGCTGCACCATCGACCAGAACACGATGACGCTGACATTCGACCCCGCCGGCGGGCCCAGCAGCGTCAAGCAAGGCGAGGGGCGCTGGATGACATCATGCATCGTTTGGGAGGAGTGCCCGGCAGACGTTGACTCAGAAGAGATGCACTACGAGGGCGCTTACGATCCGGAGTCGAAGACATTCAATGGCACGTGGACGATCCAGTTTGACTACACCTACTATACGCCCGAGACAGAGGGGCGCTGTGAATCGCATAACATGGTCGATTCGTTTTCGGGCACGTGGCGGGCAACCCTGACGGACGGGGTTATTCAAGGCGACCACGGACCGGACGGATTCCCCTTTGAGCTGACCGTACAGAGCTAGCGAGCGGCGGCCTCCCTGGGGAGCGCCTAGCAAGGCCGGCGCGAGGCGGCTGCGCGGGCTCGCGCGGCACACCGTGTGCAGCGGAATATAGGTCGGCGCGAACCATAGCGGGTTAGAGATTTCCGGAATTGTCTGACTCTTGACGTCCCGTGCCCTCAATGACATACAATAACGGAGCCAACACAAATTTCCATGCATTGGCCTCCGGCGCAGAGTGCGTGCACGTTAACTCCCCAGAGAATGTACGCAAGATTGGGAGACAGTGTTGGCACTTGACACGAATGCGAGAGGGGTGATAGGATACCGACCGGTTGGTTCAATGCCCCATTCTCAAGACCGTAGGAAACGTCTTGTCCAGGCAGCCCTCAAACTGTTCGCCAGCCGCGGCTACTACAACACCAGCATCGCCGACATCCTCAAAGAGAGCGGCTGCACAAAGGGTATCCTCTATTACTATTTCCCGTCCAAGGAAGAGCTGGGCTACGCTGCCATTGACGAGGCGATACGACTGATTATCGAAGAGGGAGCGGCCTCCCGCCTCCAAGCCAACGAACATCCCATCGATCGCTTCGTCCAGGTGGTTGACATCCTGTCTGACGTTAGCGGCCCGGGAGAGTTACCTGCTTACACCACTGACATCGCTATCCGGATGGCAAGCGTACACGATGGCTTCCGAAGGCGGCTGAGACAAAGGTTGGATGCAATGGTCCGGCAGGCCGAAGAGGTAGCGCGAAGGGGCCTCGCCGACGGCCAGATCGTGGATAGCGTCGACCCTGATCGGGTGGTCCACCTAACGGTCACCGTGTGCGCGGGCATCCAGTTCGGCAACGTATTGTGGGCACGAAAGGCCATCTGCGAGGACGCGCAACGCTGGATAAAGCAGTACTTGAGCTCGCTCCGCAGATGATAGGAGAGGGGGGATGCGCCAGCCAAATTCGACTCCCGCTGCACTGCTCGGCGAAGAAGACTACATGGCGGTCAAGCGCTCAGGGAAGCTACCTTACGGTAGGACAAAGGGGCTGGGACTTGACAGCATGCGGAAGGCACGGTAGTATACCGACCGGTTGGTTCAATGGACTCCTCCCAGAGCTGTAGGAAACGTCTTGTTCAAACAGCCCTCAAGCTGTTCGCCAGCCGTGGCTACTACAGCACCAGCATCGCCGACATCCTCAGAGAGAGCGGCTGCACAAGGGGTGTCCTCTATCACTACTTCCCATCCAAGGAAGAACTGGGCTACGCTGCCATTGACGAGGTGCTGCAGCTACTTCGCGAACAAGGCCCGGCCTCCCACCTGCAGGTCAGCGAACATCCCATCGATCGCCTGTTGAAAGCAGTTGACGCCCTACCCAACGTTACCAGGCTGGGAGCGATAGACTCCTCCGCCACCGACATCGCCGTCCGCATGGCGGGCGTGCATGAGGGCTTCCGAGCGCGCCTGGCAAAAGGCTTGCGGGCGATGGTCGAGGAGATCGAGAAGTTGGTGCGCAAAGGCGTCGCCGACGGCCAGATCGCGGAGAGCGTGGACCCTGATCAGCTCGCCCATGTAATCGCCACCGTCGGTGCCGGAAGCCAGATGGGCAACCTGCTATGGGAACGAGAGGTCATCTGGGAAGACGCACGGCAGTGGGTAAAGGATTACCTTAGTTCGCTGCGGAAATAAGTGGAAAGAGGGGTGCGTCGGTCACCGACGCCCAACGTTCAAGAGAAGGGGGGACAAGTCTAGTGGCGACACGACAACAAAAAGCAAGGCAAAGCAAGCTCGATGGCTCCAGGGGCCTAGCTGAATGGATAACAATCTATCAGGCCTACAACGCCATCTTCAAGTTGACCGAGTTGGCTCTCCTACCCCACGGTCTTTCTCTTCCCCAGATCCATCTCCTTAGTGTCCTGAAAAAGGGAGGTGCGATCCTCACCACCGGTGAGATTGGGCGAGCCATGGTCAAGGCCAGCCAGACGATAACTGGGCTGGTGGACAGGCTGGAAGAACCAGGGCTGGTGGAACGGGTCTTTGACAGGCGCGACCGCCGCAAGACCTGGGTTCGTCTGACCGACAAGGGCGAAAAGAAGCTTGCCGAAGCCTTCCCCGTCACAACTCGCCTTGCTGAGGAACTCTCTTCTGTTCTGACCGATCAGGAGCTAAAGGACCTGCAGGCCAAGGTAGAGAGGCTGCGGAATGCAGCGATGGACAAGCTAGCCGGGGCCCTGGGTCGGATCTAAGTCCCTTCCTAGCCGAAGAACGAGAGGCAACGCCGACACAACTTGGCATCATGTCAGCCGCCCGATGATCTGCCCACGGTGGGTTGGTCCATCGGGCGGCTTTCAAGATACGCCGGTGTCACGCAGGTCAGCGTCTGTCAGGCCGAAATGGTGGGCGACCTCGTGCTTGATGACCCGCGCAACCCGGTCTCTGACCTCATCCTCGCTGCGACAGAGCCGCTCGATAGGCCGCTGATAGATGAATATGCGGTCGGGAAGCGCCAAATGATAGCCAGGCCCCCTCCTCGGGTGGGGAATGCCGACGTAGAGACCCAGAAGCGTCCTTCCCGCAGTAACCCTCGCCATCCGAAGCTCCTCCGGGCTGGGCCAGTCTCTCACCTCAATGTCTACGTTGGCCAGCCTGTCGAGGAAGCGAGGAGGTAGAGTCTCCACCGCCTCCAGAACCAACTCCTCGAAGCGCCGCCTGTCCATCAGAGCAAATCCCAGCAGGAACGAAAGCGATGCACCTTCAACTTTGCGGAACGGCGCTGACGACTATATCACGCGCAGCGGCCGCCGTCCACCGGGCAGGCTCACCAGGGTCTTGCCAAGACGCCCAAATAATGTAAATATAGATACCAGGCCGCCGAGGTGGTGGAATAGGTAGACACGCCGTCTTGAGGGGGCGGTGCTCGAAAGGGCGTAGGGGTTCAAATCCCCTCCTCGGCACCAGGAAGGCATGAGGAGCGGAAGTGGCTCAGTGGTAGAGCACCTCCTTGCCAAGGAGGGGGTCGCGGGTTCGAATCCCGTCTTCCGCTCCATTTTTCTGCCTGCGGTTTGAGCCGAAGTGGCGGAATTGGTAGACGCGGCAGACTCAAAATCTGCTGAGGGGCAACCCTCGTGCCGGTTCGACTCCGGCCTTCGGCACCAGGCGACAACAGAATAGACGACCCTGTGCGGAGTGGTGTAAGGGTAGCACACGGGACTTTGGATCCCTTGGTCCAGGTTCGAATCCTGGCTCCGCAGCCAGGGCGAGAAGACGCGCTCCCCGGTAGCTCAACGGTAGAGCGGGCGGCTGTTAACCGCTA
>LJUA01000099.1 GCA_001303545.1 Dehalococcoidia bacterium SM23_28_2
CACAACACCACCAGCTTGCGGGCGTCGCACTCCTGGCGGGGGCTGCAGTCCTGGCAGATAGGGGCAAACTGGCCGGCTGAAGAGGCACGCGAGTAGCCGACCATCACCTCCGGGACGAGGGCATCACAGCGGGGACAGCGGATCCTGTTAGAGAGGATCTCGTCGATGGTCCTCTGCCAGTCTATCTGCATGAAGGAGACCTTTTCTGGCTGGTTTCCGTCCTCATCATAGTCGTTCTAGCCGCCTTGTCAACGGTCGCTCAGGCTGAGGGTGCACCAGCCGGCCTGATCGGGCGCCTCCTCCACGCCGACGGTGATTGAGGTGATGTTGCCTCGGTCGGCCAGTGCCTCCGCCAGACGATGGCAGAACCACTCGGCCAGGCGCTCGGCGGTGGGGTTGTCCAGGGGGAGCAGGCAGGCATCGCTCTTGGGAATGAGATAACGCCGACCAGCGACGGCGATCTGCCAGGCATCATCCAGATCGGAGACATCGAGGGCCGGGTTGTCACGCGGCAGCAGGAAGCGGTGGTCAAGCTGCTGGCCGCCGATCCTCTTGACATCGCCGAAGTCCAGCACCCAGGCGTCCTCAGTGAGCGCGCCCTCTACCTCCACCAGCAGGGCGTAATTGTGGCCGTGCAGCGGCTCGGCCTGGCCCTGGCAGGTGGTGATGTGGGCGGCTGCGAAGCGCAGCGTGTTCCTCTCGACGCTGATCTTGTACTTCATGACGCTCGCTTGTCAGTGAGGCCATGATAGCGGGGGTCAGAGCTTGGGACAACAAGACGGTAGGGAGTACAAGATCTTCCAAGGCCGAGGATCGCACTATAATTCTTACGTAGAGCACACTCGCCACGACGTTCGACATAAGGCGCAGTAGGAGCGGTCAAATTGCAGAGGCCTAGGGTCAATATGTTACACTACAGCCGCACCGGGATATGAAATTTTGGGTGGATAGCGTGTAGTGAGGGAATGGTGGGTCATGACGAGTGGAAGAACGGAGTGGCTGATCCTGAGGGCTGTGCGCTGGGCCATGTTTGGCCTGCTGGTGGTCCTCCTGTCGGTGATGTCGGGGGTGGTTGGCTTCGCCATCGGCGGCGGTGGCGAAGATGACTCTGGCGGTAGCTCTGGGCCCTCTTCCCAGGGCGAGGCGGACTTCAGCATCCTCGATGAGATCTACGGCGTCCTCCGCGAAGACTTCGTCTCCCAAGATAGCGTTGATCCGGAGATGTTACGTCAAGGAGCGATAGACGGTGTCCTGGCCTCTCTGGGCGACGCGCACACCGTATATATCGATCCCGAGACCTACTCTCTGGGCATCGATATCGTGACCGGCCAGTTCGAGGGGATCGGCGCTCGTGTGGAGCAAGACTCGGTCAGCGGCGAGATAGTGATCGTGGCTCCCTTCCGTGATTCCCCTGCCGATAAGGCAGGCGTCCGCGCTGGCGATGTCATCCTGACCGTAGACGGCGAATCCACCGCCGGCTGGACGGTGAGCCAGGCCGTTCGCCGTATTCGCGGGCCTCAGGGGACCGACGTGACCCTGGGCGTGCGGCACGAGAGCGGTGAGACTGAGGACATCACCATCACCCGCGCTACCATCACCATCCCTACTGTGTTCACCCACGAGCTTGAGGATGCCGACGGTAACCCCGTCAATGACATAGCTTATGTCGAGTTGCAACAGATCAGTGAGGAGTCGGTGAGCGATCTGGCGGTGCTGCTCGCGGACATCGAGGAGAAGGGCTACAGGGGGGTTGTCCTTGACCTGCGGCGCAACCCGGGCGGAGCGCTGAGCGCGACAGTGGAGATAGCCGATATGTTCCTGGACAGCGGCGTTATCCTCATCCAGGTGGACAAGGAAGGCAACGAGGTGATCGAGCGGGCGGACAGCGGCGACGTTGGCGAGGAGATACCCTTGGCGGTGCTGGTCGGCACGGGCAGCGCCAGCGGTGCCGAGGTGGTGGCCGCCGCTCTGCGGGACAACGGTCGTGCTGTGATCATCGGCAGCACCACCTTCGGCAAGGGGTCGGTGAACCACCTGCGCGAGCTCTCTGACGGCGGCGCTCTGTACATCACCATCGCTCGCTGGCTGACCCCCGGCGGGGAGCAGATCGAAGGCATCGGCCTGGCGCCGGACATCGAGATAGTGCCCACTGAGGAGGACATCGAAATGGGCCGCGATGTCCAGTTGTTCACAGCCATTGACGAGCTGAGGCAGACCATCCAGGCAGCGGTTCCCTGACGATGGCGGTGAGTGAGCGGTGGCCGATAAGACGATCACTGTCAACCGCAAGGCCCAGCACGACTATCACATCCTGGAGAGGCTAGAGGCCGGGATTGCCCTTACCGGCACGGAGATCAAGGCCATCCGCGACGGACGGGTGAACCTGCGGGACGCCTACGCCCGCCCGGAACGAGGCGAGATGTGGCTGGTGGGCGCTCACATAGGGCCTTATGCTGCTGCTGGCCGCTTCAACCACGAGCCGGGCCGCCGCCGTAAGCTTCTCCTCCACCGAAAGCAGATCCGCGAGCTGGCGCGAGAGGTGGAGGAGAAAGGCCTGACGCTTGTGCCCCTGCGACTCTATCTTAAGAGCGGGCGGGCCAAGGTGGAACTGGCCCTCGCTCGCGGCCGCCGTCGCTACGACCGTCGCCAAGCGATCGCCCGGCGGGAGGCGGAGCGGGAGATGCGGCGGGCCCTGCGACATCGCGGCTAGGCGTTGACGGCGGTGTGGTATAATTATGGTGGATTCGCCAGAGCCCTGTTGGGGACGAAAGGGTTCGACAGGGAAGGTTTAATCTGGATTGCAGGCCGAGGTGGCCATCGCCCTCGTAAAACAGGTGGCAAAAAAGTAACTGGCGAATCTGAATTCGCTCTGGCTGCCTAATTTAGGCAGGCCACGTCGACCTTGACCTCTCCTCGATGGGTTGGGGATCGGCGCCATAATGTCGAGGTGCGGCAGCTCGGACGCCGATAGGGGTTGTCAAAGACACATCGGCTGGCCCGGCGACACTCCGTCGGTGGAGGTACGGCGGGCGAGAACAAAACGCCGACTAAGCCTGTAGCATATCCAGGGTGGCCTTCTTCTGGACGGGGAGTTCGATTCTCCCCCGTCTCCACCAAGATCGTGCGTGACTGGGAGCCCAAGGGCTCCCGTTCTGTTTATTATGTTCTCGCTCTCAGGATGGCCGCGGCGCTCTTGCTCGGTTGCGGGAGTGGCAGCGCGTGTGATATAGGGGCTACATGCGGCAGAGTGTCTTGGTTACCTACCTCGGCCTACGCTCCCGGGCCCCGTTGAGCAGGGATGCTGGTTCAGCATAAGTGGCTGGTCTTGGGGGCGGCGGTCTTTGGCCTGTTCATGGCCATCCTCGATTCCTCCATCGTCAACATCGCCATTCCCACTATCCAACGCGATCTCGACACCGACATCGATACCGTCACCTGGGTGCTGAACGCCTATAACCTGGTGTTCGCTGTGTTGCTGATCCCCGCTGGTCGTCTGGCAGACAGGCTCGGCCGCAAAAGGCTGTTCTTGGTGGGCATCACCATCTTCTCGTTCTGCTCGCTGGGTGCTGGCCTGTCCGGGCGGATCGAGATGCTCATCGCCTGGCGCGGCGCACAGGCTATCGGCGCAGCGATCATGGTTCCGGTGAGCCTGGCCATCGTTACTCTGGCCTTTCCCGCTCACCAGCGCGGTCTGGCACTGGGCATATGGGGCGGCATGGCGGGGGTGGCGGGAGCGGTAGGTCCTACGCTGGGCGGTTTGCTCACCGAATATGTTGGCTGGGAATGGATCTTCTTCATCAACGCTCCAGTGGGGCTGGCGGGAGTGCTGGCGGCCCTGGCCATCGTGCGAGAATCGAGGGATCCGGAGGCGAGACATGGCATGGACCCGGTGGGGACGGCCATGCTCTCCATCTCCCTGTTCACACTCACTTTCGCACTCATCCGCGGCCAGGATGTCGGCTGGTCCTCGCTATTGATCACCGGTCTGCTTGCCACATCGGCGGTATTCGGGGCGCTTTTCGTTCTGGTGGAGCGTATTGTCAGTTACCCCATAGTCGACCTGCGAATGCTACGTGACAGGACATTCGCCTCTGCCAACGTAATGATCCTCTTGTTTGGCTTGGGCTTCTTCGGAGGGCTTTTCTTTCTCATCCAGTACCTCACAGTTGTGGAGGGCTACTCGGCCCTGAGGTCGGCGTTCGCCATCACGCCGTTCGCGGGATGCACTATGATTACGGGGCCGCTGGCGGGTCGCATAACGGACCGCATAGGGCCACGTCCTATGCTGATAGTGGGAGTGCTCTTCTTCGGTGCTGCCCTGTTCTCCTCATCGTATCTGACAGGCGAAGTGCCATATCCGCAGATAGCGTGGCGCCTGGTGCTCGCTGGTATCGGAGCGGGGCTGATCTTCGCTCCCCTGACCAGCACTGTGATGGGCACGGTAGAGGGTGGAAGGGCAGGTGTGGGCGCAGGGGTGTTCAATACCGCCAGGCAGGTGGGGTTCACCCTGGGGCTGGCCGTTCTGGTGGCCGTTTTCGTCGCTGCCCTACCCTCGCGCATAACCGCAGCTCAGGAGGAGGCGGCGACGTTGGTCGATCAGTCCAGTCTGCCGGCGCCTGCTAAGGAGGGCATCATTGAAGGGCTCCTCAGCACGCCGGCGGAGGAGATGGAGGAAGCGGCGCGGTCGGGCACAAAGCCGACCGTCGACCTCTACGATCGGGTGAAGGAAACAGCCGGCGCGGAATTCGCCGATCCTCTGAAGCCCACCCTTGACGAGTTGTCGCAGCAGATACAGGCCGTCTTCGCAAAGAAAACCGCCAGCGCCTTTGGCCGATCGTTCGCGGTGGCGGCGATCTTCGTCTGGGTTGGCCTCCTGGGCGCGTTTCTAATCAGGCGAGCGCCGCTGGCGGGACCGCGTCCGCCGGCGGGGGAGACCGGGGCGGGCGTACAGGGCTAGCGCTGTCCTCTCGGCCGACTCCTGCCGCTGCCTCGTTCGTCATGGCGACGGACCACGTTACCTGAAACCCACTTCGCGAAAACCGCCATTCATGGGGAACGTTTTCGTAGTAGGTTTGATTTTCATCTGCTTTTCAGCCTCCGAGGGGGTTGACAAATGTCTTGGGAGGGTGTATAGCATGCACGTCTGATAGCCGCAGCAGGTGATTTAGCTGCTCCCTGTCGGCCGGGCGTTCCCCAGGGAGGTGCTTTATGGTTGGTAGGTTTGTAGCGGCCGGGATACTGTTTTCCGCCGCATTAGCCTTTCTTCTCATGTTGGCGTCCGGTAGCAGCGTTGACGCCACCACGTTCCACATCGAGTATGGAGGTAGCCTGAGTTGCGCCGGGCCGGACGGCATCAATGGCACGGCCGACGATTCGTGCTCGCTAGCCGGGCAAGGAGCGTATGCCGCCGGGGCCACCGCCGACATCATCAGCTTGTACAACATACCGGAGTTCGGCGCTGCTGGCCCGCCCACCCATTCCAACCACGCTGTGCTGGCTACGATGGGCACGCCCGTCAACTGGGAGCTAGCCACGGACAAGGAGTTGCCCAACGGGGCCTATGTCGGCACGCTGAGTGCCCAGTCCACCCTCGCCCT
>LJUA01000022.1 GCA_001303545.1 Dehalococcoidia bacterium SM23_28_2
ATGTTGCCGGGGCCGATGTGGATGTAGTCCCCGATGTCAAACGGATTAAGGAATACCGTTCCCTTGACACTCGGAATCTCCCCCGCAGACAACGACACGTCGATGTCGACGGCGCCGAAGCAGCCTTCCTCCTTCAGACAAGGAGGAAGAGGCCCAGGATCGCAGGGCTCCCGCTGCACGTACTCGGGCGTGCTCGTTGGGTTCACGTAGAGGGAGCCCTTGATCTTGAACCCCACCTCCAGGCACAGCGGCTCGTTGTCCACCTTCGCGAAGCTGATCTCGAGATCCCTGATAGCGATGTTCGGGAGGTTATCGGCCACCCACTGCTTTGCTTCCTCCGGGAACTCGAGCGCATCCCCAAGAGACGTGCTGAAGAGGTCTGCCAGCGTGATCAGGTCCGCGCTTTGCAGGCCGCGCGTGGTCTGCAAGCGGAAGCCGTCGATGTTGGCGCTGGGTGCCGAGGACGAAGGCGCCCCCCAGGCCGAGCCCGATCTTGACGTTGCCCTCCGGTGTGGTCCCAGCGTTCAGGACGACAGCCAGCTGCTCTACGGTCAGCGCCTCCCATCCCAGCGGGTGCCATCCGTCAGGCGCCTCAAACTCCCCCGCGAGGGTGACGTCAACGGTGGGCGGCGTCGTCTTGATCTCGACCGCGCCTGACGCCGTGAACTGGAAGTGATCGTAGTCGTCGTAATTGATTGCGTCGAAGTTAGCTGGCTCGGGGGCGCCGGGTTTGCGGAGCCGAATGTCCAGTTCGTGTCCAGTTCGCCCGCTGCCCCGAACTTGACTTCGGTCACGTCGACTTCAACCGAAAGATGAAGGAGCGCGCGCTCGAACCATTCCGGCGCCTTGTCCGACTCCTTCGGTGTTATTTCAGGCAGGTAGAGGGAGAGAGAGATGCCGGTCTTGCCGAACAGGGGGACGTTGCCCTGGAAGAGCAGGCAGCCGCTGAAGTCCATCCAGAGGGCTTCCTCAAGCCTGTGCTGGAGTCCTTCCGGGATGGGGGGCGCGCAGACGTTGGTGAGCAGCCCGGCGCCCGCCTCGAGCGTTATCTTTGCGCCCGGGTCCTCCGTCGTGCCGTAGATCTCGTTGATGAAACGGAACAGGTCCGGGTCGGGGAAGCCGCCGATATCGGCATCGAACTCGAGGCTGCTGACGTAGAAGATCGTCTCGGGAAGTGTGATGTCCAGGAAATCAGGTAGACCTGGCACCAGGTTGCCGAGGTCGACCGAATCAACGTAGATGCCAAAGAAGAAGCCGTACTTCGTCTCACCGGAGGTCTGGCCGTCCTCCGAGTCCGGCTGTTTGTCCGGCCCCAGGTAGAACGCGACGCTTGTCTGGAGGCCGTACACCTCGGCGTCGGCCGTCACGAACACCGAGGCTCCCGCCTGGCCGAAGCTGACGGCCACCTTGAGCTTGGTGAGCGTGACCCCTTGCAGTCTCCGCGGTGACTTTGGCGCTGAACTTGCCGTCTTTCTCGCTTACCATGAACGTCAGCGCGAACTGGAAGGCGTTCGCCGTGAAGACTCCCTTCACCTGGATGCTGGCGGCCTGAGAGCCGGGCTCCGTCGAGGCCCGCAGGGCCACTGTGACGGAGTCGGCGCTGAAGCCCTCCATGCCGAACAGGTTGTCCCAGGGACCCGAGGCCGTGACCGCGAACTCGACGACGACGGACTCCGAAGCCGAATCCCACTCGAACTTCACTGTCATGTCCAGGTCAAGGTCGTTATCAGTGCCGAGCAACGCCTTGTCGATGGTCATCTTGCCCGCAATCTCGACCTGGATCCCGAAGGTGAGGAGCTGGCCGATATCGTTAGTCGCGCTGGGCTTGAGGGTGAGGGTGAGGCTCCAGGGGGTGGAAGGGAAGCTGATCCCGGCCGGCAGGCCGCTGACCCCCGACAGGTCGATCTGTCCTCCCAGCGTAATTTCTTCGCCCACCAAGACCAGGGTGTCGTTGTAGATGGTCACCCCATCCTCAACGCCCACCCCGCCGATGATGGAAACAGTCGGGTTGCCGAGGTAGCCGGCCAGGACATCGCCGATGACCGAGGCGAGCTCCAACTCGCCCCGGAAGGCCACGCCGGCCGGGATCACGTGCCCTGACGGGTAGAAGTCACCGGCCCCGGCGTAGCTCGCGGGGTCCGTCTGCTCCCCGTTGGACTGGGTGAACCATACCCCGGAGAATTCAGGCGTCAGCCCCTCCGGCGCCTGGAAGGCCGCGTGGATGCGTGCGAGGTCGAAGTCGCCATCCACGTGACCGCCGAGGGATACCGTGGGGGATCCATCTGACCAGGTGGCCAGGATGAGGAGGTCGGCCGTCTCGTTGGGGTAAAGATCGCCTGGATCCGGCAGGACGTCCGTCGCCGTGCCGCCGATCGCCACGCTATGAGCTGTGCCGTCGTACTCGATCGCGCAGCCGGCTATGGCAACGGTGATTTGGTCGAAGTCCAACGGCACGAGGACACTGATCGCTTCGGGGTTGTCCAGTACCGAGATGGAATCTTCGGCGGCTTGGTAGTCGCCGGTTAGGTCGATCGTCGCCGCCGACGGCGTCCCCGACGTCCCAACGAGCTCGAGACTTGTGGCGGTGCAACTCGCTGATGTTGAACTTGCCCCTCTCGGCGTTACGGCGACCGTGACAGCCGCGACGATGACCACCGCCGCCAGCAAAGGTAGTACCGACCGCATGCGTGCCTGAAAGCTGAAGTAATTCATGCCGTACCTCCACTTTTTGCAGCGGTCCGGACCACCGTCAGAGGCCGCTCTGCTATTCACCGTTCCTGGGACCTGAGCGGATCTAGAAATGCGAATCGGCAGCATCCTGCTGCCGATCCTTCGTTACGTCACAGCTCTCGGCGCCCACCGACTCACGAACGCGCCCGATACTATGACCATCCTGCCCCACCATAGCCCCCATTTGCACGTCCGCTCCCGAGGCGAGCGCAACGTGCGAGAACGCTACAAGGCATTCTATGAGCGGTTAATTATGTCCTCTTCTACCACATCTGTCAAGGATCATTATGCTGATGTGTAACGAGGTAATATTGCCTAGGCGCGGAGTCAACCGGCTGGCAGCCGTAAGGGTTGGCAAGGGGATGGCGGAGCGTGCGCTGTCCGGCCAGTTAAACCTTACGATTTCCGCGAGTGCCCAGCTTCACACTGGCCGCTGTGCAGCCTCGAAACACAGCCCGAAATCTCGAGCGGCTTCGTCTAGAGCTTGCCGCATCCATTGCGGCAGCGCGCGCTTGGCGTGAGGATTGAAATGCAGCTGAACCCGAGGGACCCACACGAGTGTATCTCTTATTGCTAGGAGTTGAGGTGCGAAAAGGCAGAGACCACTCACCCTCGTGTGGATATTCGGTTGAAACCGGCGGCTGAGGATCGGTGCCCACGACGCAAACGCTGTGGGCTCGCCACTGGCGTCCACCATGATCAATCCGGGGTGGCCCCCGGGTAATTGCTTAGCCTCATCGGCAAGGAATTTGTCGGCCCGCTTGTCAGCGTACGGTACGCGCGCGACGATGTGCCTACGCGGCTCATCTCCGCCGCCGATAAACTTAACGTCACCCAAACGCGGCGTTGCTGGCTCTTCAGGTTCCTGGTGCGGAGTGACTCGACCTGGTTGATCCGAGCGGAGCAGCAGAGCCACGCCGTCTACCTCTTCTCGCTTAGCCCTCTGATCAACACAGAACGACCGGAGCCGCGCAAGCAGTGGTTCGAGCTCCCTGTCTTCTGGCTCCCGTCTAAAGAAGACCTCCAGTGCGAACTCGCGCTTGACCTCTAGGACGACATCTGTGATTCGACCGAGAATGGCCGTGATACGTTCTCTGACCTCGGAAATGTTTGGCCTCGTCACCTCAACGTATGTCCAGACTTTGCCCGGTACGCGAATCCGGAAGTCCGCCTTCCGAGCACTCCTGCCAGCAACGACCTCCGGTTCCAGTTCTATTTGTGCTGCGCGGTTGTGGCTATGGAGCAAGTGCATGGCGGTTAGTTCAGCTTCCCCTGAAGCATCGTGCTGCTTGAGCCTCCTGACAAGGCGCTCCGCTCCTTCTACGGTGTCCAGCACGCTGAGCCGTCCGCCCATACTGATAACTTGGAGCAGCGGACCGGCACCCTGGACGCGCCCTCCAGCACGTTCCCTGGTTGCCGCGATCCATTCTCGCCCAAGGATGCGCTCTACTCTTTCGAAGGCATCCACGACAATGCCCGGCAGAGCACTCGTGGCTCCCCAGTCGCGTTCGATCTCTTCAATCGTCCAGCTCATCGGCGATCAGGCACAATCATTTTGGTGAACATTGCGGAGTTGTTCGGCCACTGGAGGAGGACTTCCCTACGGCGAGCTGGTCATCGCGATGACCAGCTCGTAGCGTAGGCACGGTTTGATCTCGACTCGTGCCACCCTCACCACTGCACGAACATCGGCATGATCACGTGGACGTAGTTGTCCTGGCCCACGGGCTTCAGGACGCCGGGGCTGGAGGGGCCGCCGGTCTCCAGGGCTACCTGCGGGCAGTCCAGCACCTGGAGCACATCCTGGAGGTATCTGCTGTTGAAGGCGATCTTGGCCTCCTCACCCTCGATGGAAGCATCGATCTCGCCGCGGTTGTCGCCCAGCTCCTCGGCCCGAGCGGAGACGACCATCTTGCCCGGCGATAGCTCCTCGCCCGGCGTGATCTGGATGCGGATGATGCCGCTGCCGTCGCGGGCGAAGATGGCAGCGCTGCGCGTCTCCCGCAGGAACTCGGTCACGTCCACAACGGCCCGGCAGGTAGAGCTCTGAGGGATTAGCTGGGTGTAGTTGGGGAAGGTGCCCTGTATGAGCTGGGCCACCAGCTCGACATCCTTGAGGCGAAACAGGACCTGACTGCGGCTGCTGTTGATGGTCATCTCGACGGGCTCTTCCTCATCGGCCAGGAGGCGGTTGACCTCCCGCATCGCCCGAGCGGGAATGATCACCTCGCTACGCTCAGATGCCTCCTGCTCCAGCGAGAGGGTATGGACGGCCAGGCGGAAACCGTCGGCGGCGGCCAGAGTGAGGTCGCGTCCCTCTCTGAGGAAATGAATGCCCGTCAGCACCGGCCGGGTGTCGTCGCTGGCAGCAGCGAACTCCACCTGATTGATGGCGGTGCGGAGGCTTAGGGGATCGAGAGTAAGGGAGACCCCTTCACGGATGGCGGGGATGGGCGGAAAGTCGCTGGCATCCATGCCAGCGACGGTGGCCTCGTTGCGGGCGCAGACGATGTGCAACTGCCTGGCCCTGGGCGTCAGGCTTATGTCGATGCGCTCGTTGGGCAGGGAGTTGACGAAATCGCTCAAGAGGCGAGCGGGCACAGTAATTGCGCCCTCCTCCTCCACCTTGGCACCAACCCAGGAGGTAATGGCGATCTCCAGGTTGGTGGCCGCCAGCTTGAGGCGACCGTCGTCGGTGGCGATGAGGACATGGGAGGTCTGAGGCAGTGTGCTGCGAGCGGCCACCGCTCGACCAACAATGGACAGGCCCTTGGAGAGACTCTCTTGCAGACAAGAAACATTCATGATAACCACCTATCCTCGTGTAGTCAGGTGAGTACGCGGTTGGACAAAAGTATACACCAGCCTCCACGGGCAAACAAGAGCGGCCACCCCCACTACGGCCATTAACTCAGGAGAACAGTCACAAGATCGCGCAGGCTGTCAACCTGGAGGTCGGGCTCGGGCATGTCCTCAGGCAGAGGACGGCCGGAGCGATTCAGCCAGGCCACCGGCACGCCCGCCCGCCGCGCACCCACGACGTCGGGCATCGGGCTGTCCCCGACGTAGAGGACCCGCTGGGGCTCCAGACCGAGCGCTTCCGCCAGGTAGGCGAAGATCGCCGGGTCCGGCTTGAGGGCCCTAGCCGCCTCCGAGGAGACTACGACCTCGAACTCCAGGCCGTTCTTGTCCAGACAGGCCTGGAGAAAATCGCCGTCAGCGTTGGAAAGGACAGCCAGCCGATAGCGAGCTCGCAGCGCCTCCAGCACCTCGGCCGTCTCCGCATAGGCCTCTGCCTGAGACAGCTCTTCCTTCAGACGAACGGCGGCCAGCCTACCGTCGCCCTCGAAGCCCAGCTCCCTTGCTGCCCGCTCGAACTGGAAGGCCCAGGCCTCATCATAGCGGCGGTAGGTAGGACTGGCCACGTTCTCTCCCCGAAACACGAAGGCCGCCTCCACGAATTTGTCCCAGAGAACCTCAGGATCAGCCTCCAGACCCTGGGCGCGAGCGATCTCAGCCAGGGTGCGGACGAAATCGGGAGTGGTGAACCGGATGATGGTGCCGTAGCAGTCGAAGGCAACGGCGTGAATCGAATCGAGCATCTTCCGACCTAACCGTACAGAAAGGCCTCCTCAGCCTGACGGTGCCAGCGACTACTGCCGGCAGCATTTGGGCAGGGAGGCCAAAAGGCGACCTCAGGGAGCTCGAACCACTGGAAAGCGATAAGGTTGCTAGCGCGCTCGAGCTGGCTGCGCCTGTACCACTTCTCCGTAGGCACCGGCCATCGCCAGGAGAACTTGGTCGGCCAAGCCGGCCATGAGCTCCCACATCTCCACCGCTTCCTCCGCCGATAGGTTGCTCCGATGGGCCATCTCTATGGCCGCGTCGTCGAGCCCCTTGCGGAAGAAGATGAAGGCCTCCACCGCGTCACGCATGGGTAGCTTCTGGTCGGCGAACTCCCTTCCGTATTGGTGGCCGATCTGGCGGGCCTCGTCCAGGATGCGAGAGCGGCGGCTTCCCCGGCCCAGATACTCGGAAACCAGACTCACCAGGCGCTGGCCGAGGGAACGTAGTCGATCGCGACCGCCCTCAGGTATGTCCGTGTACCAGTGGGCGTGCTGCTTCCTGCCCCGCTGAAGGCGGCGGCGGATGCGTACTATGGCCAAATGGCCCAGGGAGCCGTAGGTAGCAGGCGCCGACCGCCCTTGGCCGGCCATGAGCGCTCGCAAGTCATCCTCGGCGAAACGGCGATGCCCACCAGGAGTGCGGAAGGACCGAACATAGCCGGCATCAGCCCAGCGACGCAAGGTCGATTCGTTCACCCCTAAGAGATTGCAGGCCCTGCTGAGACTGATCCAGCGGGTAGGGCGAGCCTGACCCTGCGTAACCTCAAGAGGAGGCCGAGCGCGCATTCAAACCTCCGTAAAGCTCCTCAAATCTCACAACGGTGATGAGGTGCATGGCAGATCGTATAATGGGCGACGCTTAGTGTCAACCAGTATAGACAATGTTTTGCAGTATTTTCCCACTTAAGCGCATTTCTGATAGACACAATGAACTATGCCATGCTTTGCCGCAGAGACTATTGAAAACCTTGCTCACCAGTGGTAAATTCCCTATCAAAGGAGCGCGTTCGATAAACTAATGGAGGCTGCCATGGCTGACGAAGAGATCGGGCGGGTAAGAGACTACTTCGCCCGCATAGGGGTGGCGGGCATTGACCTCACTGGTCGCATCAAGGTGGGCGATACCATCCACATCAAAGGCCACACCACCGACATCCAGCAGGTGGTGGACTCAATGCAGATCGAGCACGAGAACGTCCAGGAGGCCGGCCCAGGGGACTCGATAGGGATCAAGGTGCAGGATCGCTGCCGCGGCGGCGACCACGTCTATCGGGTGACCGAGTAGGCAACAGCCAAGCTATCGCAACACCCCTTCGAATACAAAGCTGACAATACCTACCGGATGCGCCCAGGAGGGCGGCGGCCGACTCGACAGCCGAGCAGCTAGAGGCTGTTGGTCGTTTGTCCCCAATATCAAGGCTCCAAAGAAGCAGCCCGCCTGCTGACAGGCGGGCTGGCACTTGCACCGATGGTTCCCATGAGGCTACCTCTAATCGCCAGCCATCCCTCCCATCAGGTTGGCCATCTCGATGGCTGACACGGCGGCATCGTAGCCCTTGTTGCCCATCTTCCCGCCCGCTCGTTCCAGGGCCTCCTCCAGCCCGTCGGCGGTGATGATGCCGAAGATAAGAGGCACGCCCGTCTCCAGGCCCACGCGGGCGATGCCGCTGCTGACCTGGCCTGCTACGTACTCGAAGTGGGGGGTTTCGCCGCGAATGACCGCCCCCAAGCAGATCACCGCCTGGTAGCGGCCGCTCTCGGCAAGCTTGCGAGCGACCAAGGGGATCTCGAAGGAACCGGGCACCCAGGCCACGTCCACCTTGTCCGACTCCACACCATGGCGCCTGAGGCCATCCTGAGCGCCCAGCAAGAGCTGGCGGGTTATCAGGTCGTTGAACCGGGAAACGACGATAGCTATGCTCAATCCCTCGCCTCTCAGACGTCCCTCAAAGGTTGTGCCAGCCAAGAGATACCTCCCCGTCAGGACACGATGTCCAGCAAGTGGCCCAACTTGTCGCGCTTGGTCTCTAGGTAGCGCATATTGTGAGGGTTCGGCCGGGCGACGATAGGGATTCGCTCCACCACCTCCAGGCCGTATCCCTCCAGGCCCGCCCGCTTCGAGGGGTTGTTGGTGAGCAGACGGATCTTCCTGAGCCCCAGGTCCACCAGGATCTGCATGCCGATGCCGTAGTCGCGACGGTCGGCGGGGAAGCCCAGAGCCTCGTTTGCCTCCACCGTGTCCAGGCCCTGCGTGTCCTGGAGAGCGTAGGCACGGATCTTGTTGCAGAAGCCGATGCCCCGCCCTTCCTGGCGCATGTAGACGAAGACCCCTCTTCCCTCCGCGGCGATTTGATCCAGGGCCAGCTCCACCTGCTCGCCGCAGTCGCAGCGCAGGCTGTGGAAAACGTCGCCGGTAACGCATTGGCTGTGCACGCGTACCAGCACCGGCTCCGGCGTGGAGATATCGCCTATCACCAGGGCAGCGTGCTCGTCGGGGTCTATTATGCTGCGATAGGCGACCAGGCGAACCTCACCCCAGCGGGTGGGCAGCTTGGTCTCCGCCATTCGGCGCACCAGCCTCTCCCGCTGGATGCGGTAGGCGATGAGATTGTTCACGCTGAGGACCTTCAGCCGATGGCGGGCAGCGAATCGCTTGAGGTCAGGCAGGCGAGCCATGGTGCCGTCGGCCTTCATGATCTCGCACAGAACCGCCGCCGGATAGAGGCCGGCCAGGCGGGCCAGGTCAACAGCAGCTTCAGTCTGGCCTGCTCGCACCAGCACGCCCCCATCTCGGGCCCGCAGCGGGAACATGTGGCCCGGCATCACCAGATCCTCGGGCCTGGTGGCCGAGTCGATAAGAACACGCACCGTTTCGGCTCGATCGTGGGCCGAGATGCCTGTGCTGACGCCGTCGCGGGCCTCCACGGAAACGGTGAAGGCCGTGCCAAAGCGCGACTTGTTGTCCCCCACCATCATAGGGATACGCAGCTCATCCAATCGCTCGCCGGTCATGGGGATACAGACAAGGCCGCGGCCGTATTTGGTCATAAAGTTGACAGCCTCGGGCGTCACGAACTGAGCGGCCAGGGTGAGATCCCCTTCGTTCTCCCTGTCCTCATCATCGACAATGATGACAAAGCGCCCCTGTCGATAGTCCTGGATTGCCTCCTCAACAGTTGCCATTACCATGGCCCCATCCCTCGCTTCTCCGGTCGGGTCCCTGCTCACTTGCCTATTCCCTTGTCAAGGCCCGACTCTTTAAGCAGTTGATCCACATACCGGGCTATTATGTCTGACTCTAAGTTTACCGTATCCCCGGGCTTCTTGCGAGTCAGGTTGGTGACCTCCTGCGTGTAGAGCACCAAGGATACAGCGAACGAGCTCTCATCGCGGTCTATCACCGTAAGGCTAACGCCGTCGATAGCGATCGGCCCCTTGATGATGACGTAGCGCATGATCTCCGGCGGCGCTGAGTAGCGGGCTATAACCGCATCCTCCTCGGGCGTGAGGGAGAGGAGGGAGCCGGTCGCTTCCACCACCCCCCGCACCAGATGGCCGCCCAGCCGGTCGCTGAGAGTGAGGGCCCGCTCCAAATTCACGAGATCGCCCGGCTCCAGCTCGCCCAGGTTGCTACGGCGATAGGTTTCCGGCATGACGTTGGAGACGAAGCTATCCTCCTCCATGTGAGCCACCGTCAGGTCTACCCCGTTGATGGAAATGCTGTCGCCCAGGTGCGTCCCCCGCAGAACCTTCTTGCAGCCGATGACCAATCGCCCCCGCTCGGCCTCCTTCACCATGCCTGTCTCTTCAACGATGCCACTGAACATCTATTCACCCCTCTTCGATGGATAGCCGGTGATAAGAACATTGTCTCCCAACCGTTCTACCTCTACCTCCCGCAGGCGCCAGGCCTCAGCCAGCCGATGAGCTCCCCGGCCAGCTACCGCCGCCGGCGCCTCGACCGCGCCGATGATCATGGGGGCGATGATCACCTGCACCTTGTCCACCAGCCCCTGATCGAACAGAGAGCCCAGGAGGATGCCCCCTCCCTCGGCCAGCACCGAGAGGACTCCCCGCTCGGCCAGCGCCGTCAGCAGCGGCCTCAGGTCAAGAGAATCGCCGCGCCCGGCGAGCACCAGCACCTCCGCGCCAGCCGCCTCCACGGCCTGTCGCCAGGAAGGGTCAAAGCCCTCGCCGGTGGCGATGAGCGCCCGCCCCGGCCCCCGAAGCACACGAGCGCTGGCCGGCGTGCGGCCGCCGCTGTCGACCACCACCCGCAGGGGCTGATGTTCGCTCTCCTGACCGCCGGGGCGAGCAGTTAGCTGGGGATCGTCCACCAGGATGGTGTTCACCCCCACCATCATAGCATCCACCATCGTTCGCTGCTCATGAGCCCACCGAAGGCTCTCCGAGCCGCTGATCCAGCGGGAATCGCCGCTGGCGGCAGCGATACGGCCGTCCAGGCTGGCGGCGAACTTGGCGATGACGAACGGGAGGCCGGTGGTACGATGCTTGACGTAGGCCTCGTTGAGGCGACGCGCCTCCTCCTCGCGCTCGCCCACCTGCACAGCGATGCCCGCGGCCTCCAGTTCCTTCTGGCCGCGGCCGCTCACGTCGGGGTCAGGGTCAGGGAAAGCCATATGCACCTCGGCCACGCCGGCGGCGATGATCGCCTCCGTGCAGGGCGGCGTCCGCCCCTGATGGCAGCAGGGCTCCAGGCTGACGTACAGGGTGGAGCCGCGCGCCGCCTCGCCCGCCTGCTCGAGGGCCACCGCCTCCGCGTGAGGTCCTCCCGGCGGCTGAGTGAAGCCCTCGCCGACCACCTGCCCGTCGCGCACCAGGACGGCGCCTACCGCCGGATTGGGGCTGACTCGTCCCAGAGCCTGGCGTGCCAGAGCCAGGGCTCGCTGCATGTAGTCCACGCCGATCAGTCCGATCTTCGGGGAAAGTCCTGATGGGCCCGGCTGGCAGTGGGGCCCGTTTGCCCCTGATACTTGCTGCCCAGCTCGGGCGAACCGTACAGCCTTTCGGCCGGTGTACTGAGACGGAGGAAGGATATCTGACAGATGCGCATGCCGGGACGGACGGCGATAGGCATCTTGGCCACGTTGGATAGCTCCAGGGTTAGCCTGCCGGTCCAGCCGGGGTCAACGAAGCCGGCGGTGGCGTGGATGAGCAGGCCCAGGCGCCCCAGCGAGCTCTTGCCGTCCACCCGCGCCACGATGTCGTCGGGAAGGGTTATCGTTTCCAGGGTTGCCGCCAGGATGAACTCCCCCGGCTGAATGATGAACGGCTCGTCCCCTTCCACCTCCACCAGCTCAGTGAAGCCCTCCATCGGCTGGCCAACGTCCAGATAGGGGCGCGGCAGAACGCCCACTCGAAACACACGGAACACAGACGCCAGCCGCAGATCAACGCTGGACGGCTGGATACAGCCGTCCTCCAGGGGGTCGATCACCAGACGCCCCCGGCTTATCTCTTCGCGAATGGAGCGATCGCTAAGAACCACCGATAGCTCGCCACCTTTGCCTTCGGTGGCGTCATTCTAGCATTCGCTAAGCTTCAGGAGCAACCGAGGGCTGGGAGCACAGCGGGCACTCCCAGCCCCCGTCGTTCCGTCAGCTCATGGCAAAGGTCAGGGTAACGTTGGCGACGATCTGCACCTCCGCTGGCATCACCGGGTCGTAGGCCATGCCCTCGTAGCCATAGGGGCCGGCGTAATAAGTATCGAAGGACGGATCGCAGGAGGAGGGCCCGAAGGGGCTATAGATGTACTCGGAGGCAGCTACAACGTCTCCCAGACCCACATCCAGCGCCTCCGCCAGGCCGGCACCATTATCGCGGCCGTCCTCCACCGCCACCCGGCGGGCAGCCGCCAGAAGGTCGTCACAATCGTCCACGGTATACATGACGCCTACGTTCTGGAGCATGAGGGTGCCGCTTTCGTTGACGGCCTCCGTGGCAGCCTCCACCAGGGGTTCCACCTCATCGGCGGGGTTGTCCACGGTCACCGTGACCCGAGCGCTGCCAGAACCATAAGGGTCGTAGTAGTAGCCGGACGAGTAGATGGTGATCTCGATATCCGAGTCGGAGAAGCCCTCACCCTTGATGGCATCGATGAGAGGCTCCAGGTCGGCCTCAGTGATGGGCGACGGCGGGACCGGTGTGGGGTATTCATCCGGTGGCATGGCCGGCTCCGTCTCGATATCCACGCCAACCCCCGGTACGGCCCTTGGCTCGACCGACACGGGCGTGGGATAGACCTCCCCCGATTTGCTCACCACGAACTGGACGCGGGCAGCATCGGCGGGCGCGGTAGCGCGGCCGTAGCCCTGGACAGTGATGCCCCCCTGGGCCTGCAACTGGGGCGAGACCGAAAGGCTTTCCCCTCCCATGCCGCCTACCGGGTAGGCCGCGGTGGGAGGGTAGGCTGCGCCAGTGTAGGCCGCACGGGCGGCCTCTTCCTTCTCAGCGATGGCCGCCGCATAGGAAGCAGAGTCCGTCGTCGATGCTTGATCGATACCCCCGCTCGTATCCTGGCCGACGGCCGCCGCCAGGCCCTTCTCGACTGTCACCCCGGCGCCTGCGCCATCGCAGGCCACAGCCAGGACGACCAACGCCCCCGCCAACAACGCAAAGGCTGCCAGCGTAAGCTTTGTCCTCATGGACGTCTCCTTTCCCAATGATCAATCGATCGCATAAATGATGTTGACGTTGACCACTACCTCCAGCTCGCCTGCGCTGATCTCAGTGACCGCCGCCTCCTCCATCGCGTAGCCCATCCCGCGGTCGAAGTAGGGCTGCGGCGAAGGAGCATAGCTCGACTCGGTGATGTAGGTGGGCTTGCCCAGGCTCACTCCGGCCAGAGAAGCCAGCTCCTCGGCCTTCGCCCGGGCGTCGGCCATCGCCTCCTCGCGGGCGTCACTGCGCAGGGCTGTCGTGTCGTCGATGGCGAAGGAGATGCCCTGCATCTGGAGCAGGTCGCCGCCCGCCTCCACGGCGTCATCGATGACCTCTCCCACCTTGTCCACGTCCCGCACCTTCACCTGGAGCATATGGCTCACTCGATAGCCCGTCAGTATCCGCTCGTCGTTGCGGTAGTCGTACTCGGGGTAGATGCTGAAGCTGCTGGTCTGGATGTCTTTCTCCTGAACGCCATCGTCCTCCAGGGAGTCCAGTAGGTCGCTCATCGCTTCCTGCACCTCGCTGTTGGCCGCCTTGACCGTGGACGCCTTGGCCGAGACGCCCAGGCCCAGCACCACGATGTCGGGGGCGGCCGAAGCTCGCCCCTCGCCGGTCACGCTTATCCCCTGCGGCTCCGAGTTGCTGTTCGCTCCGACGGCCGATGACACATACGACGCCTCGGATGCCGACGGTTGCGACGATGTCGCAGGCTCTGACTGCCCCGGCGAGGCCGATGAGTCAGAACCGCAGGCAGCGAGCAGAACAAGAGACAAAAGCGCGCCCGCTATCAGTAGTACCCCTATCCCTTTCTTCATGAGGATCGCCTCCTTCATACTAGCCTCGGTCCCCGATGCCTCTGTGGAAACGGGTAGTAACCCAGAGGACAACAAGGATGCCTACGCCGGCGCCCAGGCCGATCTCCAGCCAGCGCACGACGTCCCCCCGCGAGAGGCCGCCGTCTTCCTCCTCGGCAACGGCTGGAGCGCCGTCCGGCGCAAGATCAGCTTCCTCGTCCACCTCGGCATCCTCCACCGTCGCCTTATCCTGCGCCTGCTCCCCGAACCCGAAAACGCCCTCCTCCACGCCGGCCGGCGCCGGTGTCGGACCCTCTGTAACACCAGGAACGTCCCGGCTCCAGATACCAGGGGGCTCAGGCGTCTCCGCAGGCGCCCCCACTATCGCTGATGGCGTCTCCTCGGCTGCTGGCGCCTCCACAGGCGGCGCTTCTACCGCTGCCGGCGTCTCTGCAGGCGGCGCCTCTACCGCTGCCGGCGTCTCTGCAGGCACCGCGCCTATCATCGGTTGCGTCTCCTCGGCCGCCGGCGTCCCCACAGGCACCGCCTCCGCTACTGCCGGCGTCTCCTGATTTGCGGACAGTAGCATTCCCGAGGGCTTCTCTTCCTCCTGCTCGCCTCCTCCGGGAAGGCCGGCGAAGTCGCCGACCACCACCAGGGTCAGAGCGAAGGCGGCGGTTGCCGTGGCCAGACGCAGGCCGAACTCCAGCCGCCTGGCCGTCGGCCGCGGGCGCACCTCCGCGACGGGAGGAGCCGCCAGCGTGAACGAGCGGGGCACCTCGGCCATCGGCAGGCTGCCCAGGGTCTCGACGGTAGCCCGAAGCTCCGCCAGCTCCTGGCGACAGGCTTCGCAGGAATGGAGATGGGCCTCCAGCCGACGTCGCGCTTTCTCCGAAAGCATATCGTCCACGTAGGCAGAGAGGTCGCGGCGAAAACGCCGATGGCGGAACTGCTCCAAGGCTTTCAGCATCATTGGTCCTCACTCCTTAAGACGAAACTGCGAAGGCAGAAGTTCCCGCCGGGCCATCAGGTACTCGCGCATCCTGCTTCGAGCGCGGGCAATGCGCGACTTCACTGTCCCCAGAGAGCAGCCCAGGGCCTCCGTCAGTTCCTCATAGCTCAGACCATGGATATCGCGAAGAATGATCGCCAGCCGCTGCTCCGTTGGCAGAACGGCCAGTCCCTGTTGCAGGTGGCGGCCCAGCTCCCGCCGGAGTGCCTCTTCCTCCGGCCCGGCCGAGTGGGATGAGATGTCCGCCGGCGAGCCCGCCTCCAGCGCCGCCTCCAGCGATGCCGCCGGCCGGCTGCGCTGCCGCCGTAGCTCATCGCAGCAGTTGTTGGCGGCGATGCGCAGGAGCCAGGCCCGAAAGCTGCCACCCCGGAAGCTGTCCAGGCGGCGGTAGGCAGTGATGAACGCCTCCTGAGCCGCATCCTCGGCTGCCGCCGAGCCCAGCATGCGCAGACAGAGGTTGTAGACCTGACGCTGGTAGGCCTCCACCAGCGCGTTGAAGGCACCCAGGTCCCCCTTCTGGCTCCTCTGAACGAGCTGCCCTTCGTCGGCGATAACCATCGACCTCCCTCGCCGGGGCCCCCTCAACGCGAGCCCAGAGCCATTCTAGCAGAAGAGCGAATTCGCGCGGCGGCACCCCTGACCATGTGCGAGCGTCATGTGTGTTTGGTATACTATGATCTTGGGGAGGGTGATCGTTGGAGCCCTCCCCGGCATTGTCATGCTGTGGGAACCTCGACAGATACAGCCAGAACTGGGGCCGGAGCCGCCATTTGAGCCGCCTCCTCCGCCCACGATGGAGGCACTCCCTCCGCCGCGGCCACGGCGGCGCTACCTGACCATCTTCCGGGAGGTCGTCGAAACCCTCCTTCTGGCCCTGCTCATCTTCCTGGCCGTCCGCGAGACCGTTCAGAACTTCAAGGTGGAAGGGAGCAGCATGCTCCCCAGCCTAGAGAACGGTCAGTACATCATTGTCAACAAGCTGGCCTACGCCCAGTTCGACCTGGGCATCTTCGACTTCCTCCCCTTCTTCGACGCCGGCGACGACTCCACCCACTACCTGTTCGGCAGCCCCGAGCGGGGCGATGTGATCGTCTTCGAATCGCCCAGGAACCCAGACCGCGACTTCATCAAGCGGGTCATCGGCGTGCCCGGAGACGAAGTGGAGATCCGCAGCGGGGAAGTGTACATCAACGGTGAGCCCTTAGAAGAGACGTATACGACTGGGCCGACCACCTGCCCCTGCGGCCCCTGGCAGGTCACAGAGGGCCACTACTTCGTCATGGGCGATCACCGCAGTAACAGCAGCGATTCGCGGGTCATTGGCCTCATCACCGAAGAGAGCATCATCGGCAAGGCCTGGTTCTCCTACTGGCCTCTCTCCGACGTAGGCCTTGCCCCCAACCACTCCATCTCCTTCGCCAGCGAGGACGCAGGAGGTCAGAGTGGCGAGTGACATCGAGGGCCTGCTTCGGCAGGTAGGCGCCATCCTCGATGGCCACTTCCTCCTGACCTCTGGCCGCCATTCCCCACTTTATGTAGAGAAGTTCCGCCTCCTAGAGCAGCCGCGCCACACGGAGAGTCTCTGCCGCCTGATAGCCGATCACTTTCGCCCCCAAGGGGTGCAACTGGTGGCAGCACCCACCACCGGCGGGATCATCCTCGGCTACGAGGTAGCCCGCCAGTTGGGCGTCAGGGGCATCTTCGCCGAGAAGGCACAGGAGGGACGGCGTTTCGGCCGCGGCTTTCGGGTGGCCCCAGGCGAGCGCACCCTGATAGTAGACGATGTCCTCACCACCGGCGGCAGCATCCGCGATGTTCTGAAAGCGGTGCGGGCCGAAGGGGCTGAGCCCATCGGGGTGGGCGTCCTAGTAGACCGCACTGCCGGCCGCGCGGACTTCGGCCTGCCCTTCTTTGCCTGCCTGGCCCTGGAACTGCCCAGCTACGACCCCGCCGAGTGCCCCCTCTGCGCCAAACAGATCGCCCTCACAGTGACCTGAGAAGAATATTCCTACACCTCGGCCCCGCCAGCCACCCTCGCCGCCTCCGCTCGCGGCTTTCCCACCATCAGCACCGAGGACAGACCGCTGGCAGCCTCAACACGTAGCGGATGGGACAAGTGGCTTCACGCCAACCTCCGAATGGCGAGGCAGAGGCGACGTGTGTACAATTGAAGCGCGGCGAATCGGCTCCAACGTTCAACTATCAGACACGGAACGGACCAGTCACTTGACGCTAATTCGCTCGGTCAGCTTGACCAAACACTTCGCCAGGGTCACGGCGCTGGATGGGCTGGATCTCGAACTGGAGCCCGGCATCATCGGGCTCGTCGGTGCCAACGGCGCCGGAAAGAGTACGCTCATCAAGATTCTGCTAGGGCTGCTGCAACCGACCAGTGGGTCAGGCGAGGTCATGGGATTCGACGTCTTCCGGCAGGGGCCTGAACTTCGCCAGTTCGTCGGGTACATGCCGGAGCACGACTGCCTTCCCACTGAAGTGTCAGCCACTGAGTTCGTAGCACACATGGCGCAAATCAGCGGCTTGCCACGCGCCGCCGCGCGCGAGCGCACGGCTGAGACGCTGCGGCATGTAGGCCTATTCGAGGAACGGTATCGCGAAATGCGCGGCTACTCCACCGGCATGAAGCAGCGCGTCAAGCTCGCCCAGGCGCTGGTGCACGACCCCAGGCTGATGCTTCTGGACGAGCCGACCAACGGCCTCGACCCGGAGGGCCGGGACGAGATGCTGCACCTCATCCGCCGCATCGGTATGGAGTTCGGGATCGCCATCGTCCTTTCGTCTCATCTGCTCAGCGAGATCGAGCGAGTCTGCGATCATCTCGTCGAGATCGAAGACGGCCGCCTCGTCCGGTC
>LJUA01000100.1 GCA_001303545.1 Dehalococcoidia bacterium SM23_28_2
TAGCTGGCCGGGGGTGGTGCTGCTGGTGGGCGCCCTCGTTCTGTTGGCGCTCGTGACGGCGGCAGAGGCGGCGGCTGTCTCCAGCACTCGAGCTCGTCTGCGGCTGCTGGCTGGAAAAGGGGCGTCAAGGTCGCAGATCCTCAAGCGCTATCTGCAGGAGAGGCAGAGCGCTTATGCATCCCTGGCTCTCGCCCGCAACCTGGCCCTTATTGGCAGCACGGCCATTGTCGTTTATGTCGTGTTCACCGAGGTCGGTCTTCACTGGGCCGTCCTGACGGTCACCTTCTTCGTTGCTCTCGTCGGCCTGGTCATCATCCAGGCGATACCGCGACTGCTGGTCTCTCGCAACCCCCAGCGATGGGTGGCCTACCTGTCTCCTTTTGTCGATTTGGTTAGGCTCCTCTTCCGTTTGCCCTCTGCCCTGTTGGATATGCCGGCGCGTGCCCTCCTACGCTGGCGACGACTGGGAGCGCAGGAGACGGAGCCGCTGGACGAGACGGAGGAACTCCTGCGCCTGCTGGAGATGGAGGAGAGCGCAGGCCTGATCGATGAGGACGAGAGGCAGATGATCCGCAGGGTCATGGCCCTGGAGGAGACCACCGCTCGTGAGATCATGGTGCCCCGGATCGACATCGTGGCCGTGCCCACTGACAGCGGCTTCGAGGAGATCGCCCGGGCGATCGTCGACCGGGGGTACAGCCGCATCCCCGTCTTCGAGGACACCATCGACAACATCGTCGGCGTGGTCTATGCCCGCGACGTGCTCGATCAACTGGCCAACGGCGCCAAGCCGGCCGACCTCAAGGCCGTGGCCCGTCCGCCCTACTTCGTGCCGGAGAGCAAGAAGGTGGATGAGCTGCTGACCGAGATGCGCCGTAACAAGCTGTCCATAGCCATCGTGGTGGACGAGTACGGCGGCACCGCCGGCCTGGTGACCATCGAGGATCTCATCGAAGAGATCGTGGGCGAGATCGCCGACGAGTTCGATGTGGAAGAGGAGCCCATCCAGCGCGTCAGCGAAAGCGAGGCCATCCTGGACGCCCGGGTGAGCATCGATGCCCTTCAGGAGTTGTTCGGCGTGCAGGTGGAGGAGGGCGACTTCGACACCGTCGGCGGCTTCGTGTTCAACCACCTGGGCAAGATGCCCTCCGCCGGCGAGGAGCTCGAGGTGGACGGCCTGCTCCTGCGCGTCCTCTCCGTCAGCGGCCGGAGAGCCTCCGCAGCCAAGCAACGGCGAGAACGGCCCCAAGTAGTCCCGCGGCGCTTTCTTCTGCCTGCAGCCCTGTCTCTAGCCTTTGGCTAGCGATCTGGATTCGACCACATCATCGAGTTATCGCAAAAGAAACGCCTGCAGGGGGTTGACAAGCGTTGCGCATGGCGTACAATGAGGGCGCGTAAAGGAGGGCTGCTGACATGAATCGCTTTGATGCGTGGCTCCTTGGCTCATCGAGGTGGAAGCTGATTGTGGCAGCGGTTGTGGTCATGGCTGCCCTCGGCGGCGCCGCTTTCTGGGGCTATACGGTCTTCAACCAGGCCGGAGCGGAGGGCATCCGCTACCGCTGGGTCAACGTCAGCATCGAGCAGCCACCTTATGAGGACGTGGACGACATAGTGGTGAACCGTCACGAGGGCCTGCCGGAGATATACTCTCCTTCTCCAGACACAATGGTCCCGGGGCTGCGGATCTTCAAGCAGGTCGTTGTGGGGGACCACATCGAGGGCTCGGACGTGTATGTGGACGCGACCACCGGCGAGGTAGTACACCAGGACGTGCGGCCGGAGGACAGGGAGGAGTTCGACGCCGTCCTGGCCACGCTACGCTTTGAGGGTTCTGACCCGCCCGACATCTGGCCCTACAGCGGCACGCCGCCAAGCGGGCCGCCTCAGCGAGTCGGCAACATCACTTACATCAAGCCGGACCCCGCTTCGGGAATTGCGTTCACCTATGTCCTTTCCGACGGGCCGCAGGGCAGTGCTATCAGCCTGATCATATCGAACGGCTGGTCGAAAAGATACGTTGACGCCCAGACCGGCGAGGTCATCGTAGAGGACAGCGAGCGGGTGCTCGATCAGGTCGACGAGAGGGACCGCGAGGCCTTCGACCGGCTTACCTCTTCCATTGAACTGGTAGCGCAATGATGGAGCGTACAACTGGACTGCCTGTGGCCCGCGGCCTGCCTTTTCTGGCCGCTCTTGCTCTCCTCCTTCTACTGCCGGGGAGGGCAGCAGCTTACGACGTGCCCTACCGAGACGTGGCTCCGGAGTGCTACTGGCGGGAGCTTAGGGGTGTCGTCGGTGGCAGCATCACCTACGACGTGAGCGACTACTACGCGCTAGAGTGGAGAGAGGGCGTCGCGAACTGGGACTTCGCCTTAGGTTCGCTGATGTACTTCGACTGGTACAGCTATCCCAACGGTAAGACCCATCTCAGATGGGAGGGCCAGCCGCCTCTTGGCGAGCCCTGTGATCCCGGCAAGGTAGCGTGCTGGGCGATCGATCCGGACTGGTGCCAGGATGGGCAGCTGACCGAGGCTGCCATCTACTTCGACCATGACAAGTATAATGCCAAGAGCCCCGAGGAGAAGGTCGCTGCTTCTGCGCACGAGTGGGGGCACAACCTCAACCTTGGCCATCCCTTCCCTCTGAGAGGCATGTGCGAGGCCCCGCCGCGCATCATGGGGGAGCTTGACGGCCAGGGCTGCATCACTGGGCCCAGCTGCGCCGAACAGGCCGCGGTCATCGATCTGTACTGGCTTCTCCCCTGGTGGTATGACCGCGACGGCGACTGCTGGGACAACGACGACGAGGATTTCATCGGCACTGATGACTGGGACGACTGCCCCGACAACGCCTGGGACGACGCGTGGCCTCCGGACAACAACAACGACACGGCGGTCAACATCCTGGACGCGTTGCGATACAAGTACAAGATATCTTATTGTCAATCCGAGCCTGGATATGAGCCTCGCTATGACGTGAATGTGGACGGCTGCGTGAACATCCTCGATGTGCTTTCCCTGAAGCCTTACGTCAACATCATCAAGCTATGTACCAACCCCTAGGGTCAGCTACGTCTTAGCCCCCTCTCCTTTGTTTTTCCCCAGGCCCGTGCTACAATGTGTGCCGCTTATGAGCGGCCAAACGAGCGACACCCAGTACTGGGTGGCCTTCAACCGCATACCCGGCATCGGCCGGGCGCGCTATTCCCTCCTGGAGAAGCACTTCGGTCGGCTGGCGAACGCCTGGACGGCCACCCCCGCCGAGCTGCGGGCGGCCGGCCTCGACGAGAAGACGGCGGCGACTATCGTCGCCCAGCGTCCTCGCATCTCCCCCGAGGCGGAGATGGAGCGCCTGGCTAAGTACGGCGTGCAGGCCATCACCTGGAACGCCCCCGCCTATCCGCCGCGCCTCAAGGAGATCTATGACCTCGCCTATCCGCCGCGCCTCAAGGAGATCTATGACCTTCCGCCCGTCCTCTACCTGCGCGGCGAGCTGACCGAGGCCGACGAGTGGGCGCTGGCGGTGGTGGGCACCCGTCGCCCTACGCCCTACGGCCGCCAGGTGGCCGAGCATCTCGCCGCCGACCTGGCCAGCCAGAAGATAACGCTCGTCAGCGGCCTGGCCAGGGGCATCGACTCCATCGTCCATCGGGCCGCCCTGGATTGCGGCGGCCGCACGATCGCCGTCATGGCCTGCGGGCTGGACATCGTCTACCCGCGCGAGCACCTCAAGCTGGCCCAGGAGGTCCGCGAGCAGGGGGCGCTGGTGAGCGACTACCCCCTGGGCATCCAGCCGCAGGGGCAGTTCTTCCCCCGTCGCAATCGGATCATGTCCGGCCTCAGCCTGGGCGTGCTGGTGGTGGAGGGCGACCTGAAGAGTGGTGCCCTGATCACCGCCAACCTGGCCCTGGAGCAGAATCGAGAGGTGTTCGCCGTGCCCGGCAGCGTCTTCTCCGCTCAGAGCAGGGGCACCAATCGCCTCATCCAGGAGGGGGCCAAGCTGGTGCAGGGCGTCCAGGACATCCTCGAGGAGCTGAACCTGACCATGGTGCCCCAGCAGCTAGAGATGAAGGAACTGGCCCCCGCCGATGATACAGAACAGCTTCTCCTGCGTCATATTTCCACGGAGCCCATCCACATCGATGAGGTGCGCCGGCGCAGCGGACTGCCCATCGCTGCCGTGAGCAGCGCTCTGGCCATGCTGGAGCTGAAGGGCTTGGTGCGCCAGATGGGCCCCATGAGCTACGTGCGCACCCGCGAGGCCGGCGCCATCTACGGAGCGTGAACCCTGTGACAGAAAGAAGCAGCAAGAGCCTGGTGGTGGTCGAATCGCCCGCCAAGGCTCGTACCCTGGCGAACATCCTCGGCCGTCAGTACGAGGTGAAGGCCTCCATCGGCCACGTGCGCGATCTGCCCAAGTCGGCCCTGGGAGTGGATGTCAAGCACGACTTCGACCCCTACTATATCGTCCCCAAGGAGAAACGACGGGTCATATCTGAGATTGCCGCCGCCAGCGAGAGAGCGCAGGCCGTCTTCCTGGCTACCGACCCCGACCGCGAAGGCGAAGCCATCGCCTGGCACCTGGTGCAGGCGGCCGATCTCGATGAGGACTCCCTGCGGCGAGTGGTCTTTCACGAGATCACGCCCAAGGCGGTGCGAGAAGCCTTCCGCCATCCCCGCGAGATCGATATGCAACTCGTGCAGGCACAGCAGGCCCGCCGCATCCTCGACCGGCTGGTGGGCTATAACCTGAGTCCTCTTCTCTGGAAGAAGATAGCCCGTGGCCTTTCGGCGGGGCGAGTGCAGTCGGTGGCCCTGCGCCTGGTGGTGGAGCGAGAGAGGGAGATCGAGGGCTTCGTGCCCAAGGAATACTGGTTCATAGAGGCCGAGCTATCGAAGGGGGATGATCCCCAGAGCTTCCGGGCCAAGCTTGCCGGGCTGGCCGGCAAGCGGAAGAAGCTGGAGATCGCCAGCCAGAAGGAGTCCGACCGCCTGGTGCAGCTTCTCCAGTCGGCGGCCTACAGCGTGACCGCTGTCCAGAAGAAGCAGCAAGCACGAAGGCCGCTGCCGCCCTTCATTACCAGCACCCTCCAGCAGGAGGCCGCCCGTCGCCTGGGCTTCACTGCCCAGAGGACGATGCGCATCGCCCAGCAGCTCTACGAGGGGCTGGCCATCGGCGCCGAAGGCGAGGTAGGGCTGATCACCTACATGCGCACCGACTCCACTCAGGTCGCCGATTCGGCCAAACGCCAGACGCGGGAATATATCCGAGAGAAGTTCGGCCAGCCCTACGTGCCCACCTCGCCTCGCGTGTACAAGAAGAAGGTAAAGAGGGCTCAGGAGGCCCACGAGGCTATCCGGCCCACCTCCACTTATCGCGAGCCTCAGAAGGTTCGGCGCTATCTCAATCGCGACCAGGACCGTCTGTACACTCTTATCTGGAAGCGCATGGTGGCCAGCCAGATGGCCGACGCCCTCTACGATGTCACCACGGTGGACATCGAGGCCAAGCCTTCCCGCGGCCGCGATGTCTATCTCTTTCGGGCCGTCAATACCCAGCTTGCATTCCCCGGCTACCAGAATCTGTATAACGAGACAAGGGAGGAAGGCGAGGAGGAAAACCTGGGGAAGAACCCTCTGCCCGAGCTGGCGGCAGGCGATCTCCTGCGCCTCTTGGGGCTGCACCCTGAGCAGCACTTCACCGAGCCGCCTCCTCGCTACACCGAGGGCACGCTGGTCAAAGCCCTGGAGGAGAAGGGCATCGGCCGACCCAGCACCTACGCGCCGATCATCGCCACTGTCCAGGGGCGAGGCTACGTGGAGAAGGATAACGGTCGCCTGAGGCCGCAGGAGCTGGGGTTCGTGGTCAACGATCTGCTGACCACCTACTTCCCCGACATTGTGGACGTTAACTTCACCGCCGAGATGGAGGAGGAACTGGACGAGATCGCCCGCGGCGAGAGGCCCTGGCAGCCGGTAGTGGAGGGTTTCTATGCGCCTTTGATGGAGGCCCTGGATACCGCGAGCGAAGCGCCGGCGGTTCGCCAGGAGACAAGCGAAGTGTGTGACCTGTGCGGCCACCCAATGGTCATTCGCTGGGGCAAACGGGGCCGCTTTCTGGCTTGCTCTGGCTATCCTCAGTGTCGAAACACTCGGCCGCTGGACGGCCAGGGCGATCCCTTGCCTGTCGCCGACGAGGCCTGTCCTAAGTGCGGCTCTCCCATGGTCGCCAAGCGAGGCCGCTTTGGGCCCTTCCTGGCCTGCTCTCGCTATCCTCAGTGCCAGGGCACGCGGCCTCTTCTGGTGAAGACCGGCGCTCGCTGTCCCCTGTGCGAGGGCGAGATTGTGGAGAAGCGCAGCCGTCGCGGCCGTGTGTTCTATGGCTGTGCCAACTACCCTTCGTGCAAGTTCACTACCTGGAGCCGCCCCTTGCCCACGTCCTGTCCTGAGTGCGGCAGCCTACTGCTGGCCGCTGGCGAGGGACGAGCTCGCTGTACGCAGTGCCGTTGGCGGGGCCAAGCACCGCAGGAGGAGAAGCCCGAGGAGACGGGCATGCCGGTAGGCCAGCGATAGTCTTTGCAGAGCCGATATGGAAGAGCTGCTTCAGGCTTACCTTCGCTTCCTTCGGGCTGAGCGCAACCTGTCGCCCTACACCCTGCGCAACTACGAGAACGACCTTCGCTCATTCTTCTGCTATGCCCAGGAGGCCGGCCGGGACATCCGCGACGTCGATCGCTATCTTCTGCGCGGCTATCTGGCTGTGCTGAGGGAGCGGAGGCTGGCCCCGGGCAGCATCGTCCGCAGAGTGAGCAGCATCCGCTCCTTCTATCGCTTCCTCGTCCTCCAGGGCCGCATCGAGCACGACCCGCTGGCGGGCGTACGCGCCCCCAAGAAGGGGCGTCGCCTGCCCAGTTTCCTTTCGCCCAAGCAGGTTCTGGCCATCCTGGGGTCGGTCGAAGGCGATAGCCCCAAGGCCCTGCGCGACCGCGCTATCCTGGAGCTCCTGTATGCCGCCGGCCTTCGTTTGAGCGAGCTGGTGGCCCTGGATGCCAGCGACGTGGATATCGGCGAACGGCAAGCGCGGGTGCTGGGCAAGGGCAACAAGGAACGCATCGCCGTCATGGGGCGGGCGGCGGCGGACGCCCTGCGCCGCTATCTGCGGGACGGGCGGCCGGCCCTCGTTCGGCGTCCCCAAGAGAGGGCCCTCTTCCTCAACAACCAGGGCGGGCGGCTCTCCGCGCGAGCCGTGCAGATCATGGTCCGCCGCTGTGCGCTGAAGGCCGGCCTCGACGAGCGGGTGTTCCCCCACCTGTTGCGTCATACCTTCGCCACCCATATGCTGGACGGTGGAGCCGACCTGCGGGTGGTGCAGGAGCTTCTGGGTCACGAGAGCGTAGGCAGCACTCAGATCTACACCCACGTCAGCGAGGCCGAGAAGCGGCGCGTGTACGATGCTGCCTTCTACAATGTGTGGCGGTCGCGACGAAAGCGAAGCGAGGACGAATGAGGTTCCTTCTCATCAACGGGCCTAACCTGAACACTCTAGGCAAACGCCGGCCCGACATCTACGGCACTCTCACCCTGAAGGAGATCGAGGAGCGGGTCGCCCAGCGGGCGGCCGAGCGCGGGGTAGAACTCCGATCCTTCCAGTCCAACCACGAGGGCGCCCTCATCGACTTCATCCAGACGGAGGCCGGCGAGGCGCAAGGCATCATAATCAATCCCGGCGCTCTCACTCACTACAGCCTGTCCCTGCGGGAT
>LJUA01000023.1 GCA_001303545.1 Dehalococcoidia bacterium SM23_28_2
GATCCTTCGCGGTTCCTCCCATCTTTCACATAGCCTCCTTCGGCAACTGCCTTGCCTATCTCCTTCTTGGGGCGACGGTCATCCTGCCGACGGAAGTGTTCAATCCGGTGGAGGTGCTGCAGACATTAGAGCGGGAGAGATGCAGCGCCATGCTGTTGATCCCGGCTATGGCCAACTTCTTGGTGCAGATGCCTAACCTGAACCAGTTCGACACCAGCTCCTTAAAGGTTTGGTACTCAGGAGGATCCATCCTGCCCACCGAAGTGCGAAGCAAGATCAGGGAAGCCTTCCCCCAGGTGAAGATCTTCGATTGCTTCGGCCAGACGGAGTCCAATGCGCTGGTCTCCGTCCTGATGCCCTCCGAGGCGGAGCGCAAGGAGGCCTCCGTGGGCAAGGGGTTACCTTTCCTCGAGATCCGGCTGGTAGACGACGAGGACAGGGAGGTACCGGTAGGCGAGGTAGGGGAAATCATCTATCGTGGCCCTACCGTCATGAAGGAATACTACAACAACCCGGAGGCGACGGCGAAAGCTTTCAAGAACGGCTGGATGCACTCCGGTGACCTCGCTCGCCGGGACGAGGAAGGCTTCCTGTACATCGTGGATCGCAAAATAGACATGATCGTCAGCGGCGGAGAGAACATCTATCCGGCGGAGATAGAGGAGGTGCTGTACAAGCACCCCAAGATCCTGGAGGCGGCGGTCATCGGCGTCCACGATGAGGAGTGGGGTGAGTCCGTCAAGGCCATTGTGGCACCCAAGCCGGGAGAAACGCTGACCGAGGAGGAGGTCATCGAGTTCTGCAAGGAGCAACTGGCCAGCTACAAGAAGCCCAAGTCGGTTGATTTCATCGATGCCCTGCCCCGCAGTTCGGCGATGAAGGTCCTGAAGACGGTGCTGCGAGAGAAGTACGGCAAGGCCGTAAGGTACTAGAGCGAGAGGGCGCGTACCAGACCGAGGGCATGTATGCTCCGGTCGGGGCCTCATAGGTACCCCTGGCCATCAGGGTATCCAGCTCCAGCAGAGAGAAACCCGACCGAAATGCCCAGCGCAGCAGCGAGGGACAGCTCGCCGGCAGGACGAACCTCAGGCTACTAGGCACCAGCCGGGCCGCACCAATGATAAGATCCTTCAGTGCCTCCTCATCCCTGGCCGCTGCTGGGCCGAGAAATGTGCTGCTGGGCGTGAAGAAGCGACATGCATATCCGACGGGGCGTCCGTCGCGCTCGACCAAGAGCGGTGGCCTGCGCGGCATCGCCATCTCTATTTCTCCACGCCGCCGGAAGCCAAGCACTTCCAGGCTGAGGTCATCCAGCGCATCGAGGTCATGAGACGTGCACTCTCTGACCATGCTGACCGCAGCCTCGTCGGCGGGTGGTCTGCCTCTTAGGGAGGCTATTTGCTCCTTGGCATCGAAGCCCAGGCGGCAGTAGAGGCTGTAGGAGACCGTGTTGTAGGCTGCCTGCAACAGCCGCACCGACTGGAAGCCGCAACCTTCGGCATGTTCCAGGGCGGCCTCCATGACCATTCTGCCCAGGCCTTTTCCCTGATGTTCGACCCCAACGGCCACAGGGCCTATGCCGGCAACGTCGCCTCGCTGGTCGACGAAATTCACAGCCAGCGGCTGCCCGCCCTCAATGGCCACGAAGGACGTGAACCCCTCTAGCTGACTGATTCTGCGCACGAGGATGGTGGCGAACTCGGGCGAGTCGTAGATAGGCTCGAAGCCGTGCTTGAGGGCCACGTCTTTGAAGGCCTCATAGACCAGCTTCCCTGCCGCTTCGACCTGGTCGGGCGCCATGCTCACGATTGTCCTCGATTGCGTTGCCTTGTTGTCCCGCCGAGACTCCATTATCGCGCTACTCCCTGTTGGCCGACGGTGGGGAGGCATGGCTGGGCCGGCCGCGGCGGATTGCGATCATCGCCGCTGACAGAGGCCTCTCCGGCACGGAAATAGAACACATTGCCTATTTGATACACGCTGCCGCTACCTACTGTCAAGAAGGGTTTCTCGTTCTCACTGAGCTGGGGCGGTCCTGGCCACTGCTGCCGAGAGCGGTTGACACAAGATCCACAAGTGGTAAGATGGATATAGGCTACTTAGGGCACCCTATATTCTGCGGGTAGGGATACCTAATGCTTGATGAACGCGCGCAAATGTATCTGAAGGCCGTCGCCGAGCTAAGCGAGGAGGGAGAGGAAGCTACCACGTCCTCAATCGCGCGGCGGCTGGACGTATCCCAGCCCTCGGTAACGGAGATGCTGCGGCGTCTATCGGCCAAGGGTGTCGTTTCCCACAAGCCGCGCGGGGTGGTGCAGCTAACCAAGCAGGGGGAGCGTCTGGCCACGTCTCTCATTCGGCGCCATCGACTCTGGGAGAGCTTCCTGGTCCGCTTCCTGGGCTTCTCCTGGGAAGAGGTCCACGACGAGGCCTGCAGGCTGGAGCATGCCACTTCGCCCGACCTGGAAGAGCGTCTGGCGGAGTTAATGGACGACCTTGAGGCCTGTCCCCACGGCCATGTCATCCCTGACAAGGAGGGTCGAGCCAGCGAAGAGCGGGCGATGCCTCTGAGTGAGTTTCCCGCTCCGGGGTCTGCCCGCGTAGTGCGCATCCGCGATGAGAGCGCGGACTTCCTTCACCGCCTCGCCCGCTTGGATATCACACCTGGTTGCATACTGGACACCGAGGGGGCAAGTGCCAGAGATGGCTCGGTGCAGGTGCGGGTAGAGGGACGGCCGGTGGAGTTGGCAGCGGACCTGGCCAGGAATGTGCTGGTGAAACCGGTGGAAAAGAACGGGGGACGAGATCAGCCCCGGAGTCGATGAAAATGATACCCCTGAGCGAGCTCAAGCCCAAGGAGAGAGGCACCATCGTCAAAGTGGGCGGCGGCGGGCCCGTTCGCCGTCGCATCCTAGACATGGGCGTGGTGCCCGGCATCGAGGTGGAGGTAGTGAAGGTGGCCCCCCTGGGCGACCCAGTGGACCTGTTGATCAGGGGCTATCATCTCTCCCTGCGCAGGGAAGAGGCCAGGGAGATCCTTGTAGAGAGGGCGTGACAGCTTTGATACCTCTTTCGATGGTGAGCCCCGGCGAGGAAGTGCGCCTGGTAGATATTCGGGGGGGATGGGGCATACGGCACAGGCTGGCCGATATGGGCCTCACTCCTGGCGAAACGCTGAGGATAGTCCAGGCTGGACCGTCGGGGCCACTCCTGGTGGCGGTGCGCGATTTCCGCCTGGCTCTCGGGCGGGGCATGGCCCATAAGATCATGGTGGAGCCAATCTAGACGGGGGAGGAAGGGATAGTGGCCGAAGGATTCACTATCGCCCTCGCTGGTAATCCCAATTCCGGCAAGAGCACCATCTTCAACAGCCTCACCGGTGGCCGTCAGCACGTGGGCAACTGGCCCGGGAAGACGGTGGAGAAGAAGGAGGGCATCTGGCGCCACGATGGGCGGGACATCAGAGTGGTGGACCTGCCCGGAACCTACAGCCTCGCTGCCTACTCTCTGGAGGAGGTCATCGCCCGCGACTACATAGTGCATGAGCGGCCGCAAGTGGTGGTGAGCGTGGTGGACGCCGCCAACCTTGAGCGCAACCTCTATCTGGCGGTGCAGATCCTGGAGCTCGGTGCCGATCTGGTGATCGCTCTGAACATGAGCGACACGGCCGAATCCCGTGGTTACAAGATCGACATCGCCAAGCTGTCCGAGGGCCTGGGCGGCATCCCTGTAGTGCCGACGGTGGCCAGCAGGGGCCTGGGCATTGAGGAGCTGAAGGAAAAGATCATCCAAGCGGCCAGGTCTCAGCCAAGAAGAACGGCAGAGGTCTGAGACACACGGTGGTTTGCCCGTCTCCTAGGAGGAGAGCGCCGCGGTGACAACCCACGACATGACCTACCCCCGCAAGGGGCAGCCGCTGGTGGACTACGGCCGCGAGATAGAGACCGAGATCGCCAAGCTGTATGATCTCATCGAAGCGGAGGACATCCGCGTTGACCATTACCCGCACCGCTGGCTGGCGATAAAGCTCCTGGAGGAGGACGCGGACGTCCGCGAGAGGGTGGCCTCCGCCCGCGGCGGCGCCGAGCTTCTGCAAGCGGCCGAGAAGAGCGTCAACCACCTGCGCAACATCTACGGCGATGACGTGGATATCATCATCACCGACCGCCGGTACGGTTTCATTACCGGCCTGGTCAAGGAGGTGGTGGAGCGGCCGCCGGTGACCCGTCGGATCCTGTCGGACAGAATAGACACCATCGTTACCCACCGGCTCCTGGGCATACCCATCTTCGTGGCCATGATGTGGCTGCTGTTCAAGGTGACAACGGACATCGCTGCGCCTTACATGGACTGGCTCGACGAGGTGATCACCGGGCCGTTTTCCCACTGGGCGGAGCGCTTCCTGAACCTCATCAATTCCCCCGACTGGCTGGTGGCCTTGGCCCTGGACGGGATAATCGCCGGCGTGGGCGGGGTGATGGTGTTCATACCGCTGCTACTGTTCCTGTACTTCTTCATCGCCTTGCTGGAGGACACCGGATACCTGGCGCGAGCGGCCTTCGTCATGGACCGGCTGATGCATCGCCTGGGGCTGCACGGCAAGTCGTTCATCCCCATGCTGATCGGTTTCGGCTGCACCGTGCCCGCCATCTACGCCACTCGCACGCTGGAGAGCCGCAGAGACCGTCTGCTGACGGCGTTGCTGTGCCCGTTCATGTCCTGTGGGGCGCGCCTGCCGGTCTACGTCTTGTTCGCCGCTGCCTTGTTTGCCAGCCACCAGGACATCGTTCTCATCTCGATGTACCTTCTCGGCGTTGCTCTGGCCATTCTTACGGGCATCGTGTTCAGGTACACCATCTTCCGGGGTAAGCCCACGTCGCCCTTCGTCATGGAGCTGCCGCCGTACCGGCTGCCCACCATCAGAGGGCTGGCGACCCACATGTGGGAGCGAAGCAGCGCTTTCATCCGCAAGGCGGGCGTCTACATCTTCGCCGCCGCTGTCGTCGTCTGGTTTCTGCTTAACATGCCCTGGGGCGTGGACGACCAGCGGGATAGCTGGTTCGGCCACACCGGTGCCACCATCAGCCATGTATTCGAGCCGACCGGCTTCGGCGATTGGGAGTCATCGGGTGCTCTGGTTACCGGCTTGGTGGCCAAAGAGGTGGTAGTGAGCACCATGAGCGAGATCTACGTCGGTGGCGTGGAGGAAGAAGGCGAGGAGGAGTTCCCCTCCACGCCGGAGGAGATAGGAGACATCTTCGAGGGCGGTGCCCGGGCGGTGCGTGATTCGGTGAAGCGAGTACCGGCCCTCGTGCCCGGCGTCTTCCAGACGGCACCGGATGAGGAAACCGACTTGCAGGCAGCCCTCAAACCCGTCTTCAGCGAGCGGGCCGCTGTTGCCTTCCTGGTCTTCGTACTCCTGTACGTGCCGTGCGTGGCGACCCTGGCGGCGCTTGGACAGGAGTTCGGCTGGAGTTGGGCAGGATTCGCTGCCGCCTACTACACGGCCGTGGCCTGGGTCGCCGCCTTCGTGGTCTACCAGGGGGCCGGACTGCTGGGCCTTGGCTAGCATGGGGGTGGTGTGAGATGCTTTCGCGGATTATTGAGGAACTGGAGAAGGCCAGGGGCCCGCTGAACCTCGATGAGCTGAGCCGGCGTCTGGGCGTGCAGCGCAGCGCCCTGGACGGCATGATCGAGACCCTGGTGCGCAAAGGGCGCCTGCGGGAGGTGGAGCTGGGCGAGGCCCCTCCCATGTGCGCTGGCTGTGCCGAGCGAAGCGGCTGCCCCGTTGTGGGCATGGGCAAGGTCTACGAAGTGGTAAGGACATAGACAAGCGGGGACGTGATTGGCCGTCGCTCTGTCTAGCTCCTCAGGCAACTCCCCCGCTGGCCCGAGCGTTCTACAACGGGGGAATCCGAGCGCCCGGGGCGGGCGCAGAATCCACAGTTATAGCGATGGCTGGAGAGGTGCGCTATGCCGTTCTTTATGCTCATATTTCGCAACCTGCTGCGTCAGCGTATCCGAACGCTGCTGACGGCTCTGGGCATCAGCCTGGGCATCACCACCGTGGTGGCCCTGGGGGTGGTCACCCATAGCCTGAAGGCTACAGCCGAGGACATACTGCATGCCGGCGGCGCCGACTTCGCCATCGGGCAGTCGGGCAGCGCCGACCTCAGCTTCAGCACTCTGACCGAGGAGCAGCTCGAGGACGTGGCCGCCTATCCCGAGGTGAATCACGCCATCGGAGTGTTGATGGCCTTCTCTAGCTTGGGCTCCAACCCCTACTTCGTTCAGCTCGGCATTGAACCGAGCGACCTGGAGCACTTCGACGTGCCCCTACTGGAGGGCCGCTACCTGGCTCGCGGCGCCACGGACGAGATGTTGCTGGGCGAGGAGGGCGCCAGCCAGCTCGACAAGAACCTGGGCGATACTGTCGAGCTCAAGGATCGCACCTTCACGGTGGTGGGCATTTACCGTACAGGCAACGTGTGGGAAGACGGTGGCGCGATTTTGCCCCTGGCGACCGTCCAGGAATACGAGCGCAAAGGAGGGCTGATGACCTTGATCTACGTCAAGGCCAAAGTGGGCACCGACCTCGATGCGCTCACCGCTCGCATCGAAGAGGACCACCCGGAGCTGGCCACGCTGCGCACTCTCTCCGACTACAACGAGGTCGACCAGGGCATGCAGATGATGGACGCCGCCAACCTGGCCATCTCTTTCCTGGCCGTTTTCATCGGCGGTATCGGCGTCATGAATACGATGGTGATGTCGGTCATGGAGCGAACCCGCGAGTTCGGCATCCTGCGGGCGGTGGGTTGGCGGCAGCGACGGGTGCTTCAGATGGTGCTGGGCGAATCGGTCCTCTTGTGTCTCATAGGTGCTCTGATAGGATCGATCCTGGCTGTGGTGTTCACCCGGGCGATCCTGATCTTTCCGGCGGTGCGCAGCTTCCTGGAGCCCGAATATACGCCTGACGTGTTCATCCGCGGCCTGGTGGTGGGGGTGGCGGTGGCCCTGCTGGGGGCGCTCTATCCGGCGATCCGCGCTGTGCGGCTATCGCCCATTCAGGCCATCCGCTATGAATAGAGATCGCATCGCCATCGATGTCCAGGAGGTGGTCAAGACCTACGAGGAGGGGCGCATCCGCGCTCTCAGCGGTGCCACGCTCCAGGTCCGCGAGGGCGAGTTCGTGGCGATCACCGGCCCGTCCGGCTGCGGCAAGTCCACCCTTCTCCACCTGATCGCCGCTCTGGACCGGCCCGACTCCGGCCGCATTGTAGTCGACGGTATGGACCTGGCGGAGGTGCGCGACCTTAGCACCTACCGCTCACATCGAGTGGGGCTGGTCTTTCAGCTCCACAACCTGCTGCCCACCCTTTCCGCCTCCGCCAACGTACAGATCCCCATGTACGAGGCCGAGCTCTCCTTGTGGGAGCGACGGGCCAAGGCCCAGCGCCTGCTGGAGGCCGTAGGGCTTGGCGACCGAGCGAACACGCCGCCCATCAAGCTCTCGGGGGGCGAGCGCCAGCGGGTGGCCATTGCTCGCGCTCTGGCCAACGATCCGCCCATCCTTCTGGCGGACGAGCCCACAGGGAACCTGGACTCCAAGGCCGGCGAGATGGTGCTGGACCTGCTGCGGACCATCCAGCAGAAGCGAGGGGTAACCCTGGTGCTGGTGAGCCACGACGCTCAGATCGCCTCGGCGGCGGAGCGCGTCGTCCGCATGCTGGATGGGCGAGTGGTGGATGAGGGGCTTTCGGGGCATCCTGCGGGTTGAGCGCCGCGTCTTCTGGCCAAGCCGCGGATTTCAATCCGCGGGGAGACTCACCCACCAATGGGGAACCAGTCCCGTAGCTTGCCTTTCCTTGACCGTATCTGGGCAAAAGTGATAAACTCCAGGCGCTGGCATTGCGACGATGCCAGCGTTTTCCCTTGTCTCCTCGTGGTGGGCGTAGCGTAGCGGTTAACGCGCCAGGTTGTGGCCCTGGAGATCGAGGGTTCAAATCCCTCCGTCCACCCCAGTTTCTTGCCAGCCGCCCATCGACCTGCTAACCTGAAGGCGCCGGCGGTTGCGGTACCCCTCGCGAAAGCCCGGAGGTGATGAAATGACTCGGGCGAGCGTGTTTACTTTTCTCTGCTTTATCCCTGTGCTTGCGTTGGCTGCCGCCTGCGGTGGCGGCGATGATGGAGAGCCCGGCGGCGCTAGTCTGCCGGAGGGCTTCCCCGAGGACTTACCTCTATACGAAAAGGCCACCATCCAGGTGGCCACCGTTCATCCTGAGGGGGCCGGATTCCTGGTGAGCATGGAGAGCGAGGACAGCACCGATAAGGTGCTGGCTTTCTATGAGAATGAACTGGACAAGGAGCCCTGGCAGGTGGAGAACGTGGTGGAGATCGCCGAGCAGGAGACCGTCATCGTCGAGTTCGCCAGACAGGATAGCCCCGAGGAGCACGGCACGTTGGCCATCGCCGCGGTGCATGTGGATGGTCAGCTAAGCAGCATCAGCCTGCAGCTATTCGTTGCCCCCTAGCTAGGTCAACTGAGAGAGAAGAAGGGTTGCCAGGCCCAGCAGGAAGAAGAAGCCCAGGACATCGGTAAAGCCGGTCAGGAAGACCCCCGAGGCGACAGCGGGATCGAGCCGCAGCCAGCGCAGGCCGAGCGGTATTATCGCCCCCCAGAAGCCGGCCACTAACAGGTTCAACAGTATGGCCAGCCCGACGACCAGGCCCAGCCAGGCGTTGCTCCACCATACCCAGGCTATCAGGCCAACCAGCAGGCCTAGGGCGATGCCTTTCAGCAAGCCCACGGATATTTCCTTGATGAGGACGCGTCTGGCGTCCTTGAGCTCTACCTCTCCCAAGGCGATCTCGCGTACCACGAGGGTAATGGTCTGAATGCCGGCATTGCCCCCTTGGCCGGCGACGATGGGCATGAACACGGCCAGGGCCGCTATCTGTTCGATGGTGTCTACGAAGCGGCTGACGACGCCAGCGGCCATGAAGGCCAGGACAAGGTTCAGAATCAACCAGGGCAATCGTCTGCGGGCGGAAACGTTGACGGGGTCATAGATGCTCTCTTCGGCGGGCAGGCCGCTGATGCTGTACATGTCCTCGGTAGCCTCTTCGGAGGCGACGGCCATGGCGTCGTCCATAGTGGTGATGCCTAGCAGATGTCGCTCTTCGTCTACCACCGGCAGGGCCCGCAGACGGTAGCGCTGAACCACACGAGCTACTTCCTCTTGATCGGTCTCGGGCTCAACGGCGATCACGTCTCGGATCATGATCTCTTCGATGGTCGTGCTGGCAGGGGCCACCACCAGCTCGCGCAGGCTTACCACTCCCTGCAGGCGATTGGCGGCATCCAGGACGTACAGGTAGTAGGCTTCCTCCACGTTGGGCTTCTGCAGGCGCAGGTAGTTGATGGCGTCGTGGGCGGTCATCTTCCCATGGAGGGCGACGAAGCCGCGGGTCATGATGCCGCCGGCGCTCTCGTCGGCATGTGTCAGCAGGGGAAGCACCTCTGAGGCCGTGCTCATGGTGGACAGCACCCGCGCACCCTCCGCCGCGGGCAACGTACGGAGAATGTCGGCGGCCACGTCGTTGTCGACCTTGTCCAGGACGCGGGCCAGGGACGCTCGCGGCATCTTCTCCACCACCACCACTCGCTCGTCGGGGTCCAGGTACTCCAGGAGGTGAGCGAGGCCCTCGGCCGATAGAAGGGCAAGAAAAGCCTCCCGCAGTTCTATCTCCAGGTGCCAGAAGATCTCGGCCTGGTCGGCCGGGTGGATAGAGGCAACCAGCTCGACAGCCTCGTCGAGGGCCTTGCCCTGCAGAAGTTCCTCCACTGTCTTGGTCGTGACCTCGACGCTTTGCTCCACGATGGCTCTCCCAGGTGGTTGTGAGCTAGCGTGCTTGCCGACGGAAGTACGGTTGAGACCGTACGGGGCCTATGATAAACTCTCTAGGGCTTGTTGAACACTACGTAGCTGAGTTTGATTCAGCAAACGGGTCGAGAATGTGCCCCCGTAGCTCAATTGGATAGAGCGCCTGGCTTCGGACCAGGTGGTTGTGGGTTCGAGTCCTGCCGGGGGCGCTAGCTTCTGGCTCTGTCAGGCTGCTATGGCGGAGAGTATAGGGCAAAGGCCGAGGCCGGACATGTCGCGCTTGTATGGCGTGATCATCTGCGGGACTGCCCTGGCCATCGCGGCTGGTCTGTTGGAGGGGGTGCGCAGGCGCAGCTATTGGGCGCTGGCTATTCCCCTTCTGGTGGGCAGCCTGGGGGTTCTTTCGGTGGCCTTCTGGATCGGCTGGGCCCTTGCTATGACGCGGCCACAGGAGGCGACGCCGCAGCCGGACTCGGCTCGCACACCTGTCGGTAGACGGCCTCGGTCTGCAAAGCAGCCTTCTGCCAGTTGAACTTATCTAGGATCCTCTGCCTTCCCGCCTGTCCCATTCGTCGCCTCATGTCCGCGTCTCGCATCAGTTTGTCCGTGGCTTCGGCCAGGGAACGGGCATCGGCCGGCGGCACCAGGATGCCGGTGACGCCGTCCTGCACCACCTCGGGCAGCGCCCCGCCGGTGGTAGCTACCACTGGCAGGCCGCAGGCCATAGCCTCGGCGGCGGGCAGGCCGAACCCCTCGTACAGGGAAGGGCAGACGCTCATCTGGGCGCGGCAGTAGTGGCGTACCAGTTGGGGGGTTGTGACCCGCCCGGTGAAGCGAACGCGGCTGCTCAGTCCATAGCGGCGCACCAGACGGGGGGCCAGCTTCAGCTCGTGCTCCGGCCGGTCGACGAAGGTCAGGCGGTAGTCGGTGCTATCGCGCAGGTAGCGCAGGGCCTGGAGGAGATAGAGGGCGCCTTTGCTCCGATCCTCGGAGTTGCTCACACAGATGATGTTGTTGGCCTGCTTGGCTACTCTCATAGGGCGGAACGTGTCGGTGTCGATCCCGTTGTGGATGACCTCAATCTGCTGCCTGGGCAGGACAAAGGCCGACTCAACCATGCGGGCGGAGGCCTCCGATACGGTGATGATCCTGTCCAGGCGGCGGGCGACGAACTCCTGCATGAGGATGGGGTAGTAGATCAGGCGGCGGACCTTCTCGATGGGGCCTGTGGCCTGCGCGACGGCGTTGCGCGCATCGATGGACAGGGGATGGTGAACGGTAGCCACCATAGGGACGCCGCAGCTCTTTATGAGCAGCAGGCCGATGCCCAGCCCCTGGTTGTCGTGAACGATGTCGAACGGGTGGCGGCGGTGCAGCTCCTGGAACTTGGCCACCGCCCGCAGGCTGAAGGTGAACATCAGGGAGAAGATGCCGGCGCGAGTGCTGGCGAACTCGAACAGGTTCAGGGGATAGAAGAACTGGAGAGGGTTGGGCCGATCGAGGAACTCTCGACGGTTCTCGACGAAGCGGAACCAACTGAAGCTCTCCAGGCGGTGCACCTGGACGCCCTCGGCCATGCTCGGGTAGGGCGGCCCGGCGATGACGTGCACCTCATGGCCCAGGCGCATGAGCTCGCGCGTCAGGTAGTGGATGTAGACGCCCTGCCCGCCCGAGTACATGCTGCCGTGATACACCAGGAAGCAGAGCCTCACGCTGCCCGCCAAACCTCCCTCATTCGTCCAGGCGGTGGGAGAATGGCCAGCTCTTGGAGAGAACGTCGGCCGCTAGAATCCGCCGGCAGCGCAGCTTACCTCTGTAGAGCTCCTTTTCGGTAGCCAGGTGGACCAGCGACGGGAGCTTGGCAGACCAGCGCTCCAGTAAGATGCGCTTGTTCCTGGCCTGAGCTCGCTCTGTGGCGGCCTGATTCCTGCCCATGGATATCCCATGGTGGTGAATAACAACGCTTCCCCGATGTACGACCAACGCATACCCGCTGTCCTTGATACGAAGGCACATGTCGGTGTCCTCATAGTATCCGCGCCGATAGTCCTCGGAGAAGCCGACGAGTTCGCGGCGTCCGAGGAGGCAGGCCGCCGTCAGGGTGTCCACCTCCACGGGCCTTTCGTCGTCTCCAGGACGTCCACCGATGTTGACATGGTACGGCAGCAGGTCTTTTTTCAGAAACATCTTGCCGTCGTGCTGGATGCGGCCGTCTGGATAGAGGAGACGTGACCCCACAGCGCCGACCTCGGGATGCAGATCCAGCATCTCGACCAAAGGCTCCAGCCACCCCGGCGTAAGCTCCACGTCGTCATTCAGGAAGAGGACGTATGGCCTCTCGGCGAGGCGCAAACCCTGGTTGTTGAAGGCGGCAAAGCCACGATTTGCCCTGTTGTTGACTATCTTCAGGTGCGGGTAGTCAAGGGACTGCAGGAGGATGTTTGTTCCATCCTCGCTGGCGTTGTTCACTATGATGAGCTCGAATCCAGGTGGCGTATGGCGGAAGAGGGTCTCCAGGGTTCTCCTCAGGTATTCGCAGTTGTTGTGTGTGCCGATGATAATGGATACCTTCTCCGACTTGGCCACCGCAGATAGCAGCCTATCCTTCATCACCTCATCGCTGAAGTCACGAGCCCGCTGTCTCGCCTTTTCAGAAAGCCTCTTCCAGAGCGCGGGTTGCGTCGCCACCTCCCACGTCAGGTCCACAAGCTCCTCGAGTGAATTGAATAGGAAACCATGCTCTCCATGGGTCACGATCTCCGGCGGTCCTCCAGAATTGAAAACAATCGGGACCGCCCCGGCGGCCATTCCTTCGACGATGGTAAGCCCGAAGTGTTCCTGAGCAGCCGGTTCCGACACCGAGAAGCCAGTAGCATGCCAATAGACTGAGGCCCTCGAATACAGCTCGCGTAGCTCTGAAGACGATGGGTTGAGATCGATCTCGATGGGGAAGCCGCTAGCATGGCGCGCGAGATGGGAAGCGTACACTGACTCGCCCTCAAGGACAGTAGCTCCGGCAAGGACCAATCGCCACCCGCTCAGCCCTCGATTACACAGCTGTTTGAACGCCTGGATCATCGCCAAGTGAGCTTTGTCTGCGAAGGCAGAAGGCACTGCAAAACGGCTCACGTGTAGGATCATGGGCTCCTTCAGGCCGGGGCGCAGGTCGTCAGTGGCGATGGATGGATAGATCACCATCACATCCTGAGTCCTGTAGCGATCTCTAACGTAGGAGGCGGTGTAATTGCTGTTGGCGATGTGAGTGATACCGTTACCATCCTGAGCCACGAAGGGGAAGAACACTATGTTGTAGCTCTTCGGGGTTTTGGCGAACACTATGCTCTCATTGGCCGCTGACAGCCAGATATCGTACTTGTCCGCCGCACCTTTGGAGTACCTTTTGACCGACATATCTCCGATATCGATATTCAGGTTATCCAAATACCAGCGCCTGTCTCGAATGGGTGTTCCCGAAGGAACAAGCAGGTCCACCTCGTAGAAGTCAGAGAGGGCCAGCAGGAACTTGAGTACGTGCACGGCGCCTCCTCCCACTGACCAGGCGTGCTCACCGAAGCACCCCACCCGCAACCGCCGCACCAGCGGTCTTCCCTGGACTGATTTCTCACGTTGAGACAACGGACGCCGGCGCAATGCTCGCCGTGCCCAGCGTAGCGGCGCCGTTATTAGCCTAGTGGGCCGCGCACCAAAAGAAGCCATCCACCGCAGCATTCGCATCGCTATCCGATAGCGTAAGCTGCCTGGGGGCGCAAAAAACCAGAGCAGCGGTCGAATGCGCTGGATAAGCCGCCAGCTTGTCGAGTTCTCAATGTCGCTTAGGCGGCGCTGCAGGCTATCGACCTCTTCTTGCTTGGCTCGCGCTAGCTTGCGAAGCCGCGCCAATTCCGCGCGAGTTCCGTCGCGCACATCTGCCTTCGGTCGACCGGTGGTGGCCTCAGGACCCTGCGTCGTCCTATCGGTAGAACCAAGCGAGTTGCTGGGTTCTCTAGGCCGACGCCTGTGCTGAACCATAGATACACCCCGCTAGACTAGCGTCGTGGCTGCCGTAAGCCAGGCGAATTTGCCAATCGATCCACATTCATCATGCGCTAGGAATCGGCCCGATTCGCGGGAGCCACTGCGAACCCGGAGGGGCTCGACAGGTACTCGTCCACCACCTCTTGCGGCTTGCCGTCAGCAGCGACGACGCCGTGGTTGATCAGGATAGCACGGTCGCAGAAATGTTTCACGTTCTCCAGGTCGTGGCTCACGAGGACGATGGTGACCTTGTCCCGGCGCAGCTTCTCGATGTGGTCGAAGCACTTGCGCTGGAATTCGGCGTCACCCACCGCCAGCACTTCGTCGACGAGCAGGATCTCCGGCCTAACGTGCACGGCGACGGCGAAGCCCAGACGCACGTACATTCCCGACGAATAAGTCCGCATGGGCTGGTCGATGAACTCGCCCAGCTCGGAGAACTCGGCTATCTCGGGAAGCTTCTCCTGGGCCTCTTTACGTGACAGACCCAGGAGGACGGCGTTGATTATAGCATTATCCCGTCCGTTCATCTGGGGGTGGAAGCCTGCTCCCAGTTCCAGCAGGGGCGAGACACGCCCCCGCACTGTGAGCCTCCCTTTGGTCAGGGGCGCCAACCCGGAGACGATCCGCAGCAGAGTGCTCTTGCCGGCGCCGTTGGGGCCGATGATGCCCACGCTCTCGCCGCGCCGAACCGTAAGGGATACATCCCTCAGTGCCCAGAAGGCCTGCCTGGCCCGAGTGGCTTTCACAAAGGTTGGCAAGTGCAGAACCGCCTTCTTCAACTCCATCACGCGATGCGGGTAGAGAAAGTAACGCTTGGAGACGTTCTCCAAGATGATGACCTCTTGATTGCTATAAGGCGACCTCAAACTGTCCCTCTAGAGTCTTGAACGTGATGCTTCCGGCCAAGAGAGCGAGGGCCGTGAACACCAAGGCCGGCCAGATCTCGACGCCAGGAAGCTGGTCGTACAGAAACAGGTTCCGCCACGCCTGAATGAGCGGGGCCATCGGGTTGAGATATATCACCGCGCCCAGCCTCTCCTCGACCAGGGAGAGCGGATAAAGGATGGGAGTGAGATAAAACCAAAGGGTCATCAAGACCTCGACCAGGTGCTCTAGGTCACGCAGGAATACGTTGAACGACGCCACCAACAGCACAGCCCCCGCCAGCATCAGAAGTTGGATGGCCGTGAGCAAGGGAAGGCCAAGCAACCACGTGGGGCGAGGGTAGTAACCCGCAATAACGAGAAGCACCACCAATATCGGGATCGATAGGGCGAAGTGCAAGAGCTGGCTGGTAACAGCCGACAAAGGCAGGACAAAACGGGGGAAGTAGACCTTCTTGAGGAGCGCGGCATTGTTGGAGAACGAGGCGGCGGAGGACTGGATCGAGGCCTGGAACCAAGTCCAGGGGAACAGCGCCGCCAGCAGGAATAGGACGTAGGGAGCATCAGACCCCACTCTTATGCGCAGAACGGTACTCAGAGCGAAGGAGAAGACTAGGGCCTGAAGCAGAGGCTTAGCCAGCGTCCATAGGAGCCCGAGGACGGTGCCCTCATAGCGCAGCTTCACATCCCGCGCAGTCAGGAGCAGCAACAGCTCCCACGTGCGGGCCACCCCCCTGAGGTTCAGCCGCTCGAGCGAACCAGCGTAGCTAGCGGACGAAGCCGCGGCCACAGTTCCCCCAAAACGTTCACAGTGCTACCTCGTAGACTAGCAGGCCGGAGGCCACCAATCAAGAAGAGGCCGACCGCCTGCAGGGTCGCTTGCCTTCAATACCATCGGAAGGTACAATACGCCTAGCCTAGTTCAGGCTGAGGTCTATGGCAAAGGAGAAGCTCAGGGGCCTCATCCTCAGCGGCGGTAAGGGTGAACGCCTGCGTCCCTTCACTTATTCCGGCGCCAAACAGCTAGTGCCCATAGCCAACAAACCCGTCCTCTTCTACGTCATCGAGGATCTGGTAGCCTGCGGCATCACCGACATCGGCATCGTGGTCGGCGATACGCAGGCCCAAGTGAAGGAAGCCGTGGGGGATGGCGATCGCTTCGGTGCCAGGGTGGCCTACATCCAGCAGGAGGCCCCCCTGGGCATTGCCCATGCTGTGAAGATCGCCGCCGATTTCCTGGCCGATCATCCCTTCGTCCTCTACCTGGGCGACAACCTGGTGCTGGGCGGCGTGGCTTCCTTTGTGCAGCGCTTTCGCGGCGATTCCAGCAACTGCCAGATTCTTCTCAGGCGGGTGGATACCCCCCAGAGCTTCGGCGTGGCCGAGATGGTGGACGGCCGGGTGGCGCGGGTGGTGGAGAAGCCAAGCCAGCCGACCAGCGACCTGGCGGTGATCGGCGTGTACATGTTCGACCGGCATGTGTTCGAGGCGGTGCAGCAGCTACGGCCATCGGCCCGCGGCGAGCTGGAGATCACCGATACCATCCAGTACCTGATCGACAAGGGATTGGCCGTCCAGGCCCAGGAATTGAACCAGTACTGGATGGACACCGGCAAGATGGGCGACATCCTGGAGGCCAATGCGGTTGTGCTTGATGCCCTGCCATCCCGGATGGAAGGCAGCATCGACAGCGCTTCGCGGGTAGGGGGCAAGGTGATCGTCGAGCGCGGCGCTCAGGTGATCAACAGCGTACTGGAGGGCCCGCTGATCATCGGCGAGGAGAGCCGCATCGTCGATTCGCAGATAGGGCCTCACACCTCCATCTATCACCACTGCCAGGTGGAAGGCAGCCGCATCGCCAACAGCGTTGTCCTGGAGCACACGCTCATCGAGCGCGTGGGCTACCGGATCGAGGACAGCCTGATCGGCCGCTACGTGGAACTGCGGGGCGACGGCAAGACGGAAGAGCGGTGTTGCGCCCTCACTCTGGGCGACCACAGCCAGATTCGAGCGGTTTAGGGGCTGTTTGATGCGCACCATCTTGGTCACCGGCGGGGCGGGATTCATTGGCAGTCACTTTGTGCGCCGTCTGCTGCGCGAGCACCCTGAGTATGCGGTCATCAACGTCGACAAGCTCACCTACGCCGGCAATCGCGACAACCTGCGCGATGTGGAGGACGACCCCCGCTATCGCTTCGTCCACGGCGACATCTGCGACCGCCAGCTCATGGACGAGCTGGTGGCCGAGGCCGGCGCCCAGCCTGGCCGCCGAGACCCACGTTGACCGCTCGCTTCTGACAGCCGACGCTTTCATCAAGACCGACGTTCATGGCACCTACGTTCTCCTCTCCGCCGCCCGCGAGCATGGCATCGAGCGCTTCGTCTATGTCTCCACCGATGAAGTCTACGGCGAGGTGCCCGACGGCTATTTCTCTCGCGAGGTCGACCCGCTTCGGCCCCGCAACCCCTACGCGGCCAGCAAAGCGGCCGCCGATATGCTCTGCCTGGCCTTCTTCTCCTCCTACGGCCTGCCGGTGATTGTCAGCCGGGGCGTCAACACTGTGGGGCCTTGCCAGTATCCGGAGAAGATGGTTCCTCTGTTCGTCACCAACGC
>LJUA01000101.1 GCA_001303545.1 Dehalococcoidia bacterium SM23_28_2
CCCGCCGCCGCCCTGGGCGCGCTGCAGGACCCCGTCGTCGCCGGTCAGGACGAGCAGCTCGTCATCAACCTGGGCAACATGCACGCCCTGGCCTTCCACCTGCGGGGCACGCACGTCTATTCGCTGTTCGAGCACCACACCGGCCTTCTCAGCCGCCAGCAGATCGAGTCCTTCTGCGAAGGGCTGACGGCCGGAACACTCCGCCAAGAGGACGTGTTCGACAGCCAGGGCCACGGCGTTTTCTACGCCATCGCCGCCGCTGCCGGAGAGCAGCCCTCCAGCCGCCATCCCTTCGTGGCCGTCACCGGCCCCCAGCGGGCGAAGCTGAGGGGGAGCGCCCTGAACCCGTACTTCGCCGTCCCCCACGGCGACATGATGCTCAGCGGCTGCTTCGGCCTGGTCTGGGCCTTCGCCGAGAAGCACCCCCAGCAGCGAGAGGAGATCCTCGCCCGCCTGCTGCCCTCAGCCGCCTCCCCCTAGCCCCGAGCAGCCAGTCCCTAGACTCCGATTGCCCATCGCAGTGTGTTTCGCTATACTGGCATCACTGTCTGCCCCGGCGCAGACAGGAGGGGTGGCCGAGCGGTTGAAGGCGGCGGTCTTGAAAACCGCTAACCCGACTTGTCGGGTTCGGGGGTTCGAATCCCTCCCCCTCCGCCAAGGTCAGCGTTCGTAGATCACATTCTTGGAGAGTTTTCATGAAGATCCACGAGTATCAAGCCAAGCAGATCATGTCCGACTACGGCGTCCCCATCCCCAAAGGGCGCGTCGTTTCCACGCCCCAGGAGGCCCGCCAGGTCGCTCAGGAGCTGGGCGTGCCGGTGGTGGTCAAGGCCCAGATCCACGCCGGCGGCCGCGGCAAGGGCGGCGGCATCAAGCTGGCCGACACGCCCGCCCAGGCGGAGGAAGCGGCCAAGCAGATCATCGGCATGCGCCTGGTCACCCACCAGACTGGCCCTGAAGGGCGCATCGTCAAGAAGGTGCTGGTGGAGGAGCAGGTGCAGACAGAGCGCGAGCTGTACCTGGGCATCGTGGTCGATAGCGGCAGCGCCCGGCCGGTGGTGATGGCCAGCGAGGCCGGCGGCGTGGACATCGAGCAGGTGGCCGCCAAGTCGCCGGAGAAGATCCACAAGGCCTTCGTCGACCCCGTGGTGGGCTTCCAACCCTACCAGGGGCGCCAGCTAGCCTTCGCCACCACCCTCGGCGGCGACCTCCTGCGACCGGCGGTCGGGCTCATGAGCGGGCTGTACAAGGCCTTCGTCGCCAAGGACTCCTCCCTGGCCGAGATCAACCCCCTGGTGGTGACCGGCGACGGCCGCCTGCTGGCCCTGGACGCCAAGATGAACTTCGATGACAACGCCATCTTTCGCCACCAGGACATCGCCGACCTGCGCGACGTCGACGAAGAGGACCCTCTGGAGGTGCAGGCCCAGGAGCTGGGCATAAACAACTACGTTAAGCTCACCGGCAACATCGGCTGTGTGGTGAACGGCGCCGGGCTGGCCATGTCCACGATGGATGCCATCAAGCTGGCCGGCGGCGACCCCGCCAACTTCCTGGACATCGGCACCGTCAACGACGTGGACCGAGTGACCAACTCCTTCAAGATCCTCACCGTCGACCCCGACGTGAAGGCCATCCTGATCAACATCTTCGGCGGCATGGCCCGCGTGGACGTCATCGCCCAGGGGATCGTGAACGCCCACAAGGAGATGGAGATCAAGGTGCCGGTGGTGGTACGCCTGGCGGGAACCAACCTGGAGGACGGCGAGCGCATCCTGGGTGAGGCCAACCTGCCGCTGATCCGGGCCATCGGCCTGGGCGAGGCCGCCAAGAAGGCGGTGGAGGCGGCAGGGTAGGCCGCTATACAACGCCGGGAAAAGGATAGCCAATGCGCCAGGAACGGATCGCGGCGGCTCGGAAACTGATGCAGGCCAACGGCATCGATGCCCTGCTGGTCCTCACCCACGACGACTACATCTACTTCTTCGATGAGGACCGCTTCCAGCCGCGGGCCATCATCCCCCGGAAGGGGCCGCCTATCGTAATCTGCTCCCGTGGCGAGGAGAGAGAGATAAGGGAGAGCCTCGGCGCGCAGAATGTGCGCGTCTTCGCCACCGTAGGCCAGCAGATACACGAGGTGGTGGGCACCATGCGGGGGCTCCAGTCTAACCTCGGCAGGCCGCCGAAGATCGGCGTGCAGTTCTGGTTCGAGACGCCCGCCGTCCTCGTGCAGCTCTTCCAGCAGGCCAATCCCGAGGCGGAGGTCGTGGACTCCTCGCCGGTCATGGACACGCTGCGAATGGTCAAGTCGCCCGAGGAGCTGGCCCTGATGCGCGAAGCCGCTCGCATCGCCGAGCGGGGGATGGAGGCGGCGCTCCAGGCCATCAGACCCGGCGCCAGCGAGAACGAAGTGGCCGCCGAGGCCATCTATGCCATGCGCAAGGCGGGCGCCTCCGGCACGGCCGTACCTATCTTTGTCAACTCCGGTATTCGCTCGCTCTGGCTTCACGGCACGGCCACCGCCAAGGTCATCGACCCGGGCGACCTGGTTCTGATAGGCCTCGTCCCCGTCTTCAACGGCTACTGCGTCGACCTGACCAGGGTGGCGATAGTCGGCCAGCCCACAGACGACCAGCGCCGCCTGTTCGACACGTATGTCGCCGCCCAGCAGGCCGCCATCGAGGCCGTCAGGCCCGGCGTGCCCGCCTCCGAGCTCGACAAGGCAGCCGAGGCGGTGGTGAAAGACGCTGGCTTCGGCGAGCACTACGTCAAGGGGATGGGCCATGGCATCGGCCTCCGCTTCGAGGAGACGCCCGCCCCCACAATCCATCCCAAGCACGCTTCAGTGGAGCTACAAGAAGGAATGACCATCGCCGTCGGGCATCCCACCCTGGCGGTGCCCGGCATCGGCGGCGTCCGCCTGGAGGACACAGGGCTGGTCGCCGCCAGCGGCTGGCAGAGCATCACCCAATACCCGAAGGAGCTATTCGTACGAAGCTGACCCGAGAAACATCTGGGAGGAGTGCAAAAGCATGAGCGTTTTGGTCGATAAGAACACCCGCCTTGTCGTTCAGGGCATCACCGGCCGCGAGGGCGGCTTTCAGACCCGCCGCTGCATGGAGTACGGCACCAATGTGGTGGCCGGCGTCACCCCCGGCCGCGGCGGCGAGACATTCGATGAGAAGGTGCCCGTGTTCAACACCGTCCAGGAGGCGGTGGACAAGACCGGCGCCAACTGCTCGCTGATCTTTGTGCCCGCCGCCTTCTGCGCCGACGCCGTCCTGGAGGCAGCCACCGCCGGCATCCCCGTCATCGTCTGCATCACCGAGGGCATCCCTGCCCAGGACATGGTGATGGTGCGCAATCATCTTCAGCCGCAGGGCATCCGCATGGTTGGGCCCAACTGCCCCGGCGTCATCACCCCCAGCCAGGCGCGGGTGGGCATCATGCCCGGCGACGTCTTCTCGCCCGGCAAGGTAGGGGTTATCTCCCGCAGCGGCACCCTTGTCTACGAAGTGGTAGCCCAGCTCACCGAGTTGGGCATCGGCCAGAGCACGTGCATCGGCGTCGGCGGCGACTCCATCGTCGGCACGACGCCCCTGGAGGCCTTGCGCCTGTTCGACGCCGACCCCGACACGAGCGCCGTGGTGTTCGTGGGAGAGATCGGCGGCGTCGGCGAGCAGGAGGCCGCCGAATACATCGCCACCAGCATGAACAAGCCGGTCATCGCCTTCGTGGCCGGCAGCACGGCTCCGCCCGGGCGGCGCATGGGCCACGCGGGGGCGATCATCGCCGGCGCCAGCGGCACCGCCCAGGCCAAGAAGGAGGCTCTGGCCGCTGCCGGCGCCATCATCGTCGACAGCCCCGCCGATATCGGCACCGTCACCCAAAAGGTGCTCAAGGAGCGAAGGCTGCTCTAAAGGAGAGCCATTTGCCAGCGGTAGAGCGAAGCATCATCATAGACGCCCCTACAGAGCGGGTCTGGGAGGCCTTTGTCAACCTCGGTGCGTGGCCAGTCTGGAACCACCACATGCGGGAGGTCCGCCTTCTGACCGATGTTCCGCTGGCCATGGGCAGCCGCGCCCGCATCGTGCTGAAGACCGGCCTATCCTCCACCTGGGAGGTGACCGAGTTCAGCCCCGGCCGCTCCTTCACCTGGGATGCCCGCCTGCTCGCCTCACGCCTATCGTTCGCTCACGTGGTGCAGCCAGTGAACGGCGGCTCGCGAGTCGTCCTGCGCATCGAGGCCTCGGGCCTCACGGCGCTCGCGGCATCCCTTTTCCTCCGCCTCTCCTACAGTCGCTTCCTGGACCGCTCCCTGCGGCGGCTGAAGGACTCCCTGGAGGGAGAGCCCTCCTAGGCCACGCTCGCTGTCCCTTCGCCAGCGCCGAACCTTGATGGCTTTTCGGCCCCGATGTACAATACAGATACCGATTTGGTAGGTGGAGGGATCGCATAGAGGCTGAGTGCGCCCGCCTGCTAAGCGGGTAGGGGGTGAATAGCCCCCTCATGGGTTCGAATCACGGCCTTTGTGATCGAGCAGATTCGGGGTCCCGAAGCTGACTAGATAGCCCCAGATGGGGCTTATTTTTACCGATTGGCCATGCCGCGATACCACATCTGGACAGTGGGCTGCCAGATGAACGAGGCCGATTCGGCCAAGCTGGCGGCCGGCCTTCAGCGCCTGGGCTGGGAGGAGACCCCTCGGCCCGAGGAGGCCGACCTCGTTGTCCTCAACACCTGCGTCGTCCGCCAGAAGGCCGAACAGCGGGGCGTCAGCAAGCTGGGAGCGCTGCGACACCTGAAAGAGCGCTACGATGGCCGCCGTCCGAAGATCGCCGTCATGGGCTGCATGGTCGGCCTGCGCACGAACGGCCTGCAGGAGCGCTTCCCCTTCGTCGACGTCTTCGCCCGCCCGCAGGCGTTTGGCGACGTCCTGGCGGCTGTGATGCCCCAGGAGGACACGGGCGGCGAGTTCTGGCCGGAGACCTTCCCCCAGACCCCTGGCCCCACGGCCTACGTGCCGGTGATCCACGGCTGCAACAAGTTCTGCACCTTCTGCATCGTCCCCTATCGCCGCGGCCGCGAGCGCAGCCTCCCCATCGCCGACGTGGCCCGCGAGGTGACCGCGCTGGTCTCCCGCGGCGTGAAGGAGGTGACTCTCCTGGGCCAGACGGTGGAGGCCTACGGCCACGACCTGCCCGACAGGCCCAGCCTGGCCGACCTCTTCCGCGCCGTCCACGACATCGACGGCCTGGAGCGCATCCGCTTCCTTACCTCCTACCCCAAGGACATGACCGACGACATCATCCGGGCGGTGGCTGAGCTCCCCAAGGTGTGTGAGTACTTCAACATCCCCGTTCAGTCGGGCGACGACACGATCCTGGCCCGCATGCGTCGCGGCTACACGCTGAGCGAGTACAGGACCGTGGTGGACAAGATCCGCCGCTCGCTGCCCGCCGCCGCCATCACCACCGACGTTATCGTCGGCTTCTGCGGCGAGAGCGAAGAGCAGTTCCGCCGCAGCCACGACCTGCTGGCCGAGCTGCGCTTCGACAAGGTGCACGTGGCCGCCTACTCGCCGCGGCCGGGCACCATCGCCTGGCGCACACTGGCCGACGACGTGCCCCAGCAGGTGAAGATGGAGCGCTTGCAGACCATCGAGCGGCTACAGGAGGGCATCGCCGCCGACATCAACGCTCGCCTCCAGGGCACGCTGCAAGAGGTGCTCGTTGAGGGCGAGAAGAGCGGTAAGCTCAACGGCCGCACTCGCAGCGACAAGATCGTCCACTTCCAAGGGCAGGCACACCCCGGCGACCTGGTGAACGTGCGTATAGAGAAGACCAGCGCCTGGTCTCTTCAGGGCCAACAAGTGGCGCTGGCCAACCCCCTCAGTTCAACCGATGGCCGCTAGCAAGAGCGCCCGCCCCACCTCGCCACGCCCGTCCGACGTCTCACCCGCCGTTGCCGTCATCGTCGTTATCCTCACCGTAGACGGCGGCGAGCTGCAGGTGCTCCTTATATCCCGCAGCGCCGAGCCCTGCCG
>LJUA01000102.1 GCA_001303545.1 Dehalococcoidia bacterium SM23_28_2
CAGCGCTCGCGGGGGCTTGAGCTCGACGAGGGGCGGCTGCTTCGGAGGCTCAGGGGCCGCATGTCGATCATCATCCCTTTGCTCTCCAACTCTCTGGATCGAGCGATCCAGGTGGCGGAAGCAATGGAATCGAGGGCCTTCGGCAACGGCGCAAGACGGACCTTCTACAAGGAGATAAGGGTGAGCGCCGTCGATGGCATCGGCTTGCTGCTTGGCCTTCTGCCCTTCGCTCTCGGCATCTGGATGCGGCTGGCGGGATACGGGGAGTATCACTACTACCCCACTTCGGAGGGGGTGAACCTGGGCGGCCTCGAGTGGGCCATGGTGATCGTGCTGATCCTCCTTGTGTCGGCGGTGGTGCCCCTGGCGTTCGTCAAGAGAAAGGTCGACCTTGATTAACATAAGTGACCTTACGTTCTACTACAGCGGCGCTGCCGAGCCGGCCCTGCGAGGGGTGAATCTGGAGATCGAGGACGGCGAGTTCGTCCTGGTGACTGGCCCTTCCGGCGGCGGCAAGTCGAGCCTGTGCCGATGCCTCAACGGCCTGATACCCCACTTCTACGGAGGAAGGATAACGGGCAGGGTGGACGTTCAGGGGCTGGACGTGATGAAGCACTCGACCAAGGAACTGGCCACCAGGGTAGGCATGGTGTTCCAGGACCCGGAGAACCAGTTGGTGGCTATGGATGTGGAGAGGGAGATCGCCTTTGGCCTGGAGAACCTTGGCTTCTCGCGAGACGTGATCAGCAAGCGGATGGAGGAATCGCTGGACACGCTGGGCATCTCCGGCCTTCGCTATCGGCCGGTGCATGAGCTCTCCGGCGGCGAGAAGCAGAAAGTATCGGAACTGGACCCCAAGGGCGCCGAGGAGGTCGTGTCCGTGGTGGAGCGGCTCAACGATGAACTGGGCATCACGGTGATACTGGTCGAACACCGCCTGGATAGGGTCGTGCACCTTGTGGACAGGGTGATAGTGCTCGACAAAGGGATGGTGTTTGCCGACGGCCATCCCAGGGATGTCCTCGACAGGCGGGAGGTCGCCGAGGCCGGTGTTGGAGTGCCGCCGGTCATCAGGCTGGTTCAGAGGCTGAGGGACAGGGGCCTGAGCGTCGATAGCACGCCTCTCACCGTCAAGGAGGGCAGGTCGATGCTGGACGGCGTCTTCAGGGACGGCAGGAGAAGCGCTCCGTCCCGGGGCGAGCGGCCGAAGGGCAGGCCGGTGATCGAGATGGACCACCTGTGGCACGTCTATCCGCAGGACACGACCGCCTTGAAGGATGTAAGCCTGACGATATGCGAGGGGGAGTTCGCGGCGGTCATGGGGAGGAACGCCTCGGGGAAGACGACGCTGGTCAAACACGTGAACGGCCTCCTGAAGCCGACGAAGGGCAAAGTGAGGGTGGCCGGGATCGACTCCCAGAGGGCTACCATAGCTGAGCTTGCGCGCAAGGTCGGTTTCGTCTTCCAGAACCCCAACGACCATCTCTTCGCCGATACGGTTGAGGAGGAGATCGCCTTCACTGCCAGGAATCTGGGCTACAGCGGCAGGGAAGTGTCGTCCAGGGTCGATGAGATGCTGGAGCGATTCGGCCTGAAGGACTGCCGAAGGCAGTATCCGCGTTTCCTGAGCGGCGGCGAGAAGCAGCGGGTTGCTCTGGCGTCCGTCCTCGTTGCTCATCCCCAGGTTCTCATTCTGGACGAGCCGACCAGGGGGATGGAGCAGAGGCTCAAGAGCGAACTCATGGCGTTCCTCAACGAGTACAGGGAGGGCGGCAACACGGTGATCCTGGTCACGCACGATGTGGAGACGGTCGTGGAGCACGCCGACAGGGTGGTACTGCTGAGCGAGGGCAGGATCGTGGTGGACGGTGACAAGCGGAGCGTTCTTTCGCGAGCGCTCCTGTTCTCGCCGCAGATAAATCGATTGGTTCAGGGCTTCGACAAGTACGGCGTCCCCGACGATATACTCAGCGTCGATGAGGCGCTGGCGCTCTTGGAGTGATGAAGAGATACGCCTGCCTGGCGCTGATACTCCTCATCTCTGTGGTCTCCTTTGTTGTTCCTGTGTTTCCCTCGTGCCCTCTCAATGAGCTTATGGACTGGGGCCTGCTGGCGACGATAGTGGTCAGCATAGCGATCGTGGCCTTCTTCGCCGAGTTCGAGGCGGCCGCCGTGAGTTCGAGGGAGATAGCGCTGGTGGCGATGCTGGGGACCATATCCGCCGTGTCACGGGTTCCGTTTGCCGCCATGCCCAGCGTGCAGCCGTCTACCTTCCTGGTGATCTGCTCCGGCTATGTATTCGGGCCGATAGCCGGCTTCATGGTGGGGGCGATGACGGCGCTCGTATCCAATCTCTTCCTCGGGCAGGGGCCATGGACGCCGTATCAGATGCTGGCCTGGGGCCTGGCGGGCGTCTCGGCGGGCTATCTCGGACGATTCAACCTGGGGAGAACGTGGCTTGTGCTCTTCGGCATCGTCTGGGGTTACCTCTTCGGCTGGATAATGAACACCTGGTTCTGGGCTTCTTTCGTCTATCCCCTCAACTTCAGGACCTTTGTCACCTATCAGCTCAATAGCATATGGTTTGACTCCTTTCACGCCGCAGGAAACGCAGTTTTCCTTGGGCTCTTCGGGATGAAGACCATCGCGATACTGCAGAGGTTCAGGAGGAGATTCAACTGGAAGTTAGTGAGCGAACCGAAGGGCGCCCGGTTGCCCGTTGGGTGAAGCCGCGAGTGGGGCCACGGATTCGATTCCTAGCGGCGGAGGCGCCAGGGGCTCGCTTTCATCGCCTCGACGACCAGCAGCGGTAGACAGCCCAGGCCGGCCGCNNNCCTCGACGACCAGCAGCGGTAGACAGCCCAGGCCGGCCGCAGCCAGCCACTCCCGCGGGCCCAGCGCCTCCGCGTGGAAGGCCTCCTGTAGAGGCGGCGCGTACAGGACAACGAGCAGCATCCCGAAGGAGATAAGGGTGGCGCCCAGGAGGTAGACGTTCTTCAGGGCGCCCAGGCCGAGGATGCCGCGGTAGAGAGAGCGCGAGCCGTGCGCCATGAGCAGCTCGGCGACGACGATGGTGGCGAAGGCGACGGTACGCGCTCCGTCGTCGGAGACATCGAACACCTTTAGCCACAGGAGGAAGGCGGCCAGGACGGCTGCCGCCTCCATGAAGCCACGCAGGGCGAGCAGCGAGGCCACGCGACCGGTCACCACCGGCTCCTGAGGCGGCCGCGGCGGGCGATTCATGGCGTCGGGGTCGCCGGGTTCCATGCTGAGGGCCAGGGCGGGCAGGCTGTCGGTGACCAGGTTCACCCACAGGATCTGCATCGGCAGCAGGGGCAGGGGTAGCCCGCCGACGACGCCGGCGAACACCACCAGGATCTCGCCGATGTTGGCGCCCAGCAGATACACGGCGAAGTTGCGGACGTTGTCGAATATCCTGCGGCCTTCCTCCACCGCCGCCACGATAGAGGCGAAGTTGTCATCGGTGATGACCATGTCGGCCGCTTCCTTGGCCACATCGGTGCCGCTGATGCCCATGGCCACGCCGATGTCGCCTCGCTTGAGGGCGGGCGCATCGTTGACGCCGTCGCCGGTGACGGCGACGATATGCCCTCGGTCTCGCAGGGCCTCGACGATGCGCACTTTCTGCTCCGGTGAGACGCGGGCGAATACCTGTATGCGGCCGACGACCTCTCGTAGTTCCGTTTGGCTCAGGCCGGCGACATCGGCTCCCGTCATGGCGGAGCCCTCGGCGTCTACGATGCGCAGATCCCTGGCGATGGCCAGGCCTGTGGCTGCGTGATCGCCGGTGATCATGACCGGCCGTATTCCCGCCTGGTGACAGAGAGCCACGGCCTCGCGGACTTCTGGGCGCGGCGGGTCCTGAATCGCCGCCAGGCCCAGGAAGATCAGGTTCTGCTCCAGTTCATCGTCCGGCAGCGGCCGCTCGATAGGGCGATAGGCGATGGCCAGCACACGCAGCCCGCGGGAGGCGAACTCCTCGTTGGTGGTCAGAATGTGGTCGCGGTCTTCCTCCGAGAGATCGGCCACCTCCTCGGCATTCTGCCGGCGAGAGCAGAGAGGAAGGACGACGTCGGGCGCGCCCTTGTGGTAGGCAATCAACCGGCCGCCGCTCTCGCTCACGGTGGTCATCCGGCGGCGCTCTGCACTGAAGGGCACCTCGCTGCGGCGCGGCTGCTCGCGCTCGAACTGCTCTCGTGCGAGGCCGGCCTTAGCGGCCATGACCACCAGAGCGCCCTCGGTGGTATCGCCCACGACCTGCCAGCGGCCTTGCTCCTCCTCCAGACGGGCGTCGTTGCACAGGGCGCTGGCGGTGAGAAGCAGCCGCAGGTGGGCGTCCTGCCCTGCGTCGATGGTTTGGCCGTCGCGCCGGAAGTGGCCGCTTGGCTCGTAGCCGACGCCGGTGACCTCCAGCGGCGGCAGGCCAGGGCCCAGGTAGATGCTGGCCACCGTCATCTCGCCCATGGTTAGGGTGCCCGTCTTGTCGCTGGCGATGACAGTAGCGGAGCCCAGGGTCTCCACGGCGGCCAGCTGCCGGACGAGGGCGTTGCGGCGGGCCATCCGCTGCATCCCCAACGCGAGGCCAATAGCGACCACAGCGGGCAGCCCTTCGGGGACGGCGGCCACGGCCAGGCTCACGGCGGTGAGCAGCATCTCCAGCAGGTCCTTGCCGGTGGCGGAGCCGATGGCGAAGATGAGGAGGGAGACGGCGATGGCGCTTCCTCCCAGCCAGCGGCCGAGGCCGGACATGCGCCGTTGAAGGGGTGTCTCTTCCTCCTCGTATGTGCTGATGAGAGTGGCCAGGCGGCCCATCTCGGTCGCTGGGCCGGTGGCAACGGCTATGCCGACGGCGCGGCCGTAGGTCACCAGTGTGCCGGCGAAAGCGCAGTTCGTTCGATCGGCCAACGGCGTCTCCGGCGGCAGGAGGAGCGAGGGGTCCTTGTGCACTGGGGCCGATTCGCCGGTGAGGGGGGCCTCATTCACGCTGAGGTTCGCTGCTTCCACCAGGCGAAGACCGGCGGGGACATATTTGCCCACTTCCAGGAGCACCACGTCTCCCGGCACGAGAGAGGCGGCCGGCAGCTCGCGCACGTGGCCATCGCGGATCACGCGAGCCGTGGGAGCCATCATCCCCTTGAGGGCCTGGAGGGCTCGCTCCGCTCGCCACTCCTGCGCCAAGCCGAGTATCGCGCTCAGGGCGACGATAGCGGCGATGGTGGCGGCGTCCAGGTACTCGCCGATGGCGGCGGCCAGGACGGTGGCGGCCAGGAGGAGCAGTATGAGGAAGTTGGCAAACTGCTGTGCCAAGGCTTGGACGATGGTGCGTCCCTTGGCCTCCGGCAGAGCGTTGGGGCCGTAGTGGGCCAGCCGCCTCTCCGCCTCGGCCGATGTGAGGCCGGTCGATGCATCCGTGGACAAGCGCCGGGCCACTTCCTCGGCCGCAGCGGCGTGGGCCAGGAACTGCGGGCGTTGCGTCTCAGCACTGGTTTCCGGCACGGCTTCCCTATTCTAAGCTTCCCACGTCGCCTGAGGCGAGACCGGCTGAGCAGGCGGAGAAGGTGTGCATTGTGCTGGAGGGCTTTTGGGGGTGAGGCGCGGGTGAGCGAGCTGTGTCGCCGGGAGGGTATGAGGCCGCTGTGGGTCAGCGGGCCTCCACCTCAGCGAGGCCTCTCCTGAAGGCTTTCAGATTGAGGTCCAGCCTATCGGGCGGCAGGCTGTAGCGCCCTGTTCACCGACCTCAACCGCGTCGTCCAGGACGAGCTCATCGCGCGGGCAGAGCACGCCATCTGAGGAACGCCGCACGACAAGACATTGACTATCGCTTTTCGCCACGGCACTGCACACCTCGATTGCCTGTAAAGACATACGGTCTGCATTATGCTACCAGATGCTCTGCTGATTGACCTTTCGCCCCGTCGTGCAGCATCATTTGTGCGCCAAGACCACTCAGAAGGCCGAGCGAGAGCGCTTGAGGCGACCGCGCGGATCGGCCGGGGATTCAGAAGGGAGGATGGAAACATGAGGCAGCCGCTTCTCAATGAGCTGGTCAGCGAAGAGGACAGGTTGATCCAACAAGCGGTAAGGGCCTTTGTGGATAGCGAGATCATGCCTGTCCGCCAACAACTGGACGATGACAAGGACCATATCCTCATCGACAAGATATCGGAAAAGCTGAAGGTCATGGGTTTTCAGAGGGGCGTAGTGCCGGAGACGTACGGCGGCCTGCCACAGAGATCGGTGGTCGGTACCTCCGTCCTCATGGAGGAGATCGCCCGAGGAGACGTTGGACTGGCCGTGTCACTGGGCTGCACTTGGTGGTGCACTCGGCCAGCGGTCCTGGCCAACAACGAAGCGGTACTGCGCAAGGTTGCCGCGGTCTTTTGTGGCGACGAGCTGCGCAGAGGATGCTTCGCCATGACGGAACCGGAAGCAGGGTGCGACGTCGAAAATCCTGCCCTCCACGGAAAAAGGATCTCCACCAGGGCCATCTTGGACGGAGATGAATGGGTTCTGAACGGAAGCAAAAGGTTTCCCAGCAACGCGGGCATCTCCGCCTACTACTGCGTTGTCTGCACCACCGACCCCAGTCTGGGGGACGAGGGCATCGCTTTGATCTACGTGCCGCATCCCAGCGAAGGACTCTCCTTCGGCAAGTTCGAAAACAAGGCCGGCATGCAGGCGGACAGAAACTGCGATATCTATTTGGACAACGTGAGGGTCCCCAAGGAGAACCGCGCCGCTGGCCCCGGAGAGGATGCTAAGCTGCTCCACATCAATCTGACCCTTGGCAGGATAGGGAGCGGGGCTATGGCCGTGGGCGCGGCTCAGGGCGCTTTCGAGGCAGTCCTTGAGTACACTAGGAACAGGATCGTGGCTGGGAAGCCCGTCCGGGAGCATTCCATCTGTGCTGGAATGCTGGCCGACATGGCCATCGGCATCGAGACTGCCAGGACGTACTATTTGACCGCGGCTTACATGTTCGCCCACCCGGAGACCTACGGGCCTCTGGAATCGCCTGGTCATCTGTCGCGGGGGAGCATTGCCAAGGTCTACGGTGCCGAAGTGGCCATCATGGCTACCAACAAAGCCATGGAGTTGATGGGCTCCTACGGCTATATGCGCGAGTTTGACGTGGAGAAATACTGGAGGGACTGCAAAGAGATTCAGCTCTGGGAGGGGGGAGCCCAGCTGGGCAGATTCGACGTAGTTCGCGGATACTACGACTTCCAGATGAGCGACCGGTGAATCCAGCGCCAGCGGTTGCTCTCCCAGAAGGCTCCCAAATCACTCGGCGAGGCCTCTCCTGAAGGCTTTCAGATTGAGGTCCAGCCTATCGGGCGGCAGGCTCTCCTGGAGCTCCAGCTCGAACTCCTTCGCCGTCAGGGGCAGCACGCTCGCTCCCACCAGCGCGCCCAGCATGATGACATTGGCGAGGATCGGCGCTCCCAGGTCGAGAGCGATGTCCGTGGCGTTGATCAGCCAGGACCTGCTGGACAGCTCCTCCAGCGCCTTCACTATCTCCTCGCTGCTGGGGTAGCGGGCGGTGCCCACGGC
>LJUA01000103.1 GCA_001303545.1 Dehalococcoidia bacterium SM23_28_2
GCAGGATAGGCCGGAGGTCAAGAGCGCTCGTAAAGCTATCGGCGAGTGGGAGTTGGTAAGGCAGGCGCTTGCTCTCCAGGCGCCGGAGGGATACTGGGGCGACAGCATCGATAAGCCCTACGGAGCCCGACGCACCAGCGGGTACTTCACGCTGCTGGCGAATGTGGGCCTGGAATGCAACGAGAGCATCGACAAGGCCACCGATTATCTCTTTCAACGTAGCCAGAGCATAAAGGACGGCGGGTTTTCCATCGAGGCCAGGCAGAGGTCCGCCTACTGCTTGACCGGCTACCTGGTGCGCGCCTTATTGCACTTCGGCTTCCTAGGCGACCCGCGTCTGGATACGGCCATCGATAATCTGGTGAGGACAGCCGGGGAGCCCGCTCGTCTCGACTGCATCCAGAACCAAAGGAAGCCCTGCCAGTGGGGGATGGTCAAGATGCTTTCGGCCTTCGCTGAGATACCCGAGGCTGAGCGGTCACGCGGGGTGAAAGCGGCCATTGGCAGTTTGGCCGACCAACTGCTCGATTATCCATTCGACTTCCAGGGCAGAGAGAAACGCTGGCTCAGCTTCGGCTTTCCCTATGAGTACCAAAGCGACCTCTTGGACATGCTGATGGTGCTGGCCAAACTTGGCTACGGGAAGGATTCGCGCTTCAGGGCCTACGCCCAGCTCGTCTTGTCAATGCAGGACGAAAAGGGCCGCTGGGTGAAACGGGCTGGCAGTCGTATCGTCGATGTGGGCAAGAATGGCCGGCCTAACAAGTGGATTACCCTAAACGCCCTACGGGTGTTGAAGGCGATTTCGGAATAAGTGTCCGCGACTAAGGAAATGGCCAGCCGCTGCCGCCCGCGGCCGGGGGGATGATGGTGACTTCGTCGTCTGGCGTCACAGGGGTGTCCAGCCCGCTGAGGTGACGGACATCCCTGCAGCCCGCTGAGGTGACGGACATCCCTGCCGTTCACGAACACGTTGATCGATGGGGTGATGTTGCCGTTCTCGTCCAGCAGGACGCGGGCAATGTTAGGCCGCAGCTCGCCCAACTGGCGCAGGAGATCGCGAACGGTGGCACCGTCCGGGAGGGTCACATCGATTTCCCGCTCGCCAGCTAGCTCTCGGAAAGAGGCATACAGTCGGACTACCGTGACGTGAGACGTAGGCCTCACCCACCTCCTAGATGATCTGCAGGGCCTTCAGCTTCTCCTCGGGCACTACGCCGTTCACCCAGCCGCGCGCCTCGTAGTACTCCTGGAGCATATTGTCCAGCTCGCAGACGTGTCCCTGAGAGGCGGGGCTCTGGGACGGTTCGTTGAGGAAGCGGGCGGGCAGGATGTCGGCGCCTTCGCCGATGCCGGCCAGGTTGTTGTAGTGGCGCTCGAGGTTGTAGATGCGCTCGCCGATGGTGAGGATAGCGTCGGCGTCCATCGGGACGCCCACCATGGCCGAGTACTGGGCGGCGTAGTCGTCGGCGTTCTCGGCGTAGGTGGAGAACTTGCAGACGCCGAGGGCGTCGGAGAGAGCCTGAAAGTCCTGGAACTGCTTGAGCAGCCTGGCCTTGCCCTGCCAGGCCAGGGGGTCAGTCTTCTCGGGGACGCCGACGATCTCACTGGCTGGAGTGTAGCCTCGCAGGTGGCAGGCACCGCGATTGCTGGTGGCGAAGCCCAGTCCCATACCCTTCAGCCCGCGCGGGTCGTAGGCGGGCATGGTCTGGCCCTTGACCGACATGGCCATGCTGGGGTCGCCGAAGGCCTTGGCTGCCGGTTCGATGCCGTTGGCCAGGGTGTCGCCGATGCCCTCCCGCTTGGCTGTCTTGTGCACCAGCTCGACCATCTTGTCCACGTCGCTCCAGGCCACGCGCTCCTTGATCAACTCTTTCTCGCTGGCCTCCATGGTCATGGCCAGCACGTTGCCCATGTCGATGGTGTCGATGCCGTAGTCGTTGCAGAGGTCGATGAGGAAGGGAATGGAGTCGCGGTTGTCGTTGCCGCACTGAGCGCCGAAAGACCAGGCCGACTCGTATTCGACACTTTCCATGTGTACGTGGAACTTGCCGGGCTCGGTCTCGACCTCCTTCTTGCAGGCCACAGGGCAGGCGTGACAGGTGGGGTTGTCCACCAGGATGGACTGCTGGATGTGGGCACCGCTGGTGTTGAAGGCGTTGGCGAAGCTGGTGAGCTGAGCGTTCTTGGTGGGCAAGGCGCCAATGGCGTTGACCGCCATCATAAGGCTGTTGGTGCCGTAGACCGACAATGCGCCCTTGCCAGGCCCAGTGGTGGGGCTTTCGTTGATGGCCTTGAGGGCGCTGTCGTGGGCCTTCTTGAATGCCTGCTGGTCCTTAGGCTTGGGCATCTTCTGGGCCGCCTTGATGACGAGAGCCTTGAGGTTCTTGCTGCCGCCCACTGCGCCGACGCCGCCACGGCCAGACGCGCGATCGTTTTCGTTCATCCAGGCGGCGAAGCGCACCAGGTTCTCCCCCGCTTGGCCGATGGTCACCACGCTCACGTTCTCGCCGTGGCGCCCCAGAAGGATCTTGATGGTCTCGTGGGCATTCTTGCCCCACAGGTCGCTGGCGTCCTTCAGTTCGACGTTGCCATTCTCTACGTAGGCGTAAACAGGCTTCTCTGCCTTCCCCTTGAAGATCAGGCCGTCGAGGCCGGCCCACCTCAAGCGGGCACCCGACCAGCCGCCGTGATGAGAATCGGTGACAGTGCCAGTGAGGGGAGACTTAGTCACCACCGCCATCCGGCCGCTCATGCTGGCCTGCGTGCCGGTCAGGGGGCCGACGAGGAAGCAGATGATATTGTCCGGCGAAAGGGGGTCGACCTGAGGGCCGTTGTCGAAGACGTATTTGACGCCCAGGCCACGGCCGCCGATGTATTTGCGTGCATCCTCCTCGTTGATCCCTTCGTACTTGATATCGCCGGTGGTCAGATCGATGCGCGCTATCCGGTCGGCGTATCCACCCAGTTCCATGGCCATGCTCCTTTCTCAGCGGCTCGCTGCAGCATTCTAGTGAAGAGCCACTCTATTTTTGCGCATGGCGGGCCTCCTGACAAGAGCCAAAATCGGCCGAACGGAGATGTTTGACACAGGCTTGAGTCTAAAGGATGATTCTTCCCAGACCCGAAGTGAATGCACTCGCAGGTCGCTCAATTCAGGCGGGAGGTGGGAGATGGTCGTCGATAGCTACAAGTGGCTGCCCGGTAGCTTTGCCAACTACTACAGAGCGCTCCCTCTACAGAAGGCGGATCCACTGCCCTGGACGCCGCTTGCCAAGCCCATCGAGGAGTGCCGCTTCTCCCTGGTCACCAGCGCCGGCCTCTACGTGAAGGGCAAGGAGCCACCGTTCGACCTGGAGAGAGAGCGGCAGGACCCCTTCTGGGGTGACCCCACCTATCGTACCATTCCCCGAGATGTCAAGCAGGAGGAGGTGGGGGTCGCGCATCTTCACATTAACAATGCCGATCTGGAGGCGGACATCAACATCGTCCTGCCCGTGCACCGCTTCTTGGAGCTGGAGGCGGCGGGCGAGATCGGCTCCCTGGCGCCTACCCACTACTCCTTCATGGGCTACCAGGGGTACCCGCGGAACACCGACGAGTGGGAGAACCACTACGGCCCCGAAATGGCCGCTCGCATGAAGGAGGAGGGGGTGGATGCCGCCCTCCTCACGCCCGTCTGACCGGACTGCTGCCTGAACGTGCCCGTGCTGGCACGTGCAATCGAGGCCGCTGGTATCAGCACCGTCATGGTCACCGCGATGCCCGAGACGGGGGAGCGTTTGGGGGTTCCTCGCATCGTGGGCGTGGAGTTCCCCTTCGGCCATACGCTGGGGCATGCCGGCGACGGCGAGGAGCAGATGAAGGTCGTCCGCGACGCGCTGCGCGTCCTGCGGGATGCTCGCCAGCCGAACACAGTCGAGCATCTGCCCTACGAGTGGCCGGACGTCGAGCGCTGGAAGCAGGGGTGGCACCCCAGCGAGCCAGCGCCGATCATCGCCTGGCTGATAGAGCAGCGCCGCCGACAAGCGGCAGAAAAGTAGTCGCGTGCTGGAGGACGGCGAGAGCATGACGAAGGCCGTTCTGTGGGACCTAGACGGCGTTCTGGTGGACACGGCGCCCTTCCACTTCCAGGCCTGGCAGGAGCTGTTCCGATCGCTGGGGAAAGGCTTCACGGAAGCCGACTTTCGCCGCACCTTCGGCCTGAGAAACGATGCCATACTGAGCGACATCCTGGGCGAGCTCTCGCCCGCAGAGGTCGAGCGGCTGGCTCAGAGGAAAGAGGAGCTGTTCAGGGCTGGTATCGAAGGCAGGGTGACGGCTATCCCCGGAGCCGTGGAGCTCCTGCGGCGACTTCAGCGGAAGGGCAGGAAGATGGCCATCGTGTCCTCGGCTCCTGGCGAGAATGTCCGCGTGGTGCTCCGCTCCCTGGGGCTGGAGGGCATGTTCGAGGCGATCGTCGCTGAGGAGGATGCGCCGAGGGGAAAGCCCGACCCGCAGGGCTTCTTGGTGGCGGCGGAGAAACTGGGCGTGGAGGCAAAGGAGTGCGTGGTCATCGAGGACGCGCCAGGTGGGGTGGAGGCGGCAAAGAGAGCGGGAATGCGCTGCATCGGCCTGACCAGCAGTCGGCCCAGGGAGGCGTTGGCTGACGCCGATCTGGTGGTGGATAGCCTGGAGGAGGACGCCGTCTATTCGTTCCTAGGGATATAGGGTTTTCTCTAGTAGACGACTTCTTCGGCGATCAGCCCTTCGATCTCTTCATTGGACATCCCCAGAAGCTTCCCTAGCACATATTGATTGTGCTGGCCCAGCAGGGGGGCGGGCCGGTCGGCTCGGGCTGGCGTGCGGGAGAACCGCCAGGGCGGGCCCAGCGTCAGGCGCTCGCCGATGGCCGGATGCTGCACGCGCTTGATGACGCCCCGCTCGCGAATCTGGGCGTCGCGGGAAAGCGCTGGCCCATCGAGGACGGGCGTGGCTGCCACGTCCACCTTCTGTAGCGCTTGGGTCACTTCCTCCTGGCTGCGGCTGGAAGTCCACTCGCCGATGATCTGGCCGAGGTCATCCTGGTTCTGCCAGCGGCTGTGGGCATCGGCGAACCTTTCGTCTGCCAGCCGGCTGTCCCCCACCACGTTGCGGAGGGCATCCCATTTGTAATCCCCCAGGCAGGGGTAACAGCTATGGGGGGCCATGATCTGGTCGCGGTTTCCTGCCCTGGCCTGCACTCGGCTGTTCATGCTGTAGTCCATGAAGACGTGGCCGATAAGGGCGCTGACCGCCTCTGTTGATGACAGGTCGATGTGCTGGCCCTTGCCGGTGCGTGCTCGATAGTGGAGCGCGGCCAGGATGGCGAAGGCCGAAGTGGTGCCCACCCGCAGGTCGACGGCGCCGCTGATGGGCAGGGGATGGCCCTC
>LJUA01000024.1 GCA_001303545.1 Dehalococcoidia bacterium SM23_28_2
CGAGAACGTGACGGGGCGATGATGCCCATTCGCTCATAATAGCGGAGGGTCTGGGCATGCATGCCCACCATGCGCGCCGCCACGCTTATTACGAAACAGGGCTCCTCATCTTCCGGAATCATGCGCTCTTGCAACGTACTTCACCTCACATGCTTGCCTTGAGACAGTGCCCGCTCATCCCTTCGAACCCGCTCTCCGCGCCGCCTTCAGCTTCTCGAACAGCTCCCGCTCCTCGGGCGAGAGCTCGGCCGGCAGTATCACCTTCACCCTGGCGTAGAGATCGCCCTTGCGGCCGCCTCCCAGGTGGGGCATGCCCAGCCCGGCCAGGCGGAAGACCTGCCCGTTCTGGGTCAGCGGCGGTATCTTCAGCACGGCCTCCCGCTTGAGGGTGGGCACCGCTGCCTCGCCGCCCAGGACAGCGTCCAGGAGAGGCACATCCACCTCCGTGTGCAGGTCGTCGCCGCGGCGGCTGAAGCGCTTATGAGGCGCGATAGACACCACCAGGTAAAGGTCACCCCTGGGGCCACCACGACCCGGCCTCCCCTCACCAGCCACCCGCACCCGTGAGCCATTGGTGACCCCAGGTGGGATCTTTACCTCCAGGCGACGTGGTCGCATGACGACGCCGCTGCCCTGGCAGACATGGCACACAGCGCCCACCAGCTTGCCGCTGCCGTTGCAGGTGCTGCAAGCCTCTTCGTTTTGGATAGTGAGGACGCGAGTGGTGCCACTGTGGGCCTCCTCCAGGGCCACCTCTATCATGTGCTGGACATCTTCGCCGCGGCGGGAGCGAGTGCGAGTTCCCTTGAACAAGCCGCCCAGCATATCGCCCAGATCGCCGAAGCCGAAGTCTCCCATCTCGAACCCGCCGAAGGGCGCGCCACGGCCGCCCCAGGAGAAGCGTTGGCCACTCTGACGACGGGCCTCCTCGAACTGGTCGGCGTACTGCCACTGGTCGCCGTAGAGGTCGTACTTGCGCCGCTTCTCGGCATCGGAAAGGACCTCATAGGCGGCGTTGATCTCCTTGAACTTCTCCTCGGCCGCCTTGTCACCGGCGTTGACGTCCGGGTGATATTTGCGGGCCAAGCGGCGATAGGCCTGGCGAATCTCCTTATCGCCAGCGCCCCGCTTGACGCCGAGGATGGCATAGTAGTCCTTCTTGGCCATGGGCACGTCCCTCTGATCCGATTATATAGGAGGCGGGGGTCGGTGTCAAATATGCGGAAGGAATCTTGATAACTATATTATCAGGTATCTTGACAATCATGGATTTCCTTGTTATGATCATAGCAGAGAAAGCGCAAATGGATACACAAAGGAGGTGTATCGATGGCAAGCTTGATACGATGGGAGCCCTTCGGGGAGATGCGAAGCCTTCGGGGCGGTATGGACCGCCTGTTCGATGACTTCTTCCGCGGCCCTCGCCTCGTCCACTGGGAGCCCGCCGAGTCCCTCTTCCCGCTCGACCTCTACGAGACCGACGAGTCCCTGGTGGTGAAGGCCCCCCTGCCCGGCGTTCGGCCTGAGGATGTGGACATCTCCATCACCGGCGACATCCTCACCATCAAGGGGGAGGCCAAGAGCGAGGAGGAGGTCAAGCGCGAGGACTACCACCGGCGGGAGCTCCGCTACGGCTCGTTCTGCCGCTCTGTGCCTCTGCCCACCAAGGTGGAGCAAGGCAAGGCGGAGGCCACCTTCGAGCACGGCATACTGACCGTTACCCTGCCCAAGGCCGCGGAGGCCAAGCCCAAGGCTATCAAGATCAAGGCCCGTCCGGTCATCGAAGGCAAGAAGTCATAGCATCCGAGGACGGCCGGTCATTCCGGCCGGCTGTCCTGCTCCTCGCCCGGAGCAGCGAGGGTCAGGCGCGCTCAACAGCCGCCTGGCCCTCGTCTTTTTATAGGCTCGATGAGTGATGAACCAATCACCGGGATGCCGAATGGAAGGGATCGTCGGCTGCTAGAAGGTGACGACCCTGCCCAGCTCGGCCTGGAGCAGGGCGCGATCGAGGTTGCGGGCAGCGTGGATGAGAGCGATATGGGTTAAGGCCTGGGGATAGTTGCCGAGGAACCCCCCGCTCTGGGGATCCACCATCTCCGAGAAGAGTCCCAAGTGGTTGCCCAGGGAGATCACCCTCTCGAACAGGCGCTGGGCCTCGTCCAGCCGCCCTAGCTGCACAAGGCAACCGATAAGCCACAAAGTGCACATGGTGAAGGCGCCTTCGTCCGTCCCCAAGCCGTCGTCCGCCTGCCAGGGCAGGTAGCGACGCACCAGGCCGTTCACCGATAGCTCCTCCTGGATGCGCAGGATAGTGGACTCCATGCGGGGGTCGTTGGCGGGCAGAAAGCCGACCATGGGCATGAACAGAAGGCTGGCGTCCAGCACATCGGAGCCGTAGGACTGCACGAAGGAGCCCAACCCTTCGTCCCAGCCACAGTCCAGGATATTCTGGTGGATGGCCATCTTAGTCCGCTCCCAGCGCTGCAAATCCACGGCCTTGCCCAGGGCCTTGGCCAGACGAATGCCCCTGTCCAGCGCCGCCCAGCACATGACCTTGGAGTAGACAAAGTGACGGCGCTCGCCGCGCACCTCCCAGATGCTGTGGTCGGGCAGATGCCAGTTGTTGACGGCTGTCTCCACCAGGTTCTCCGTTAGAGCCCAGAGGGCGTCACTGATGTGGCCGCCCGCTCGATAGAACGAGGCGAACGAGAGGAGCACCTCCCCACAGATGTCCAACTGAAGATTCTGGGCGGAAGCGTTGCCGATGCGCACTGGGCCCGAACCCATGTAGCCCTCGAAGTGGTCGAGGATGTGCTCCTGGAGGTCTGTCTCATAGCCGATGCCGTAGATGGTCTGCACCCCATCGGGCGCGGCCAGGGCAGAGCTACCCAGCCAGGTCATGAAAGAGGACGTATCGACTGTGTGGCCCAGGCGGTGAAAGACATCCAGGGTGAGGGCGGCATCTCGCAGCCAGCAATAGCGATAGTCCCAGTTGCGATGGCTGCTGACCCATTCAGGCAGAGAGGTGGTAATGGCGGCACAGATGGTGCCAGTGGGAGCGTACAGGAGCTGGTGAAGAGCGAGCCCCGAGCGTTTGACGGCCTTCGTCCATCGTCCACAATAGTGCCAGTCTCTAGACACCGTCTGCCAGTAGGCCTCGGTGTTCCCCAGCTTGCCGTGGATGTCATAGTCGGCCAGCGGTCGCGGATTCTCTTCGTCCCAGCGCAGCACGAAGGCCGCCGATTCTCCCGAATCGAGGGTAAGGGTGGCCCGAGCCGTGTCGTTCCCTATGTTGAAGGCGACCGGCGAGGCAAGGCCGAGGCAGCCCGTGCCATTCCTGGCCACTACCCCGCGGGAGGCAGGGGTCAGGCGGGTGGCCCCGCGACCGTAGTCCAGGCGGGGCTGGAACAGACAGTCCATGACCACCCGGCCGCTCTCGCAGCGGACGATGCGAATGACCTCGTGGTCTGAGGCGGAGACATCCGAGGCCACGGGCATGAAGTCGGTGACGGTGGCATCGCCTGCGTCGGCCTGGAAGGAGGTGATCAGCACGTTGGTGTCCGGAAGGTAGGCCTGGGAAAAGCGATGTTCGCCCGCCGGCCGGATGGCGAAGCAGCCGCCTCGCTGGTCATCCAGGATCGCCGCGAACACGCTGGGCGAATCGAAGCGAGGGAAGCAGAGCCAGTCGATGGAACCATCCCCGCTCACCAGGGCAGCCGAGTGCATGTCGCCGATGACCCCATAGTCGCTTATTGGCCGGTAAGCCATGCCTGCCCACCAAACCTTTCGGCAAAGGAGCAAAGCCCCCCGCCATGATGCGTCAATAATACAAACACATCAACCCTCAGGGAAGTTAAACGCAGTGGAGCTTTAGTGGTGTTTGAAATGAAGCGCTTGTATACTTGACAAACCGCAATGCTACGAATTCAACCTGGAGGTTCATGATGGCCGAAGGCGACATCCTCGTGGTCACCTCCGATGAGGTGCCCGGGCGCAAGGTGGTCAAGACCCTGGGCTTGGTGCGTGGCCAGTCAGTCCGAGCCCGCCACCTTGGCCGCGACATTCAGGCCGGCATCCGCTCCATCGTCGGCGGGAAAGTCGGCGTCTATGCCGAGCTCCTGGAGAAGAGCCGAGAGGAGGCCATAGATGCAATGACCGCCGAGGCCGAGAAGCTCGGGGCCAACGCCGTTGTGGCGGTGCGTATGAGCACAGCCGACATAATGGGCTCGGCCGCCGAGGTCCTGGTGTATGGCACCGCCGCGGTCGTCGAGTAGCCGGACGTGAAGCCCCGCCTGAGCCGCTCGCTGTGTACCAGGCCGATGTAGCACCACGCTTAATTCAGGGGCTATACTGGGGGTTGCCCAGTAACTGAAGCGTTAGCTCCGCCAGGACGACGCAGATTCGTAAGGAGGAGAGCGAGCGGTGGCCTACGAACTGACCGAAACCCACAAGCTAGTCCGCGATACGGCGCGACGCATTGCCCGCGAGCGAGTGCAGCCTCGCGCCGCCGAGATCGATGAGCAGGCCCAGTACCCGGAGGACATCTACGCCGTCTTCCGCGAGGCCGGCCTTCTGGGCTTGAGCGTACCAGTGGAGTACGGCGGCGGCGGCAGCCTGCTGGCCCTCATTCTGGCTGTGGAGGAGACGGCCAAGTACTGCTGCTCCTGTGGCCTCATCCTTCTTCTCTCCGCCCTTTCCACCGAGTCCATCATCATCGGCGGCAGCGAGGAGCAGAAGCGGGCCTGGCTCCCCCGCTCGGCGGCCGGCGAGATCAGAGGCGCGTTCTGCCTCACCGAGCCCAACGCCGGCTCCGATGCCGCCGCCATCGAAAGCCGCGCTGTCCGCGATGGCGACCAGTATGTCATCGACGGCGAGAAGATGTTCATCTCCGGCGGCAGCGTGGCCAATTTCGAGATCGTTATCGCCAGGACCGATCCAGCCGCCGGTACCCGCGGCGTCTCCGCCTTCATCGTCCCCACCGACAGCCCCGGCTTCTCGGTGGCCCGCCTCGACCGGAAGATGGGGGTCACCGGCGTGCCCACCGCCAACCTGGTCTTCCAGAACTGCCGAGTGCCCGCCGCCAACCTGATCGGCGAGGAAGGGCAGGGCTTTCGCATCGCCATGCTCACGCTCGGCACGGTTCGCCCGGTGGTAGGAGCGCGCGGCCTGGGCCTGTCCGAGGGAGCGCTGGCCTACGCGCTGGAATTCGCCCGCCAGCGTCGCACCTTCGGCCGCCCCATCCTGGAGCACCAGGCCATCCAGTTCATGCTGGCCGACATGGCCACCCAGATCGAGGCCGCCCGCCACCTGGTCTATCACGCCGGCTGGCTGGTGGATCAGGGAAAGTACGACCGTCAGTACGCCCCCTATCTGTCCTTCGCCAAGGTCTTCTCCACCGAGACGGCGGTCAAGGTCTCCTCGGACGCCCTCCAGATCCTGGGCGCCCAGGGCTACATGAAAGATCACCCCCTGGAGCGCCACTATCGCGATGCCCGCCAGCTCATGATCGTGGAGGGCACCAGCCAGATCCAGCGGATGGTCATCGCCCGCGCCCTGGCGGAGGGCGATATCGTCTACGGCTAGAGAAGCAGGACGAGCGGAACCGACGTCGGAGATCGGCGTTGGGATATGAGGTAGCGTCATGTCCTTCACGGTGACAGTCTACGTGCCCGAAGCCATTGTGATGGCCTCCGATAGCCGCCAGACGCTCACCCTCAAGGGCAAAGTGGAGACCGTCAACTCCGACTTCACCTACAAGACCTTCCTCCTGCCCAAGCAAGCGGTGGGCGTGAGCACCTTCGGCCAGGCTGCGCTGGGCGGCGTGAGCGTGCAAAGCCAGGTGGAGCGCTTCGCCGAGGAGGTGGTGGAAGACAAGGACGACGTTGAGGCCGTGGCCCGCAAGCTGGTGAAGCACCTCCACGGCAAGCATCGCCAGGCCGACACCGGCTTCTACGTGGCCGGCTACAAGCGCGAGGGAAGGGCCAGCGTTCCCCACGTCTACTATTGCCACGTGAGCAAGAACCAGGTGCAGAGGCGGAACGTGAGCCCCAAGACAGGCGATGTCACCTACGGGGCAACCTGGGCCGGCCAGGTCGATGTCATCACTCGACTGCTGAAGGCCAAGCAGGTCTTGGGCCCCGAGGGCCAACTCATGGAGATCACGGGCGCCCGCATCAACTGGCACCTGATGAACGTCCAGGATGCCATCGACTTTGCCATCTACGCCGTGCGCACCACCATCGACACCATGCGCTTCGAGGCGCGGCCCAAGAACGTAGGCGGCCCCATCGATGTCCTCCTCATCACGCCCCAGGGGAGCCGCTGGATTCAGCGCAAGGAGCTTCACGGTCAGCCTTCCCCCAGCGCGGACGTGTGAGCTAACCGCCATCGGCTGGAAGGGGGTGGTAGGGTGCGTGTCGGTGTCTCTGTAGCGTTCTTTGTCTTGCTGGCGGCCCTGGCGTTCACTGCCTGCGCCCAAGATGAAGAGACACCGCCATCTCCCACGCCGCCGCCGTCGGCATCCGACGTGGCGGAGGAATTCCTCGGCCTCTGGCAGGAAGGCCACTACAGCCAGATGTACGACCTGCTGGCCTCCTCCGCCCAGGCCGAGATCAGCCGCCAGGATTTCGTCGACCGCTACCAGGCCATCGCCGAGGAGGCCACCATCAGCGGCATCAGCTACGAATTCGAACCATCGCCCGACCCCGAGGCCAGCGAGCTGCCCTTCTCGGCCACCATCTCCACCGACTTCTTCGGCGACGTCGTCCAGTCGAACACCATGGAGCTGGTCAAGGACGGCGAGGGTGAAGACGAGCACTGGGGCATCCTCTGGAGCCCATCGCTCATCTTCCGCGAGCTGAGCGGCGCCTCGCTCGTCCACTTCTTCGTCGACGTGCCCCAGCGGGGCGCCATCTACGACCGCCACGGAAGGCCGCTGGCCCTGGACGGCCAGGTGCACGTGGTGGGGGCAGTGCCAGGGCTGACCAAGGACAAGGAGGCCCTCATCTCCACCCTCGCCGAGAAGCTGGAGATGGCGGAGGAGAAGGTCCGGGAGAAGATAGAGGCGAACGTCCCCTCCTACTACTTCATCCCCCTCAAGACCCTGCCCTATGGCACGCCGGACGAGACCATCGAACCCTTCCGGCAGATAGAGGGGGTAGTGGTTCGGACGGACCTTCAGCGGGCGTATCCTGAGGGCGATCTGGCCGGCCACACCCTGGGCTATCTGATGGAGGTGAGCGCGGAGCAGCTAGAGGAGCTGGCCGGCGAGGGCTACGGGCCGGGCGACATGGTGGGGGCGGATGGCCTGGAGGCCTACTACCAGGAGGAGCTGGCCGGCCAGCGGGGCGGGACGCTGGCGATCGTCACCCCCGAGGGCACCATCTCCCATGTGCTGGGCAAGAGGGAGACCAAGCCGGGCAAGGACATCCACCTGACCATCGACATCGACGTCCAGCGGGAGGCGGAGGCGGCCCTGGGCGACCGCGAGGGAAGCATCATCGTCATGAACCCCATCGACAACAGCATCCTGGCCATCGCCAGTCACCCGACTATCAACCCTAACGACTTCATCGATGGCCTCAGCGGGGAGGCCTTCCAGCAGCTGGCCTCCGATCCGCGCGAGCCTTTCTTCCATCGGGCCGTGCTGGCCACCACCGCGCCGGGCTCCACGTTCAAGGTGGTGACCATGGCCGCCGGCCTGGAGAAGGGCGGCTACACCGCCACCTCCACCCTTCCCTGCTCGCCGATGTGGTACGGGCTGGGGCCGGACTACCCCAAGCGCAACTGGCAGTCGGTGGACCGCGGCCTCCTGACCCTCGGCCAGGGGCTGATGGCCTCCTGCAACACCGTCTTCTACGAGGTGGCGCTCACCCTCGACGGGATCGACCCGGAGATCCTGCCCTCGTTCGCCGCCGACTTCGGCTTCGGCAAGCCATCGGGAGTGAACGGCCTGGAGGAGGCCCAGGGGGTGGCAGCGGGCCCGGACTGGAAGCAGGAGCAGGTGGGGGAGCCCTGGTACAGCGGCGACAGCGTGAACATGGGCATAGGCCAGGGCTTCCTGTTGGTCACCCCTTTGCAGCTAGCCAACATGTACAGCGCCATCGCCCGCAGCGGCATCCTGCGCGCCCCCCTTCTGGTGCAGCGCATCACCTCCGCCGAGGGTGTGGTGGCCCAGGAGTTCAGCGCCGCCGAGATCAACCCCCTGCCGGTCTCTCAGGCCACCCTGGAGTCCATCCGCGCGGGACTGGCCCTGGTCATCGCCCACCCCGGCGGCACCGCCTACACCACCTTCCTGGGCTCCAGCGTGGCAGCGGCGGGGAAATCGGGCACCGCCGAGGACATCATCTTCCAGGACCATGTGTTCTTCGTGGCCTACGCCCCTCGCGACGATCCAAGTATCGTGGTCCTGGTGGCCCTGGACGAGGGCCAGTCGGGCTCCCTGGAGGCGGGACCGATGGTGCGGCGCGTCCTGGAGGCCTACCTGGCTGGCGGCTAGGGCTGCTTGCTGGCCTCCTGAGGCCGATGCTACAATAGACAAGAGGCTTTCTACTCCCCGGCCGTTATGGATAACGATTTTGCCATCGACATTGATGCTATCTTCGAGGTCATCGACAAGGCCGATATCATCACCGTCCGCTTCCTGATCCTGCCCCAGCGCCTCCTCATCGACACCCGCCACTCGGAGACTGAAGGCCCCCTGATAAAGCTTGTGCCGCGGGCTGACTCGCTGGAGGAGCGCTTCAAGAGCATCAAGCAGCTACGCCCTCGTTTCCGCCTTCCGGAGAAGATCACTGCCATCTGGTGGCCCAAGCATGTGCGGGAGCTGGTGACCTGCGGCGCTTGGGATCGCCTCGTGAAGCGACTGGCCATCTCTGGCTTCCCTCAAACGGCAGAGCAGTGCCAGGAGGTCCTGGACGAGCTCGTCCGCCAGGAGGAGCAAGAGGTCCTCAACGCCATCGTCGGCGAGGGCTACCATTGCGTCTGGGAACGAACGCCGTAGGCTCATGCGCCGGCACGAGTTCGAGAAGCTGGTTCTCGAAGCCCTGGCCAAGCTACCTGCCGAGTTCCAACAGCACGTGGAGAATCTGGACATCGTGGTCAAGCGGCGGCCCAGCCTGGCGGAGCGGCGCGAGGCTGGCAGTCGCCAAGGCGATGCCCTCTTCGGACTCTACCTGGGCGTACCCCTCAGCGAGCGGGGCGCCTACTACAACATGGCTTTGCCCGACAGGATCGTCATATACCAAGAGGCCCACGAGCGGCTCTGCTCCAGCTGGGAGGAGATGGTCGAGGAGGTGCGCAAGACTGTGCTCCACGAACTCGGCCACTACCTGGGGATCGATGAGGAGCGCCTGGAGGAGCTAGACCTGGGCTAGAAGGAGGTTGCCCATGGCATCGACCGGGGAAGTCCAACCAACCACGCCTCAGGCCAGCATTCTAGAGACGCTGCGCCAGCCCAGGATCGTGCTCATCCTGCTGGCCATCTGGGCCATCCTGGGCATTGTCGCCCAGGTGCTGTCCGGTAGTTTCCTGTTCGATATGGAAGGGCATGAGGCCTCCGGCATCTTTGCCGGGCGGGCCCTCAGCGCCTCAATGATCGTCCCCGCCATCGTCTACCTGTGGGCCGCCCGCGACCCCAAGCGCTATCGCCAGGTTTTCTGGCTGGCGCTCATCGAGCAGGTGGCAGTGGTGCTCAGTTGCTTCTACCACCGGGGCGCTGGCGATATCACCTGGGTGGGTGCCATCGTTCCGGCTGTCATATCGGGGGGGCTGATCTTCCTCGTCTTCTTCAACCTGTTCCAGCCCCGCCGGGAAGCGCCCCTACCCTCGGCGCCCCCTACGTATTCTCGCTAAGGGCGCGCAGGAGCCACAGGACCTCGGCGCTCTCCTCCAGCACCGACGTCCACTGGAGAGCCTGCCACAGGCTCTCGCCGCGGGCGTAGCTTCCATGCCCAGCTACCACTACTATCCTGTGCCGCCGCAGGGCATCGGCCAGGGCCTGGGCCAGCTTCTCGCCCCTGGGCACGACCGGCACGACGCCCAGATAGTGCTCGCCCTCCAGATCCTGGGGCCGGATCTCCTCCCCAGCCAGCGACAGGGCGATGGCATGGCGAGGATGGGCGTGGACGATCGCTGCGGCTTCGCTGGCGGCGGCGTATATAGCCTGGTGGAGAGCGAGGTCCATGGACGGCTCGATGCTGGGCTCCAGGCCGGGCCCAACCTCCACCAGGTCGCCCTGCGCCAGGTGGCCCAGGCGGCTGCCGTGGCTGGTGATTATCAGGCCTCCGCCTTGGCGAACGCTCATGTTGCCGCCGTGGGAGGAGACAAGGCCAGCGGCGTACAGGTCTCGCCCTACCTGCTGGAATCCCTCCAGAACAGAAGACATCATCGAACTCCTAACGCCTGCCCAGGCGCTGGCCAACCAGCAGCAGGCGGGCCACGCCCTCAGCGGCATCGGTGACCAGCTCCGCCGCCTGGGCCATGGCCTCCCCCACCGACATCGTTCGCGGCGTGATAGCCACGAACGCATCGAATGCCTCGCCCAGCGCTGGCCGGCAGTCCTCCGTCAGGGAGCCGGCGATGGCTATCACCGGCAGGCCGCAATCCCTGGCCAGTCTGGCCACCTCCAGAGGCGCCTTGCCGAAGCTGGTCTGGGCGTCCAACCGCCCCTCGCCAGTGAGCGCTAGGTCAGCTCCCTCCAACCGCCTCCTCAGCCCCACGGCCTCAGCCACAAGCTGGGCCCCTAGAACCAGCTCCGCATTCAGGAAGGCGGCCAGCCCCGCTCCCAGGCCGCCGGCCGCCCCCGCTCCCGCCAGATCGAGCACGCTCACCCCCAGGTCGCGCTCAACGACCTGGGCGTAGTGTCTGAGGGCCGCATCCAGCTCTCGGGCCACCTCCGGCGTCGCCCCCTTCTGAGGGCCGTAGAGAAGAGACGCCCCCTGCGGCCCGCACAGAGGGTTGAAGACATCGGTGGCGGCCAGCACACGGCACTGCCGGAGGCGTGGATCGAGGCCGGATGCATCGATGCGCCCCAGACGGGCGAGGGCGGCGCCACCGGGCGGCAGATCCTGCCCGGCGTCGTCCAGAAGGCGAGCGCCCAGGGCCTGCGCCATGCCCGCACCGGCGTCGTTGGTGGAGCTACCGCCAATGCCGACGATGATCCGACGGCAGCCGGCGTCCAGGGCGGCCCGAATGATCTCGCCCGTGCCGTAGGTGGAGGCGACGCACGGGTCGCGCTCGTCCTCAGTCAGCAGGGTCAGGCCGGAGGCGGCGGCCATCTCGATGACGGCCGTATCACCGTCGATGACGCCCCAGGCGGCCTCCAGCGGCCGACCCAGGGCGTCGTGGGCCGCCGCCGTCATCCGCCGACCGTTCTCGGCGGCAGTCACCACCGCCTCCACTGTGCCCGGCCCGCCGTCGGCCATGGGCACCAGCTCCAGGGCCGCGTCGGGAAGGACACGCCGCAGGCCATCGGCCATGGCCTGAGCGGCCTGGACGGCGGTGAGGCTGCCCTTGAACTCCTGGGGTGCGACGACGATCTTCATGGCATTGCAGCGCCCCTATTGTAACGGCGAACAGGGACGAGGGGAATGACGACAAGATGGGGTCAGGAAGGAAGCTGGCGGCTCAGAAGGCCGGGCCCTCTTGGGCGATGGCGAACACGGCCTGGCCGTTGATCTCGGCCTTGGTCTTCTGGCCACAGGCGACCTCCAGGAGGAGACCCAGGATCTGCTCGCCGACCTCATCGATGCTCTTTCCGGCCAGGATAGTACCGGCGTCGAGGTCGATGTCGTCAGGCATCGCCTCAAAGAGCTCAGAGTTGGAGGAGATCTTGATCACCGGCACGGCTGGGAATCCCACAGGAGTGCCCCGGCCGGTGGTGAACAGAATGGCCTGAGCGCCGGCGGCGGCCATGCCGGCCAGGCTCTCGACGTCATAGCCGGGGGTGTCCATAACCACCAGGCCCTTCTTGGCCGGCCGATCGCCGTAGTCGATCACTTCCCGGATGGGCGAACTGCCGCCCTTGGTGACGCAGCCCAGGCTCTTCTCGGCGATGGTGGTGAGCCCGGACTCGACGTTGCCGGGCGCCAGAACGGCATGGGCCAGAGGACCCAGTATCTCTCGCGCCCGAGCCTCCTGCCGTCCTACCTTCGCCTTCAGCTTGGCGGCTACCTCCTCAGTCTTCGCCAGTTTGAGCAGCGGCCCCAGGGCGCCGATCATCTCGGTGGTCTCCGCCAGTATGGCTGTACCCCCCATCTCCACCAGCCGATCGACGGCCTTGCCCACCGCCGGGTTGGCGGTGAGCCCGGAGAAGGTATCCGAGCCGCCGCACTCCAGGCCCACCATCAGGTCGGCGGCCATTCCCTTCCGGCGTGGCTGTCCTCCCAGCTCGTCGAGCAGTCTGCGGGCTAGCGCCTCGACTCGATCCGCCGCCTTCCTGGAGCCGCCCACCTCCTGGATGACCACCGTCTCCACAGGCTTGCCGCTGCTGGCCAGGGTGCTTCTCAGCAGAGCGGCAGAGACCACCTCGCAGCCAAGGCCCACCAGCACCACCGCCCCCACGTTCGGGTTCTGCACCAGGCCGGCCAGGGTCTTGATCTGAACGCCCAGATCGGGGCCGCTGCGGCCGCAGCCATGAGCGTGCTCCACGGCTACTACCTCCGGCAGTCGCCGCTGCACCTCCCGCACCACGCCCGCTGCGCAGGCCACCGTGGCCAGCACCAGACAGTGGTTGCGGATGCCCATGCGGCCGTCCGGCCGCTGCCAGCCCTGGAAGACAAACTCGCCGCTCATCTACCTCACGCCAGATTGTGGCTGTGCACGTATTCGCCCGCTGCGATGTCCTTGGTGGCCTCGCCGATCCGCTCGCCGTAGCGGACTACCGGCTGCCCGCCGGCGATCGGGTCGAGGGCCACCTTGCTGCCGCGGGGGATGACGTCCACAGCCCGCAACTGGCGGCCGTCATCCAGCCGCACGACGTCGCCTGGCTGAACGTCAGCGGCCACCACCGCCACGTTGTCCGCGCCATGCACTCGTATCGCCGTCACTGCCATGCTATTAGTTCTATCAGCCCGTGGGGAGCAGGTCAACAACTGCAGCCTTCATCGCATCGTTCGAAAATTTGTTCGCAAAACCCCTTGACAAAGAACAAGCGTTCTGCTATTCTCTGCAACTGAAGGAACTAATGTTCTGAGGAGAACGGCCGATGCGTAGGAACAATCCCGTCAAGATCCCCCACTGCCCCGACTGCGGCGGCCCGCTGGTGCACGGCGAAGGCTGCATCTGCTGCCCCCTCTGCGGCTTCACCCGCTGCTATACAAGGGCGACATGGAGGATGGGATGGACCCGCTGACCATCGCCATCCAGACGCTGCTGGTCGTCGGCGTGACCGGCCTCTGGACCATCTGGGGCCCCTGGCACGACTCGTGACCACACTGGTAGGACGCCTGTCGTCCGCGCCGACCAGCGGCCGCATTGAAAGGCGGCCGCCGAGGGGATATGATGGAAGCCGCGAGCATCTGTCATGTCCGAACGCCCTTCCCCGCTGGTCGCCGTCCTCACCCTGGGCTGCAAGCTGAACCAGGCCGACTCCCAGGCGCTGGCCCGCGAGCTCCTGGCCCACGGCTGCCAGGTCATCGACCGAGCGACACCCGCCGACGCCCTGATCATCAACGCCTGCTCCGTCACCCACGTGGCCGATCGCAAGTCGCGCCACCTAGTGCGCCTGGCCCGCCGCCTGTCCCCCGCGGCGACTATCGTCCTCACCGGCTGCTACGAACCGAACGGCGGCCCTGACCTGGCCCAACATCTGGGAGCCAATTGGCTGGTGGCCAACGCCGAGAAGCCAACCGTCGCTCGGCGCCTTGTCCGCCACTGGCGAGAGCAAGGCCGCCTCGGCGCTGAGCTCGCAGCCGTCCAGCCCGGCGACGGCCTCCGCACCCGCGCTTCCGTCAAGGTACAGGAAGGGTGCAACGAAGTCTGCGCCTTCTGCATCGTCCCCCGCACCCGAGGCCGCGAGCAGAGCGTGCCCATAAGGCAGGTGGTCGCCGAGGTGCTGGCCCGCCAGGCGGATGGAGCCAAGGAAGTGGTCCTGACGGGCACCCAGGTGGGCAACTACGGCCGCGACCTCGGCCTGGCCGCCGGCCCGAGAGACCTGCTGGCCACCCTCCTGGCCGAGACCGCCGTCCCCCGCCTGCGCCTCTCCTCCCTCCAGGCCCAGGACATCGACGGAGACCTTCTGCGCCTATGGCAGGACAGCCGCCTCTGTCGCCACTTCCACCTCCCTCTCCAGAGCGGCAGCGACCGCATCCTGGCCGCCATGCGCCGTCGCTACACGGTCGAGCGGTTCCGCCGGGCCGTCGCCCTCATCCGGCGCTCCGCACCGGACGTGGCCATCACCACCGATGTCATCGTCGGCTTCCCCGGCGAGACAGACGAGGAGTTCCAGCGCACCTACGACCTCTGCCAGGAGCTGGCCTTCGCCGCCATCCACGTGTTCCCCTACTCGCGACGGCCGGGCACGCTGGCCGCCCTCGCCCGAGAGCAGGTGCCCCACGCCGTCAAGCGCCAGCGACTGCAGCGAATGCTGAAGCTGGCTCGCGCCTCCGCCGACGCCTTCCGTGCCCGCTTCCAGGGCCGAACGATGGAAGTCCTCTGGGAGGAGGCCAAGGCACAGCAGGACGGTCAACGGCCCCTCTGGCGGGGGTTGACCGACAACTACCTGCGCGTCTACACTTGCGCCGAAAACGGCTCGGCATCCGGCTGCCGTCCCGGCTTTGACCTGACCAATCGGCTCCTGCCCGCCCGCCTGGGCGAGCCGCTGGGTGATGGGCTGTGGGGAGAGCCGGAGCCAGCGGCTGATCCGCTGCCAGCGGAGGCAAGCGCTGGTGGCCCTGCCTGCCGCCAAGCAGGGCGGATTAAGGGGTAAGCAGCATGGATGCCTTCAACCGGGGCCTCATCGTGTTGTTGGCGGCCATCTGGGTCATCCTCATGGCCGTGGTCATCCTGGTGACCTGGTCTGCCGACGCCGAGACCATCGACCGCCTGGGCGACCTTGTCCGCTACCTGGACGAGCACACCGACACTCCCTCCAAGCTTATCCTCACCCTCGGCGCGGCGGCCCTGATCGTCCTCTGCCTCATTGTCATCATAGCCGAACTGGCGCCGACGGCCCCCAGCGACGACATTCGCCTGGAGGGCGTGACGGGCGCCACCACCATCCTCTCCGCTGACGCCATTAGTCAGCGCATCGAGCAGGAAGTGACAGCAGGAAGTGACAGCCCTCCCGCAGGTCAGGGAGTCCAAGGCCTCGGTGACCGCCCGCGATAAAGGGCTGGCGGTGGCCCTGAACCTGGTCCTCGGCCCCGATGCCAACGTGCCCGAGACCACCGAACAGGCCTGTCGAGTGACCCAGGAGACCATCGAGCAGCGTATAGGCGTGGCCCTGGTGGGCCTCCCCGTCGTCCAGATAACGTTCAGCTCACCCGGGGAGAAGCCTGGGCCTGCCCC
>LJUA01000025.1 GCA_001303545.1 Dehalococcoidia bacterium SM23_28_2
CGGCGTTGAAGGGGATGGTGGTCATTTTTTGCCTCCTTTTGCAGTGGCCTTGGCCCGTTCCTCATGGGACATTTCAGCCAGGCGCTCGACCTCCTTAACGTCCAGCCTGAGCCCTTCGGCCACGCGGCGGCCGTACTCGCGGTCGGCCTTGTAGAATAGCGCTGTCTGGCGCAACTGGATGCGCTTCTGCGCGCCGCCTAGATGGGTCACGATGTTGCCGATCAGGTGATCCCGATCCTCGTCGGTCATAACCTTGCGGTACAGAATCCCAGGCTGCACGAAATCGTCGTTGGGGTGGGTGTATCGCTGACGTGCGGCCTTGCCGGAGACCTCGAAGGCTGGCTCGGCCGCTTTCGGCTCAGGCTCAGGGCCACCGAAGCTGTTGGGGTAGTAGTTCGGGCTGCCGCCGCCGTTGAGGTCAAAGCGCATAAACCCGTCGCGCTGGTAGTTGTTCACCGGCACGGCCTTGGCCGAGTTCACCGGTAGCAACTGGTAGTTCGGCCCCAGGCGGTGGCGATGGGTGTCGTGGTAGCTGAAGAGGCGACCCTGCAGCATCTTGTCCGGCGAAGCTGCTATCCCGGGCACTAGGTTGCCGGGGGAGAAAGCGGCCTGTTCGACCTCGGCGAAGTAGTTCTCCGGGTTGCGGTTGAGGACCATGCGGCCCACCGGGTTCAGCGGAGCGTCACCCTGATGCCAGACCTTAGTGATGTCGAAGGAGTCGAAGCCGTAATTCTCGGCCTGCTCGGGGGTCATGATCTGCGCGTAGACCTTCCAGGCCGGGTACTCGCCTCGCTCGATCGCTTCGCGCAAGTCGCGAGTGGCATGGTCGGGGTCCACGCCCTTCATGCGTTCGGCCTCTTCCCGGGTTAGGTTCTGGATGCCCTGCTCGGTCTTGAAGTGAATCTTCACCCAGAAGTAATCGCCCTTGTCGTTGTACCACTTGAAGGTATGCCCGCTGTAGCCGTTCATGTGGCGGTAGCTCTTGGGCGTGCCGCGATCGGAGAAAAGAACGGTGACCTGGTGGATCGACTCCGGGGTGAGGGAGAGGAAGTCCCAGAACATATCCGGGTCCTTGAGGTTGGTGGCCGGGTTTCGCTTCTGGGTGTGGATGAAGTCGGGGAACTTCAGCGGATCGCGGATGAAGAAGACCGGCGTATTGTTCCCTACGAAATCGTAGTTCCCCTGCTCCGTGTAGAACTTCACCGCGAACCCGCGGGGGTCGCGTTCGGCGTCGGCCGAGCCCTTCTCGCCGCCCACGGTGGAGAAGCGCGCGAAGACCTCGGTGCGCTTACCGACCTTGGACAGGAACTTGGCTCTAGTGTATCGCGTCACGTCGTGGGTGACCTCGAAGTAGCCGTAGGCGCCCGCTCCCTTGGCGTGCACCACACGCTCGGGGATGCGTTCGCGATCGAAGTGGGAGAGCTTATCGATCAGATGAACGTCCTGCAGCAGGGCGGGGCCGGGGCTGCCCGCGGTCAGAGTGTTCTGGTCGTCGTCGACCGGCGTGCCAGAGCTGGTGGTCAGGATATCTTTGTTCTCTGCCATTGTTCTTCGGCTCCTTCGGCCTTCTGTTCCTGGCCACTATTTCGGCGGCCTATCCCGCAGCAGCGAGGATAGACTCCGTAGAACGTCAGGCGATGGTGAACGGTCGTGTAGCATCTCCTAAAAACCACCTCCTCTGTCGCCGCGGACGTCGCACGGGCGGTGAGAGTGAGGACGAGCGTTGCGACCACTGTGGCAGGCGCCGGCGTTGAAGGGGATGCTCATTCTGCACCTCCTTCCGTTGGCGCGGCCGACGCAGTGGATCCGCGCTGGGCCAGCTCGCGGTCGATCATGAACAGACCGCTGGGGTCGTCGCCCACGAGCTTGAGCTTCTGCACCACCTCGTCGGCGGAGGCTTCCTCCTCCACCTGCTCAGAGACAAACCACTGGAGGAAGTTGTTGGTGGCGTGGTCTTTTGCTTCCACGGCTAGGTCGACCAGTTCGTTGATCAGACTGGTGACCTTTTGCTCGTGCTGGTACACGTTCTCGAACACTGCCAGCGGCGAGTCCCATCGAGAGGGCGGCTTGTCCACCGCCTGCAGGGTGACCCTGCCGCCGCGCTCGTTGACGTAATCGTAGAACTTCATCGCGTGCATCAGCTCTTCCTTTGCCTGCACGCGCATCCAGTTCGCGAAGCCGGCCAGGTTCACCGACTGGAAGTGGGCGGCCATCGACAGGTAAAGGTAGGCCGAGTAGAGCTCTGCGTTGAGCTGCCTGTTGAGGGCCTTTTCCATTCTTTGGTCGATCATGACAATTACCTCCTTAACTCGGCGGACTGTGCGTTCATGGGAGTGCGCCTCCGTTGACAAGGGGCGGACTATGCATAGGTGATTCTATCCACCCCTTCCTAGCGAAGCAAGCCCGTCGGCATTCGGTTCTAGTCTTCATTTCGATCGCTCATCTCGTTGGCAGCGCGGGCAGACCCCGTAGAACTCCAGCCGATGGTGCACATCGGCGTAGCCCTTCTTGGCAGCCACTTCCTCGGCCGCCGGTCCCAGGTCGATGTCCAGATCCTCGATGGCGCCGCAGACGGTGCACACTAGGTGGGGATGAGGATGAGGGTTGCGACCGTCATAGCGGCTGCCGCCGCTGCTGCTGCGGGGCAGCTCCAGGACCTCCCCGATCTCCTTGAGGCGCTCGAGCGTGTTGTAGACGGTGGCCAGGCTGGTGGTAGGGAAGTCCTTGTGCACTCGACTGTAGATCTGGTCCACGCTCGGGTGCTCCCTGCTCTCCGCCAGGATCTTGATGATAGCGAGGCTCTGGGGCGTTATTCGATGCCCAGCGCTCCTGAGCCTGGCCAGGAGGTCATCCAGCCGCGTCTTGTTGGGGTGGTTGTTTAGAGTCATTCTTTCTTAGTATCCATTCTAGCTATGCTCCTCACGCTTGTCAATACCTGGGGGACAAAAAGTCAAGGGCGACGGTGGCCCTATGCCTGGCAGTGGCGGCAGAAGTTGGTGATGCGCTGGCCGGCGGTGATCTCGGTGATCGATGCGCCGCAGTTGGGGCAGGGCTGGCCGCCGCGACGGTGGACCTTCAGGTGGTCGCGGTACTCGGCCACCGGCAGGCCCTCCTTCTCCATGCGTTCGGTGACGATGGCCGCCGCTTCGCCCAGCACGGAGCGGATGGCCCGATACAGGCGGCCCTCATCCTCCGCCGATAGCTCCGTCCGCTTGCGGTAGGGGTGGATGCCAGCGGCGAACAGGATCTCGTCGGCGTAGGCGTTGCCGATGCCGGCCACCAGCGTCTCGTTCAGGATCACGTTCTTGATCTGGCCACGAAAGCGCCTGAGCCGCTCTCCGAAGACCTCCTCCGTAAGCTCCTCCGACAGCGGCTCAGGGCCCAGTTCCCCGAAACGAGGCACCGCATCGAAGGCCCCTTCCCTCACCAGGTAGACCTTGCCCATCAGCCTCTCGTCGAAGTAGCGCAGTTCCTGGCCGTTGGCCAGAGCCAGCGTGAAGCAGGTCTTGGCCCGCTGCTTCTCCTTGGGCGGGCAGTACTGGAACCGGCCGCTCAGCATGGGGTGGATGGCGAGATAGTTCCCGCTCTTCAGGGAGAAGAGGATGAACTTGCCCCGCCGTTCGACCTCGCCGAAAGCGTTGCCGGTGAGCGTGGCGATGAAGTCGTCCTTGGGGGCACGCACTACCAGGGCGATGCTCACCGTCGCCGCCTCGATGCCGACGCCAGGGATGCGCCGATCGAAGAAAGAGCGATAGGCCTCGAGGTCTGGCAGCTCGGGCATGGGGGTACTAAGCGCTACTTGTGTAGCGCGGGTAAGAGCCGAAGATGCGAAAGAGGGAGGACTGAGCCTTGATCCCCTCCAGAGCCTCAGCCACCGGCCCCTCGCTGCGATGCCCGGCCAGGTCCAGCAGGAAGATGTACTCGCCCAGCCGCTCCTTGGTGGGCCGTGATTCCACCTTGGTGAGATTGATGTCGCGGCTGGAGAACTCCTGCAGCACGCTCACCAGCAGCCCCGGCCGGTCATCGGCGAAAGAAAAAGCCAGGGAGGTCTTGTCGTTCCCCGTGGGTGGATGATCGCTCTCGGCCAGCACCACGAAGCGAGTGAGGTTGTCTGAGCGGTCCTGGATGTCGTGGGCCAGGATCTCGGCGGAGTAGAGCTCGGCGGCGCGACGGGTAGCGATAGCGGCAGCGTTCTCGCGGCCCACCATGTCCTCCACCGCCGCCGCCGTGGACAGGGCGGCCACTATCTCCGCCTTGGGGAAGCAGCGCTCCACGAAGCGCCGACACTGGCCCAGCGCTTGCGGATGGGACAGGATCACCTTCACGTCGGCGGTCTGCATGCCTGGCCGTACCAGGAGGCAGTGCCCGACGGGCAGGACCAGCTCCCGCCTGATGGAGAGTCGCGACTCGTGGATGAGGATGTCCAGCGTGTCGGTGACTGACCCCTCGATGCTGTTCTCGATGGCCACCACCCCTTCCTCGGCCATGCCCGAATCGACAGCCGCAGCCACGGCGGCCACGCTGGCAAAGGGCAGGAGCTGAGCCGAGGAGTCATAGTGTAGAGCAGCCTCTTCGCTGAAGGTGCCCGGCGGCCCCAGGAAGGCGATGCGCTTAGCGCTCATTCGTCTCTTCGGCAGGGGTGGTGAGGACAGCCCTCAGGGCGTCCTCGCTCTCGCAGCGACAGACCGCCACCACCTCGTCGCCGGCGCGAACCACAGTATCGCTGTTGGGGATACGAGGCACCCCCTCCTCGTCGATGATGACGGTGATCAAGCACTGCTGGGGTAGAAGCAGCTCGCCAACACGCTTGCCCACCATCGCCGAGTACGATGGCACCTTCGCTTCCACTATCTCCAGACCGCCCCCTTTGATGGTCAGCAGCGGTATGAGGGGGTGGGAGGGAAGCTCCTGCTCGATGTTGGCCAGAATAAGGGCAGTGGAGCTGATGGCGGTGTCGATGCCCAGGCTCTTGAATACGGCCTCGTTCTTGGGATTGTTGATAAGGGCTACCGTCCGGCGGACGCTGAACTTGTTCTTGGCCACCTGACATGCCACCAGGTTGTCTTCGTCGTCGCCGGTGACGGCGATGAACAGGTCGGCGCGGCCGGTGCCTGCTGACTCCAGGGTGATGCCCTCGCAGCCATCGCCCCGGAGGACGATGTCGCCCAACTCGTCGGCGATCTCCTGGCACTTGGCGGCGTCCTTCTCGATGACCAGCACCTCGTTGCCGTCCTCCACCAGTTGCTTGGCCAGATAGTAGCCTACCTTACCACCGCCCACGATGATGATGTACATACTAATCCTCGCCCCCCGGCTCCCTCTCTAGGGCCTTCTTCAACAGTTGCGCCACTTCTCTGGTGGGGCTGATGGTCTCCAGACCGAGGTTGTGATAGAGCTCCTCTCGGATCGGGTCGAAGATGCGGCAGACCACTTTGGGGACGCCGAAGATGTGCTTGGCTATTTGGCTGGCCATGACGTTGCGATTGTCGCCCGGTGTCACGGCCACAAATGCGTCGACCTCCTCCAACCCTATCCGCCGCAGGACATCCTGGTCGATGCCGTTGCCCACTACCCGTTTTCCTTTGAAGTCGGTGGGCAGTTGGTCAAACGCATCGGGGTCGATGTCCAGGATGGTGACTTCTTGGCCCTCACGGTCGAGGAGAGTAGCCAACTCGGTGCCCACTCGACCGCAGCCCATGATGACAATTTTCATCTCACTCGGCCATTGGTAAGCGAATAAGCCATACCTCGCAGGGGGCGTTCTCCAGCACGTACTGAGAGACCCTGCCTAGGCGGAACTCTCCTCGCAGTGGCGCCGGCTTGCCGCCTCGAGGCCAGGCCAAGCCTGTTCCTTCGGTCAGGGGGCGTTTATAGCCCACCCCCAGGATGATGCCGCTCACGCTGCGTTCGATGGCCTCATCCACGATGGCGTGGGCTGCGTCTCGCGCCTGCAGAAGCTCTCCTTCCACCTCGAAGTCCACTTCTTCGGCGCGCCTTTCAGCTCGGTCGAGCACGTCCTCTCCTTTGATGGCCTCAGGCCTCAGGTCGGCATCCAGCGGTAGAGAGCGGTGCACCTCCACAACATAGACGACGTAGACCTTCCCCTTGTTGCGCTTGGCGGTCATACAGGCCAAGGAGACGGCCTCCAAGCTGGCATCCGAACCATCGACCGGTACCAGGATGTCTCTGAGCGTCATGCGAAGCTCTTTCGACCCCTCCCAGCCACAACCGAACAGACCTACTCTAAGAGCGCGTCAATTATATTAAACAGCATGAGTGAATCGCAACACAATCCGCGCGTCAAGATCAAAAGCGGAGGGCGGCTTAGCCGCCCTCCGCTGTGCTGAATGATCGTGGTTGGTTGCCTAGGGGTCAACGGGCATGTCCTCGCATTGCACCCCGCTGGCGGTGATCAGCACCATCAGGGCGTCGTACTTGTCGATGGTGGTGAGGTTGCACAAGCCGGTCACCCCACAGCGGCCTGGGACGTAGCGCGTCCAACCTTCTAGGGGGCCTCCCCAGTGGTAAGCGATGCTGTAGTTGCCCGCGCCGATGCAGTCCAAGACCGTCGCGGCGGCCGTATCGTTGGGGCCCGTCCACACGAAGTTGTGCCAGCCCGCGGGGCTCAGATCGACGTCGCGGGTGGTGGGTACCACGGTGGCCGTGGCGGTCGGGCTAGGCGTCGGGCTGGGTGTCGGGCTGGGTGTCGGGCTGGGTGTGGGCGTGGGTGTCGGGCTGGGGCTGGGGCTGGGAGCGGGCGAGGTGGTCCAGGGGTGGAAGACCACCGCGCCGTGGACAGTGCCGCACTCGTCGTCGTCCTCGTCATCGTAGATCAGCGCGGCGATGGCCGACCTGATGTTGGTGCCGCCCCAGTAGTTGTAGGTGGCGTTGACCGTAACCTCAGTGTCAGCCCCGCAAGCCAGGTCCACGAAGTAGTCCGGTGCGCTGGGGCTGCCGGCGAAGCTGTTGGCGTAGTCGGGGTGGCCGCCGATGACTATTAGCGAGTCGGCACTGGCTATCTCGTCGATGTGAATCCCATCGCTGCCGGCGTTGATCGTGTTGCGTATGACCTGCACGTTAAGCCTGCCGGCGTCATCGTCGAGGTTGAGAGCGGCCACAGTACCGGACAGGTCGTTGTCTGCTACCAGGGCCTCGTCTTCACCGTCTACGAACACCCCAAAGTCATTGTTCGCCGCTGTCGTGTTTTCGCGTATCTCATTGTGATCGCCGCCTACGGCGAGGATGCCAACCTGGTTTTGGAGTAAGGTGCTGCCATACACCAGGCTCCCGCTTGAGCCGTCGAGCACGATCCCCTCGTCCCACTCCAACGCCCATACGTCCTCGATGATGGCATCATCGCCGCTGACGTAGATGCCGGTGTCGCCGCCGGGGCCGTCTAAGGTGATATGCTGGATGGTTACGTCGTTGGCGGTGACAATGAAGCCGTCGCCGAGACGCTCAAGCACGATGTCGCCGACATCGGCCCCTTCTCGGCCCTCGATGGTCAGGCTGATGCCCACGTTGACGGTTTCGTCGTAGGTGCCTTCGCACACCCGTACGATGTCATCGGCGGAGGAAGCTGCCACGGCGCTGGTGATATCGGCGTAGGCCGTTGCAGTGGAGCATTCGGTCGGCTCACCAGCGTCGTCGGCGTCGTTCACCCAGCGCACTGTCTGGGCCTCGGCCAGCCAGCTCTGCCAGGTGCCCAGAGCAATGGTGAGAACTGCCACCAGACCTACCACCGCCACCACTGCTGTCCTGGAGCGGAGCCATCTCATGGTCAATCTCCTTCCATTGATTACTAAATGATCGCGTTGCTCTGTTTCTATCACAGGCGTAAGAACGTGTCAAGAGGGTGTGCTTGTTTACTGCCTTTCGACTGCCGCCGCCACTCGATGGCAGTCAGTTAAGTGGGACGGCGGGAGGCTATGTAGTCGACGCTCTTGCGATACCAGTCCTCCTCGATCTTGCCGCTGGCCATCAGGTAGTTGAGCATCGTCTCCAGGCCGAGGACGGATATGAGGTTATAGCCGTGGGCCTTCAGGCGTTCCTTGGCTCCCTCGTGCCGATCCAGCAGCACTACTACATCCTTAACCTTCAGGCCGGCCAGCCCTAGGAAGGCGGCCGTCTCGATGATGTTTCCACCGCCGGTAACGAGGTCATCGATCAGGAGGACCGTCTCGCCTCGCTCGTATATGCCCTCCAGGAAGGGTTTGGTGGTGTCGCGATCCTTGGATGGGTGGATGTACACCATCGGCACGTTGGCGATGAGGGAGAAGACGGTGGCCAGATGCAACCCACCAAAGGGAATGCCCGCCACTCGGTGGAAGGGGGCCCCGCGGGGGTGAAGCATCTTCTGGAGGGTGCGCACGTCATCGTACATCAGGCGGGCCGCTCGTCTCAGGGATCTGGGCTTGCTGATCAGCAGGCGCACGTTGACGTAGATGGGAGAGTGGAGGGTCGTCCTTCCCAGGGTGAAGTCGCCAAACCGGATCGCTCCCAGATCCCACAGGGTCTTCGCCAGCCACAGATTACCGGCGCTCCGACCAGAATGGCCCATGTTGACTCGCCTCTGCTCCAACTAAGGAGAGCCTCCCCGCAGAAGAGGTAGCCCCCGCGAGCAGAGGCCCTTGGAGCGGCAAAACGATACCACTACCCATAGGCGCTGTCAAGGCGTGGCGCTCACACTTTATCGTGGAAGGGATTGACGCCAGCGGCGGACGGCCTCTCGGTTGACACAGTGGGGCGGCACCTCGCCTCGCATGGCCGCCAGCAGGTTGTCCACGGCCATCTTGGCCATGGCCAGGCGAGTGGCCACGCTGGCGCTGGCAATGTGGGGTGTGATGATGATGTTGTCCAGCCCCAGCAGAGGGTCGTCTGGGGCGATCGGTTCCTGCTCGCTGACGTCGATGGCAGCGGCGGCGATACGGCGCTCCTTGAGGAAGCGCCACAGGGCCCGTTGATCGACTATCGTTCCTCGGGCGGTGTTGACGAGAACGGCCGTGGGCTTCATGAGCGACAGCTCTCGCTCGCCGATGAGGTGGTGGGTCTCAGCGGTGAGGGGCACATGCAGGCTAATGAAATCGGACTCTGCCAGAAGCTCCTTGGGCTCCGCATAGGCCAGGCGGTAGCGGCGCTCCTCCTTGGGCTTCCGAGTCTTGTCGTAGTACAGGACGCGCATGCCGAAGCCGCGTCCCCTCTTGGCTACCTCCAGGCCGACGCCGCCCAGGCCCATCACTCCCAAGGTGGCGTCGTGTATGTCCTGCCCCAGGAGGATCTGCGGTCCCCACGTCTTCCAGCGACCCTCGCGAGTGTAGCGGTCGGCCTCTACCACTCGGCGAGCAGCGGCCAGCAGGAGGGCAAAGGCGAAGTCCGCGGTCGTCTTGGTCAGAATGCCGGGCGTGTTGGTCACCAGGATCGCCCGCCGGCTGGCCTCCTGCACGTCGATGTTGTCGTAACCCACAGCCATGTTGCTGATCGCCCGCAGCCGTGGCGCGGCCGCCATGATCCGCGCATCGATACGGTCGGTGAGGAGGGTGAGCAGGGCATCAGCATCGGCTGCCTCCGCCAGGAGGACATCCGGCGGCGGGGGCAACTCCCCGGGCCAGACCCTTACGGTCGCCATTTCTCGCAGGGGGTCGAGGGCGGCACTGGGAAGCTCCCGTGTGATGTAGACCTTGGCTGCTTCTGTTTCTGCCACCTTCACCTCTTGCCACGCATGATACTCTAGTGGCGGGCCGTTCTGTCAATCGGTGGCTAAGGGGCTAGCGGCGCGGGGCCACCTGTTGTTAGAATGCACAAAGGAGGGAACGGGAGACGTGGACTCCTTTGCCATTGTCTGTGATAGCAGCCACGATCTGCCGCCATACATCAGCGAGAAGCTGCGCCTTACGGTGGTGCCCTACAGCATCAACTTCGGCGTGGACAGCAGCATCGATGATGGTGTGATGTCTCCGGAGGAGTTCGCCGAGCTGCTGGACCGATATGAGAAGGGCAAGGGATATCCCACGACGGCCGCGCCCGCTCCTTCTCGGTTCGTGGAGGCGTTCAAGGCCAATGTGAAGAAAGGCCTGTCGCGAATCCTTACCGTCACCGTCTCCGGCAGGCTGAGCAAGACATACGAGTCTGCCGTCCAGGCGGCGGACATGGTCAAAGAGGAGTATCCTGACTCGGAGATCGAGGTGGTAGACTCCCTTAGTGGCTCGATGGCGGAGGGCATGCTTGTCCTGGAGGCGGCCCGTGTGCGCGACTTGGGCCGGCCTTTGCATGAGGCCAAGCGGCTGCTAGAGGAGATGAGGGGACGTGTGCGGCTCCTTGCCGCACTGGAAACGACCAAGTACCTGGTGAAGAGCGGACGGGCGCGCTCCTTCCAGCATATGCTCAGCACCGCCCTGCGGATCAAGCCGGTCATCACTGCTAGGGAGGGGGCTATAGCTCTCTACAGCAGAGTGCGGGGCCGTATGGAGAGAGCCGTCGATCACATGGTTGACGAAGTGCAGCGCACCTACAAGTCGGGCATAGTTGCGGTGGTGGAGGGAATAGCCCCCGACCTGCGAGAGATGATTGTACACAAGCTGTGTCAAAGGCTGGGCATCAACAGGGAGCAGATCGTGGAGGCCCAGATGACCTCCGCTCTGCTCGTTCATCTGGGCAGGCGGACGGTGGGCGTTGTCTGGGAGGAGGAGGAGCCCCAGCCTTCATAGCGAGCTGCGGGCGCTGCAGCATTGGCGAGATTCTTCCTCTTTGACGTTGACAAGACCCTGGTAGATAGCCGTGGTGCCGGCGGGCGGGCGATGAATCTGGCTTTCGCTCGCCTATTCGGCATCGAGCAGGGCTTCGCTGGCATCGACTTCAGTGGCCGCACCGATACGGCCATCTTCCGCGATGCCGTCAGCGCACACGGCCTCGATGGCGACTTCCCCGCCCTTATGGATCGCTTTCAGGAGGCCTACCACAGCATGCTGCCCGATTCGCTGGTCGAAACCCAGGGGTGTGTGCTCCCCGGCGTGCGCGAGTTGCTGACTGGCCTGCAGGCGGCTCCGGGGGCGCTTCTGGGGCTGGCGACGGGCAACTTCCGCGAGGCCGCCCGCCTGAAGCTGGAGCATTTCGGGCTGTATGAGTTCTTCCTGGCAGGCGGCTACGCTGACGACTCCCAGGATCGGGCGGAGCTTGTGGCAATAGCCATCGAGCGGCTGGCCGAGGCGAGCGGCGGGCAGTCTTCCCGCGAGGTCTATGTGATCGGCGATACGCCCCTGGACACAGCCGCCGCTGAGGCCAACGGGGCGCGCTCGGTGGCCGTAGCTACGGGGTTCTTCAGCGTCGACCAGTTGATGGCCGCCGGCGCCGGCCTCGTCTTCCCCGACTTCTCCTCCTGGCAGACGGTTCTGGACGCCCTACTGGCCTGAGCGGAGGCCCCCGGCTTATTCGCCGGGAAGCGCGTGTTCCTTCTCCTTGCCCTTGCTGCTGGCGCCTGCTGGACGCTCGGCCTCAGCCCGTCGGCTGACCGCGGCGGGGACCAATGGCCGGTCAGCCTCTCTCCGCGTTCTAACGTCGTGAGGCCGTGCTGCCCGCTTGGCGTCGTACATGGCAGCGTCCGCGATTCTCACCAGGTCGTCCGCGGATTTTGCGTCGTTGGGGAAGCAGGCTATGCCGGCGCTGATGCTGAGGCGAGCTGCGGACCTATCGGTCGTTTTTCTGAGGCTTGTGGTGACGAGGCTGTTTATGCGATCGACGATGGCTTGTGCCTTTGATGAGTCGGCGTGCACTATTATCGCCGCGAACTCGTCGCCGCCGTAGCGGAAGGCGATATCTGAGCCGCGTATCGCCTTACGGATGCAGTCAGCAAGGAGGCGTAGAATGCCGTCACCCGCCTGGTGGCCGCGGGAGTCGTTGTACTGCTTGAAGTTGTCGACGTCCATCATCACCACGGCGAAGCCGTGCTTGTACCGCCTGGAGCGTTCGATCTCCTCGCCCAGGCGCTGGTAGAAGTGGGCGTGGTTGTAGAGGCCGGTGAGGCCGTCGGTGATCGCTCTTATCTGCAGCTCGGCGTACAGCCGCTCTCGCTCCTCCTCGGCCCGCCTGCGCTCGGTGATGTCCTGGTAAACACCTCTGTATCCGAGCACGTTTCCTTGACCATCAAGGATGGGTAGCCCCGCGCTCTCAACCACGACCGTGTGGCCGTCCTTATGTACCTGCCGGGCCATCGCCTGGAAGAATGTGCCCTTGCGGGTAAAGCTCTCCCTGTCTCTTGCCGCAAGCTGTTTCTTGTCCTCCGGGGCGTAGAAGTCGTGGGGATATTTCCCGATTACCTCCTCGGGTTCATAGCCAAGGATGTCTTTCACTGCCGGGCTGGAGTACGTATAGCGCCCCTCTGAATCGACCTCCCAAATCCATTCGCGGGAGCTCTGGGCCACTTGGCTGAACCGTTCTTCGCTCTCACGCAGCGCTTTGTGCATCTGCGCCGCCTTGAGGGCCGACGCTGCCTGGGCGGCAAAACCCTGGAGAAACTTGACTTCCTCCGGATGGAAAGGGCGGGGCTTGAAATAGACGAAACCGATCGTGCCCAGGAATTCGTCCTGGAAGAGCATAGGGAAGATGGCCACCGACCTTATGAGGCTCATCCTGAAGAACTGCCTGACAGCCGGTTCTGCCCGTTCGTCGTTCTGGGCGTCGGGCAGAAAAACGGGTTGTCGAGTGCGCATCATTTCCAGCTTGTAGGGTTCGGGGCGCTCGGGATTGAAAGAATTCCTCCACACTTGTCCCGGGCTCGTCCCGGAGAAGCGGGACTCGCTGAGGATGCGAAGGAAGAACCGGTCGGTTTTGGCATCGTACACGTCGATGTTTATGATGTCTGCGCCGGTGGGCGCAGCGATGGCTGTCGCCAGGTTTGTCAGGGCGGCTTCCAGCAGGGCGGCTTCCACGTTGTCCGATCGACTGAGCACCTGAGCTGCGTCGGCGAAGGCGTGCAGTTGCTCCCCCTGACGTCGGTTGCGATCGGCGTTGAGGAACCGCTCCATGATGATAGTGAGAGCAGGCATCGCTGATTCCATGAAGCGCAACATACTAGCCCGCGCCTCGTGCTTGCAGGGCCCCCGCAGGACACACATCTCCGACGGGCTCTGACTGGTGGGGACAGCCAGGGCTAGGAACTGGCGGTCATCGCCGCTGGAGGCGCTGGTGAACTCTTCCACCCGGTGACCGATGAGGTCGAAGGCCACCGGCCCGCCCAGGTCGAAGATGTGACTCTGCACTATCGCCAGGGCAACCGAGGTGAAGTCCGTGCTGGCACTATCCTCTGCGTCGCCGCAAGCGAGGAAATGCTGGTCCTCGGCATAGACCACTATCACCTCGGCTGCTCTCGTGCCTCGTCGGATGATGCTGGCCGCCAGGGCAAGGGTCTCCTTGGCGGCCCCGCCCTCGATAGCGAGCCTACCTAGCTGGTGGAGCGCCTCGACGTCTTGGCTCATTCATGCACTCCAGAACCGCCATAGCGGCGTTGGCGACAGGGAACCAGCGCTGCACTCGCCAGGACGGCTAGGCCCGCGCTGATCTCAAATCGAACATTGTGCAAACAGGGCCTTTTTGGCTTCACTGTATTTAGGACGCGCGAGTGAGGAGGCGGTTACAGTTGATATCGTTGGCATTGAGGCTTCTTCGTCTGTTTCCTGATGGCCACTCTGCGGCGGCGATGGCGCAGCCGATGGAGATCGTGGGCAGTGCGCCGGTGCAGACGAGAGGAGCCTACGCGGCAGCCCTGACGACTATCCGCACGCGGGCCGGGGCGCCGTCCTTGTGGTCGAACAGGGCAGTGACCGCGCCGCCGTCGTAGTAGAGGGGGACGAAAACGCTTCCCGGCAGCACGCTATCGCTGATCTTGGCCCGGATGGTCAGCTCGCCGCGCTCGTTGGCCAGGACGACCTCCTGGCCATCTTCGACGCCCAGGGCTGCTGCGTCGGAGGCGTTCATCTCCATGAACTCTTCCCGATGCAGCTTGTCGGCCTCCGGCGAGTGGATGGTGGCGCCCTCCCAGCTGGTGTAGAGTGTGCGGCTGGTGGTGATCGGCAGGCCCTCGCCGGCCTTGGTGGGCTCCAGAGCGAGGGGCTGGAGGGCAGCGGTCTGCGGCTGGAAGCCCTGGAAGGCCTGCTGGCCTCCCGAATCCAGATCGCTATAGCGAGCCTGGCCATAAAGGGACACCAGGCTGGCTATCTCCTCCATTATCTGAGCGGGGCTGGTGTAGCCCCAGTTGCTGCCGTCCATGCCCAAGCGTTGGGCTAGAGTGGCGCCGAGCTCGGCCAGGATTCGCCAGCCGGGACGCGCCTCGCCGATGGGCGCGACGGCATCCCGCAGACGGAGCACCCGACGGTCGGCGTTGGTGTACGTGCCGTCCTTGCCGAACACGCCCACATCCGGCAGGACGACTTGCGCCAGGCGGGCCGTGTCCGAGAGCAGGCTATCGATGACCAGCAGAAAGTCTAAGGACGAAAAGCAGGTCTTCACCCACGTCTTGTCGGCTGCGGCCAGCAAGGGGTTGTCACCCAGCACTACCATCGCCTTGATGCGCCCTTTCTGGCTGGCGGCCAGGGCTTCCACGAAGCCCAGCCCGGCTGACGATGGCGGCTTGACGCTCCAGGCCCTCTCCAACTCCTGGCGGGCCGACGCGTCCTCCACGGGCCGATAGCCGGGCAGCAGGCCCGGCGTGACGCCCATGTCTCGCAGGCCCCAGACGTTGACCTCCGGCGGTAGAACGAAGAGCGACTGCGCTGCCTTCTCCGGCCCGCAGCAGAGGATAGCCAGGTTGGCCACCGCGCCCGTTACCGTCGCTGCTGCCGGCGCTCCCAGGTGGGGTACAGCGTGCACGATAGCGATGCGCCTATCGCCGGGCGATCGCTTGGCGGCCTCGGTCAGGGTAGCGGCTGCTTGCCTCACCTGATCGGCTAGGTTGGTCCTCAGGGCGGGCAGGGAGCCCTTCGCCAGGTCCTCTAGCCCCGCC
>LJUA01000026.1 GCA_001303545.1 Dehalococcoidia bacterium SM23_28_2
GCCGTCGTCTACTACGGAGGCTTCATCGTTGCCGGCGAGTCGATGAGTCAGCCCGGCCGCTACTTCGCCAACAACGTCGGCGGCATCATCTGCCTTCTGAACACCATGCTGGAGTACGACGTGACGCGCTTCGTCTTCAGCTCCAGCGCCGCCGTCTACGGCCAACCGCAGACGGTTCCCATCCCCGAGGATGCGCCCATCGACCCCGTCAACCCCTACGGCGAGTCGAAGGCGGTCGTTGAGCGATTGCTCCGCTGGTACGATAGCCAGTGCGGCCTGCTCTACGTGTCCCTGCGCTACTTCAACGCCGCCGGCGCCGCCGCCGACCTGGGAGAGGATCACCGTCCGGAAACCCACCTCATCCCCATCGTTCTCCAGGCGGCTCTGGGCCAGCGAGAGGTCGTCCCCCTATACGGCACCGATTATCCCACGCCCGACGGCACCTGCGTCCGCGATTACATCCACGTGCTGGACCTGGCCCACGCTCACCTGCTGGCCCTCGACCGCCTGAAAGAGGGCAGCGCCGTCTACAATCTGGGCAACGGCCAGGGCTTCTCTAACCTCCAGGTGATCGAGACCGCCCGCAGGGTCTGCGGCCAGGCCATCCCCGTGCGGGAGGAGCCGCGGCGGCCGGGCGACCCACCGAGCTTGGTGGCCTCGGCGGAGAGGGCTCGCCGCGAGCTGGGCTGGCAGCCCCAGTTCCCTACCCTCGAGGAGATCATCGAGAGCGCCTGGCGCTGGCATCGCAAGCATCCCAACGGCTACGGGTAGCTCGCTGGCTAGCCCAAGGGGAAGGCGGCCAGCCGCTCGTAGACGGCGCCGCCGGGGCCGAGGATGCTGCGCATCAGGCTGAGCTCACCGATGGTCACCGACGGCGCGGTCGGCACCGGCGTGGCATTGGCCAACTCCTTGGCCAGATGTCTGTCGGCGGTGTCCATCCTATCCGGCACGCGGGCCAGCGTGAGGTGGGGCGAGAAACGTTTGCGTTCGGGTGGAAAGCCCAGGGGTTCCAGGGCTTTTTCCACTCGCTGCTGAAGGCAGGCCAGGTTCTCCAGGTCGCCTTGCACGCTCACCCACAGAACGCGAGGCCCCCGGCGGTCGCCGAAGGTGCCGACCTCGGCCAGGGACAGCGTCAGCGGCGGTATTCCCTCTACCGTCGGGGTCAGCGCCTGGCAGATGGCGTCCACCTTCTCCTGGGGCACCGCGCCCAGGAATTTCAGCGTCAGGTGGATGCCCTCCGGCCGCACCCAGCGCAGGCGCGGCGCTCCTCTCTTGCGCAGGCCCTCCTGCAGGCTGGCCAGGGGCGCTTTCATCCCCGGCGGCAGCTCGCAGGCCACGAACAGGCGTAGTGTCGATTCGCTATCTCTTCCTCGCATGATCTAGCCTCAATAGCCGAAAGGCATTCTCCCCCAGGACGAGCCGCTTGGCAACACCGTCGTCGGGGAGGCCTTCCTCGATCGCCTGCCGCTGGCGCCGCTGTGATACGAGCGGGTAGTCGCTGCCGAACAGAATTCGTTCTGCCCCCATCAGCCCGGCGACCTGTCGATAGATCTCCGGGCCGTAGAGAAAAGGGGTGGCCGCCGTGTCGACGTAGACGTTGGCCAGCGCATCCCGAACTTCGGGCATCAGAGCATAGAAGGGGAGGCCACCCGCCCAGTGAGCGCCCACCGCCATGAGCTTCGGATGGCGGCTCACGAATCGATAGAAGGCATCCAGGCCCAGGCCGCCCTTGCCGGGGTAGGCGTGGCCCACCGGCTCGCTGACGTGAAAGAGGAGGACGAGGTCGTGGCGGAGGGCTGCCTCGGCCAGGATGACGCCGGCGCTCTCGTCCAGCGAGTAGCCCTGGCTGTCGGGCCGCAGCTCGCCTAGGCCGCGGGCGCCGCCGCGAACGCACCGTTCGGTTTCCGCCAGGGCGTCGTCTTCGGCCTGCGGCTGGACGACGCAGAAGGGGATGAGCCTGCCGTCGCTGCGGGCCGCCGTCTCCAGCAGGTATTCGTTGTGCTCCCGGCACAGCTCCTGCTCCGACCAGGCAAAGCCCAGGACCACGCTGGTGTCCACCTCTGCCTCCTCCATACCGGCCAGGAGTTCCTCGGCGGTGGCGATTTGGGCCCTGGGGCTGCTGTACATCTCGGCGAAGGCGGGATCGCGGCGCAGGTAGTCCTCCCGTCGCTCGCGTACCTTCGGCGGGAAAATGTGGGTATGGAAGTCGACTACCATGCAGCCATGATAGCATCGGGCCGTAGACATTAGAAAGGGCGGTTCTTATAATGACAGTGCCTGTGGGCGGATAGACTGGAGGTGGGGTAAGCGCCCTTGACCCCCGTAAGTGGTGTTTCCTTGAGGGAACTGGAGGCCCTAGCCAAGCGCGTTCGACGCCACATCATCGAGATGACCGCTGCCGCCGGGTGTGGTCACCCCGGCGGCTCGCTATCTTGTGTTGATATCTTGGTGGCTCTCTACGGGCATGCCCTTCGCCACGATCCCCAGAACCCCCACTGGCCGGACCGCGACCGCTTCGTCCTGAGCAAGGGGCACGCCGCGCCCGCCGTCTATGCTGTCCTGGCCGAGTGCGGCTATCTGCCGGTGGAAGAGCTGGTCACCCTGCGCCAGGTGGGCAGCCGCCTGGAGGGGCACGTGGTGCTCGATAGCCCGCCGGGGGTGGAGATGACATCGGGCTCACTGGGCATGGGGTTGTCCTTCAGTCTTGGTCAGGCCCTGGCCGCCCGCCTGGACGGAAGGGACTATCGCCTCTACTGCCTCCTGGGCGACGGCGATCTGAACGAGGGCCAGACCTGGGAGGCCGTCATGGCGTCCGCTCACCATCAAGTGGACAACCTTACCGCCATCATCGATTACAACCGCATCCAGAACGACGGCTTCTCCGATTACAGCCGCTACGAGGACAAGAGCCGTCCCCAGCGCACGGGTGGCTGGGTGAGCGAGCAAGGCCACACGGTGAACATCCTGGACCTCCAGCCCCTGGAGGAGAAGTGGCGCGCCTTCGGCTGGGAGGTGCTGGAGACCGATGGCCACGACCTGTCGGCCCTCATCGCGACGCTGGCCAAGGCGAAGGCAGTCAAGGGGCACCCCACGGTGATCATCGCCCACACGGTCAAGGGCAAGGGCGTGAGCTTCATGGAGAACAACCCCGCCTTCCACGGCAAGGCGCCCACGCCGGAGCAGGCCGAGAAGGCCCTGGCGGAGCTGGCCTAGGATGACCAATAAGGCTGCGGCGGCCACCCGCGAAGCCCTGGGGCCAACCCTCGTTCGCCTGTGTCGTCAGGGGCTGGACATCGTGGTCGTGGATGCCGACCTGGGCAGCTCCACCACCGCCCGCCAGTTCGGCAAGGCCTTCCCTGAGCGGTTCTTCCCGGTAGGGGTGGCCGAGCAGAACATGGTGAACGTAGCCGCCGGGTTGGCGGCAGCGGGCAAGACCGTGTTCATCAGCACCTTCGCCGTCTTCGCTCCCGGCCGCTGCTTCGACCAGCTGCGCCTGGGCGTCGCCCAGCCTCGCCTGAACGTGAAGGTGGTAGCCAGCCACGCCGGCATCATCACCGGCGAGGACGGCGCCTCTGCTCACGGCATCGACGATCTCTCCCTGGTGCTCTCCCTGCCTGGCTTTCATGTTATCGTGCCCGCCGACCTGATGGAGGCGGAGCAGGCCATCGAGGCGGCCGCCCGCACATCCGGGCCGTTCTATGTCCGCTGCGTGCGCCCCAAGATCCCCATCATCCACGACGAAGGCTACAAGTTCCGGTTGGGCAAGGCCCACGTCGCCCGGCAGGGCAAGGACGTGACGGTGATGGCCATCGGTGTGATGGTCTGGAAGGCGTTGGAGGCGGCCGAGCTTTTGGCCTCGGAGGGCATCGGTTGCCGCGTTCTCAACATGGCCTGCCTCAAGCCGTTGGATGTGGAGGCGGTGCTGGCAGCGGCCAGGGAGACCGGCGCTGTCGTCACCGCCGAGGATCACCTGGTGCACGGCGGCCTGGCCAGCCTTGTTGCCCAGACGCTGGCCCTGCACCAGCCGACGCCTATGGCCTTCATCGGCATGCAGGACCAGTACGCCGTTTCCGGTCGCTGGGATCAGTTGATGGAGCGCTATGGCCTCACCGCCGAAAAGATCGCCGAAGCGGCTCGTAGTGTTATCGCTCGCAAGAAAGGCTAGCCCAAGCCCTTCAATTGCGACCGCTAGTGCAATATGAGTATCGCTGTTCGGGCTGCCGCTCTATCCTTGACGGTCACCCTGGGACTGCTGATCCTCAAGCTCATCCTCGGCCTCATCAGCGGCAGCATCGCCGTCCTCTCCGATGCCCTGGACAGCGGCGAGGACCTCTTGGCCGCCGCTGCCGCGCTGTTCACCGTGCACGTGGCCGCTCGACCGGCCGACTGGGAGCACCCCTACGGTCACGGCAAGGCGGAGGGCCTCTCGGCGACGGTATCGGCGGGCGTTGTCGGCCTGGGTGGTGGGTTCATCGTCTACCAGGCCGTGCTACGGATCATAGAGGGCAGCGGCACTATCGACGTAAACCTGGGCCTGGTGGCGATGGCCACCAGCGCCGTGCTCAACACGGTGGTGTCCGTCTACATGCGGGTGGTCGCCAGTAGCGAAGGCTCTCTGGCGCTATCGGCCGAGGCCCGCCATCTGCAGACCAACGTCGTTCAGGCGGCGGCGGTGATCATCGGCCTGCTGCTGGTGCGCTTCACCGGCGTTGAGGTTTTCGATCCCCTGGTGGCTCTAGCCTTGGCTGGCTACATGTGGTGGATGGCCTTCGGGATGATCAGAGGCGCCCTGGGCGAGATCATGGACGTGCGCCTACCGGAGGAGGACGAGAGGCGGATACACCAGAGCATCTTCGCTCACCAGCCCGAGGTGCGCGGCTTTCATGACCTGCGTACCCGCCGCTCCGGCCGTCAGCGGTACATAGAGCTGCACCTCCTGGTGGACCCTGCTCGCACCATCCAGGAGGTGCACGATTTGTGCGATCAGATCGAGGCTGATATCGGGAAGCAGCTACCAGGCGCTATTATCACTATCCACCCGGAGCCCGACGACGGCCGCGATCGGGGGCCTGGGGAGCGCATCGAGCGCTAGGCCCGATGGCCGTTCCCCTCCTCCAGTTCCTCTTCTTCCTCCTCCTCTTCCTCTTCGGCGAAGTCCTCGTCGGAGTAGACGGCGGCCTCCCTGCCGGTCCAGACGGTGACCACGAAGTCCTCGCGGAAGGGGTCGGTGGTTAGCACCAGCTTCTCGTCGATCTCGGCGATTAGGTCTCTCGTATCCTCATCGGACAGGTCTTCCCCCACGCAGAGGGTGGCATAGGCCACGCTGGCAGTGAAGTGGATGTCGACCCGCCCGATCTCGTTGCCGTCCACCTCGATGGCGTAGCATTCGGAATTGGGCGTCCGGCACTCCCTCTCGAAGTAGTAGTCCCTCATCTCTTCCTCCTATCCTATGGGCGAGTCTGACCGTTGCCTAGTACTATCCACTTGTAAGTAGTGATCTCCCGCAGGGCCACCGGGCCGCGGGCGATGGTCTTCTGCGTGGAGTCGATGATCTCCGCTCCCAGGCCGAACTGGGCGCCGTCGGTGAACTGGGTGCTGGCGTTCACGTAGACGACGGCCGTATCCACCTCGTCCAGGAAGCGCATGGCCACCGAGTAGTCCTCGGTTATGATGGCGTCCGAGTGGCCTGTGCTGTGCTCGTAGATGTGGTCGAGCGCCTCGTCCAGGGAGTCGACCACCCTCACGGCGGCGATCGGAGCCAGGAACTCCTTGCCGAAGTCGTCGGCCTGCGCCGGCTTGAGCGAGAGGCCGCCGATCTGCGCCGCCTCGATGATGGCCAGCGAGCGCCGGTCGCAGCGCATCTCGATGCCCCCTTCCGCCCACTGGCGGGCGATAGCGGGGAGGAAGGCCTCGGCGATGTCGGCGTGCACCAAGAGGGTGTCCAGGGCGTTGCAGATGCTGTAGCGGCGGCACTTGGCGTTGTACGCCACTCGCACGCCCTTGTCGATATCGGCGGCGCGGTCGACGTAGGTGTGGCAGACGCCGGTGCCGCCGATCAGGACGGGCATGCGGGCGTTCTCGGCCACGAAGTTGATCAGCTGGGCGCTGCCGCGGGGCACCACCAGGTCGATAAGGCCGCCCATCTTGAGCATCTCGCCCACCAGGGCGCGGTCGGTGCTCTCGATGAACTGGATCGCCCCCTCGGGCACGCCAGCAGCCGTCGCCGCCTCTCGCAGCACGCGCGCCAGGACGGTGTTGGAGCGGATGACCTCCTTGCCGCCGCGCAGGATGCAAGCGTTGCCGCTCTTCAGGCAGAGGGAGGCGATGTCTACCGTGACGTTGGGGCGGCTCTCGTAGATGGCGGCGATGACCCCCAGGGGCACGCGGCGGCGGCCGACGATCAGGCCGTTGGGTAGCGTGCGCATGTCGATCATCTCGCCCACGGGGTCGGGCAAGTCGGCCAGCGAGCGCACGCCGTCGGCGACGCCCGCCAGGCGGTCAGGGTTGAGGAGGAGGCGGTCGAGGACGCTGGCCGAGATGCCGGCGGCCTTGGCGGCTTCGCAGTCCTCGGCGTTGGCGGCCAGGATCTCCTCTTGGCGGGCGAGCAGGGCCTCGGCGATGCTCAGGAGGGCGCGGTTCTTGACCTCCGTCGACAGGCGGGGCAGTTGGCGAGCCGCCTGGCGGGCGGCTTGGCCCTTAGTCTGCAGCTCCTGCGCGATTGTGGTCATAGCATCTCCGCCCGTTAGCTCACTCCTCCGCCTTGTGCCGTGGCAGGCGGATGGCGCTCCGTCCGGAGAGGCCGAGGATCAGGCGGGCCCGCGTCTCGTCGCTCAGGCGCACCCACACCTCCCAGCTCGGCCGACCGACCGGCGGCGAGGCCTCCGGCGCAAGCTCCCGAACCGTGGCCTTTATCCCCTGCCGCTCGAGGGCCGTTTGCCACACGTCGACCTCCACCTGGTGGATGGTGCCGGCCACCTTCACCAGCGGGTCTTCCTCAACGCGGCGCCTTCTCAGGAAGGAGACTGCTCGCCGAATGCCGTCAAACATCGGTCACCGTCCCGCCTCTGGCGGAACCTCCGGCGGTAGGCCTGCACCCAGGAACTGGTAGACGACCGGCGCCCCCAGGCCTTGCTCTTCGCGGACGAAGACCTGGTTGATGACGATCTCGCCCTCGCCAGCGGTGGGCAATCGCAGGCGATAGCGGCCGCTCTCCGCGAGGGCATCCGCCGGGCTCACCTCCCGCAGGACGCCCTCCCACTCGTCGAGGCCGAGGTCGAGGGCATCGATCACCAGCTCGCAATAGGCCATGGCTGCGACCACGCCTTCGGTATTCAAGATGTCCACCATCCCCCGAAAACGCCGTGTCGCCACCTTCCCCTCCCTGGGACAGCCCGCCTGCCCAGCAGCGGTCAGGCAGCTAGCCGTGCCTGCGCTGCCAGCGGGACTTCTTCAGCATCTTGCGATGCTTGTGCTTGCGTATCTTTTTGCGCCGCTTCTTAACGACGGAGCCCATACCTACTCCTGAAGATCGCCTGCCTCCCTTCCACGGTTTTTCTCACAGAAGCACCAGATTGTCACGATGGACGACCTCCGCTCCGTACTGATAGCCTAGCACTTCCTCGATGCGCTCGGAGCGGATGCCGTGAATGGTCTCGATGTCTTTCGAGCCGTAGCTGGCGATGCCGCAGGCGATGCGTTGCCCCTCGCTGTCGCAGATGGCTATGGCATCGCCCCGCTCGAAGGGGCCCTCCACCCGCTGTATCCCCGCCGGCAGAAGGCTGCGCTTCTCCTGGCGCAGAGCCCTGGCCGCTCCCGCGTCCACCACGATGCTCCCCTTTAGGGAGAGGCCGGTCAGCATCCAGCGCTTGCGGCTCTCCAGGCGGTCCACCGTCGCCGGGAAGAACGTGCCGACGGTCTCGCCGCTGGCCAGGCGTGCGAGGACGTCCTTCTCGCGGCCGTCGGCGATCACCACGGGGGTTCCGCCGGCGGTGGCCAGCTTGGCGGCCTGAATCTTGGTGGTCATGCCGCCGACGCCCCGTTCGCCGCTCTCGCCGGTCATCTGCTCGATACCCTCGTCGATCTGCTCCACCCGTTCTATGGGGCGGGCATCGGGATGAAGGCGGGGGTCGGCAGTGAACAGGCCAGCCTGGTCGGTGAGCAGCACCAGCAGGTCGGCGTCCACCAGGTTGGCCACCAGGGCCGAGAGGTTGTCGTTGTCGCCTATTGTGACCCCTTCGATCTCCTCAACGGCCACCACATCGTTCTCGTTGACGATGGGCACCGCCCTCACGTCGAGGAGGGCCAGAAGGGTGTTGCGGGCGTTCAGGTAGCCCTGGCGGTCGGCCAGGTCGCGCTTGGTGAGGAGGGTCTGGCCTATCACGATGTCGTGCCAGGCGAAGAGCTCGTCGTAGGCCTGCATGAGGTAGGTCTGACCCACCGACGCCAGCACCTGGCGAAAGGGTATGTCTTTGCGCTCCTTGGGCGTGCCCAAACGATGCCGCCCGCAGGCGATGGCCCCCGAGCTGACGATGAGCACGTCTCTGCCCTGGCGGTGAAGACGAGCCACCTGCCCTACCAGGGAGGACATCACATCCAGGTTCAGGCGGTCGGTGCCCGCCGTGAGGACGTTGGTGCCGATCTTGGCGACGATGCGGCGATAGCCCACCGGAGGTGAGCTCGCAGCCTGTGGTTCCATTAACGGTTTCTGTGCTTTGGCCATCGTTAATCTTAAGGTTTGCCAGGATTTGCTATCGCATTATATCAGGGGGCTTCGCCAGCAAACAACAAAAGCTGGAGTTGTTCGCTTCGCTGATGCTTCGCTTCGCTCAGCATGACGCCGGTCGTCGCTGTCACGCTGAGCAGAGCGAAGGGTCTCATTTCGGCCGGCTCGATGTCGCCACAGCTGGGGGATGCCACGCTCCGGCCATGACGGATCTTGGCCTCAGGCCCCGCACCGAGGTCATGCGATCACTCGGGCGGGAAAACCTCCTCCTCTTCTTCCTCCTCGGCCTGAGGAGCCGACTCCCGCCCCAGCGGCAGCACCGCCTCCGGCCTCTCCTCGCGCCGACGTGGCCTGGGCGGTAGCCCATCGATGGCCTGGCGCAAGTCGGCTAGCTGTTGCCATTTGCTGGCATCCGTGCAGCTCATGGCGACAGCCACGACGCCGGCATCCCGCAGGCACTCGAGCGCGGCGGGATCGATGTCCGGCTGAACGGGAACAAACAAGGGCGTGCGGGAGAGGAGGTGTAAGCGGCGAAGCTCCATCTGGCGACGGACCGTCAGCGGCCCCTGCCAGTCGTAGAGCCAGAGGCCCTCAAGAGGGAGGGTCTCCAGCACTCTCAGGAACGTATCGGCGGGCTCACCTGAGATGGCAAGGACGTAGCCCATCTCCGTCTCCAGGAGGGCTTCGGCAGCGGTATCCTCAGCATCGAAGGCCAGGAAGTCGGCGCCCGCCTCCTTGAGACCAGCCACGGTATTGCTGCTGGCGGCCGCCACCTGAGCGCCCCAGGGCACGTCGCCCGCCTCCTTGGCCCACCTAGCCAGATTGCCCATCTCCTCTTGGGGCCTGGAGAGGGATTGCAGGATAGCGTCTACGCCTCTTTCTGCCAGCTCGCCGGCTGGACGCATCATCTCCGCTGGCCCGTGCACCATTAGCAGCATGGACGGAACGCGGGGGCGAGCAGTTATCGCGCCGAAGCCGATGGCTCCCGACTCCAGACGTCTTGCCTTGCGGATCTTGTCGCCGAGCTTGCTCATTTCCCTTTCTCTAAGCGGTCACCTACGAACCGAAGACATTATGCCTCGCCTGTCATAGAGCAGCAAGGACAATCAGCGGTTGACCACCTGATCCGCCCATGCGGTCCAAGGGCCAACGCCCTTGCCTGTCGCCAGAATAGCACATAGGACAGGGGAATGAGGATGTGCTGGGGTAAGTGTCCATCGGGTTGCGGGTCGTGGAAGCGACTCAGACTCGGTGCGAAGGCAAGCCCTGGCTGGGAAACTTCGGGGGTCGGGCTCTGATTACAGCCACTAGCCGACAGGCGCGCACGAATGTCTCGTGAAGATTGTGTGAATTCGCCGAACGCAGCAAACTGCTGGCCGATCTAGATGCTGCCGACCGTTATCAGCCGTCGGAGGCGCGGCCATTGGTAGAGCCGCGCTCTCACGGCCAGGACCGTCAAAGCCACGAAGCCACCAGCGTCGATGAGAAAGGACCAGAGGCTCGCCTCACCGTAGGTATCGAAGATGGCTCCCAACCGATTCGCCACTCGATCTAGGTAGGACTGCCCGGCTGTCTCTCCCAGACCGTCCGGTATCTGAACATTGCTCAGGTCGGCGCCCAAGAACGGCCAGAAGAGCTGCTCAGCCCGGAGACCCTGCAGATCGAGCAGGAGATGAACGAGGGGCAGCAAGCCGTATATCCACAGATCCCTGCGGATGGCCACCAATACGGCCAGCAGTACCAGGTTGAACAGGAGCGTGTGGGCGAAGAGTCTTCCCCCTTCGGCGCCGGGTATGACGAAGGCGTACAGCGCCCGGTCTATAACATCGGGGAGAATGGCCATGAGGACGACCAGCCGATAGTCGAGGGGCCGCCGAAGGGCGAACCTCTGCGATACCCTGAGGGCACCTGTGGTGTAGCCTACGTGTGCTAGCAGAAGCAAGATGGTCACATTGTAACTTGAGGCGAACTCCGGCGTCTTATCGGAGAGAGGACAAGACATAAGGACAAAGTGAGGCTGATTCCCATGACAGACGCCGCACAAGAAGCGCCCGTTGAGACGACGGTCGATGGGATGGCCGAGGAGGCCGAGTCCAACAGTCAGCCTGTGGGCGAACTGAATGGCTTGCGCTGGGGGCTCCGCGTGGCTGGAGCCACACTCGCTTTGATCGGCGCTGCTACGCTATCGGTGGCCCACGCTGCCAATGTGGGGTCGTCGTTTCACTTCCTGAATGGCATCGTATTCCTGGGCATGATTCTGATGGCCTGGGCATTCGCCGCCGTTTCCCGTAGAACACACATAGGGCAGGAGCGGCGCTACCGGGATCGGCTATTCATGCGCAGCATCCAACTGCAAGACATGGCCATGCGAGACGAGCTGACTGAGCTGTTCAACCGGCGCTTCTTCTTCGAACGCCTTCAGCAGGAGCTGGCGCAGGCCAGCGAGTTTGGGCATCAGCTAGCCGTTCTGATGATAGACGTCGATGGGCTCAAGAAGATCAATGATGCCTTTGGTCACACTGTAGGAGACGCGGCCCTGGTCAGCTTGGCCAAGCTAATAGTGAAATGCACACGCACAGCTGACATCGCGGCTCGCCTGGGAGGCGATGAATTCGGGCTGATCATGCCGGAGGCCACCAAGCGGACCGCTCTTGCTGTTGTCGAGCGGCTCTCGCAAGCGTTGGAGGTTACCCCTGTCTACGAACCAGATGGTCAGGCCCTCAAGCTGACCGTGTCGGTGGGAATATCGGGCTTTCCCTGGGGTGGCCACACCGTCGATGAGTTGATGCGGAGGGCGGATACGTACCTGTATGCAGCCAAGGGTGCCCGGTCAGGCCAAGCCGATACCCAGCCGGCGCTCGTTGGAGATGGCCTGGCAGAGTGATTCCGTTCCGCCCTGAGACGGTCGTTGTGACCCACCACTGAGCAGCGAAATCCGGCTGCGCTAACAACCGCTAGCCGTCCCCACATGCCCACATGTGAGCCGTGTCCGGTTGCTCTCGCTCTCTGCTCACACCAAAGCGAATGGTATAATCGCCTGTGTCACTTGACGGAAAGCCTGCTCATATACAGAGGCCAATCGCCAGAAGGCGCGGCCCGCACGCTCGGCTCATCGTCTGCCTATTGCTCCTGGCCCAGGCGGTCCTTTTGTGCGCCTGCGCCGACGAAGAGAAGCCATCGCAGTTGGACGGCACGGTGACTCCTGTCGCCTCCTCTGCTTTCGTCGTGCCAGCACCCTTGGCCGTCAACAGCAGCAGCAACCGCATATACGTAGCCAGCGAGTTTCCGGACACCATATCGGTCATCGACGGCGTCAGCAACTCCGTCGTTGCCACTCTGCCCGCGGGGCTCTCTCCTCAGGCCATTGCCGTCGATCGGAGCAGCAACCGAATCTATGTGGCCGGTGGAGGCTCCGAGTTATGGGTCGTCGACGGCACCACCAACAGCGTTGACGCCTCCATCGCTCTGAGCGATGGCGATGCCGCAGTCCTGGCCATCAATCCTGACGCCGGCCGCATCTACGTAGCCGACCTCGAGGGCAGGCTCTTGGTCATCGATGCCGAAAGCGGCGGCGTGGTCGCCACCCTGTCCGTTGGCCAGAACCCGGTGGCGATGGTCGTCAACCCCAGCACTGGTCGCATCTACGTGGCTAGCTACGGTAGCCCTGAGCTCTCGGTGATCGACGGGGAGAGCAATGCCGTTATCGCCAGGGTGAGCGTGGGCAAGCTGCCGATCGCTCTGGCGCTGAACCCGGAAACGGATCGCATCTACGTGGCCGACGGGGCGACCGGCGATGTTGCCGTCATCGACGGCTCAACGAACGCCCAGATCGCCAGCGTGGAACTGGGCGGCACGCCGAGCGCTCTGGCCCTGAACCCGGCCACCGGCCATATCTATGTGGCGAAGGCTGACAGCGACGCCATTTCCGTTCTGGACGGCGCCAGCAACGCTGTCGTTGGGAGCGTGGATGCCGGCGGCCCCCCACGAGGCCTGGCGGTCAATGACGTCACCAACCGCATCTATGTTGCCCGTTCGTTCAGTGCCGATGTGGTGGTGATCGATGGCGCCACCGACACCATCATCGCCACCGTAGCGCTGGCTGGTGCGCCTTAGGGCTTCAGGAGGAACCATCGTCCTGGGGGGACCGTCGGCGTAGCCAGGCTCCTGGAAATCTAAGGGGGACGCGAACAAAGGCGGTCAGGCTGGGAACAGCCTTGAGAAGCTCGCCCAGTAAATGAGAAGGGAAGTCGATATCTCCGTAGCGGTTGATCAGTTTTGCCGGCCTTTCGCCCCTGAGCCTTGCCAGCAGCCACTCTAGGTGGGAGTTGCTGAGGGCGGCGAACAATCGCCGTAGGTCTGCCCCTCGCTTCAGCTCGTCGCCTGCCTCGGCCATGAATGCCTTCTGATAGCGGCCCAGGAAAGCCGCCGAGAAATCCTCTCGCTGCAGGGCTTCCACAGCCACCCTGGCGGCATGTGTGGCACCCACCAGCCCCATGAAGACCCCTCCGCCGGTTGTGGGCTTCACCTGCCGGGCAGCATCGCCCACCAGCAGGACGTTTTCGCTGTACGGCCTCATGGGGCTCCACAAGGGTATGCGGCCGCCCGCCAGCCCCAGGACGGCATCGCCGCGAAAGTACTCGGGGAGCCTGGCGCAGAGACGACGAAACGAATCGATAGGCTTCAGACCGTTGGCGGTTCCCGTTCCTATCCTCAGGCGCCCATCGTCGAGAGGAATGACCCAGGCAAACCAGCCAGGGGCCACCTCCTTGTCCACCAGGACCGTCACCCGATCTCTGACTCTCGCTTTGGCTCTTACTTCCGCCGCCAAACCGAGAACCGTCCTGTCGAGCCTGTGCACGCCTAGCTGTTTGGCTACATTCGACTGGGCGCCATCAGCGCCGATGAGCAGCTTGGTCAGAACCCTCGTGCGCTGCCCTCGTCTCTCTATGCAGGCTTTCACCAGGCCGCCTTCCCGCTCCAACCGCAAGAACTTGGCCTCTAGGAGAAGCTCTGCCCCCATCTCCTGCGCTTGGCTGGCCATCGCCTGGTCGAGGAGGACGCGGTCGATGGCGAGGGCGTAGACTTTGTTGCCACCGATTGGAAGCTGCTTGCCCAGCGGCGACTGTATGATAGCCCCCCGGATCTCGTTTTGGACGATCTGCTTACTTACCTTGGCCAGGGCAAGTGTGCGCGGCGTCACCAGGCCGGAGCAGTGCAGGGGTTGTCCAATGACGCTGTGCTCCTCCAGGAGCAGGACGCTGAAGCCGTGGCCGGCGATATCTCTGGCCACCGCTGAGCCGGCAGGGCCAGCACCCGCTACTACAGCGTCGTAGCATTGCTTCATGCTTGCCCCTCTCGCCTTGTGCACGCACCATGCGCTGGCGGCTGGGGGTCTCCGGGTGACCGGCGACAACGCCGAGCCCGGCGGAATGGACTGCCTTCTATACACAGAAGCACCAGCGCTATTCCCTTGTCAATGGCTCTCCCTCGCCACCGGCTTCCCATGGGCTTCCCCTCTTTCGAACAGGTGCTCTTGAACACCAACCTGTCTCATAAGGTATACTTACGCTATTATAAATATGCGGAAGGATTTTCCTACAGTGTTGTCAAAGCCCGGCGTTACCCTACGCCTCGCGAGGAGGTCTGGATATGGTCGTTGCCCTGCCCAAAAACCTGGATGAGGACGGCTTCTACGGCATTCGGCTGGAGTCTATAGGCGGGCTGGGTGCCCACCTGGCCGGCCAGATCCTTGCCGAAGCCGGGGTCCTAGGTCTCGGGCTCAATGGCTCTCACTTCTCTTCCTACGGCTCGGAGAAAAAGGGCACGCCCGTGAAGTCCTACATCCGCTTTTGTAGCCCCGACCAGGCGGTGCGCACCAACAGCCCCGTCGAGCGGCCCCACGTGATAGCGGTCTTTCACGAGGCCCTCATCGGTCGGGAGAAGGTTGTCCAGGGCCTGCGACAGGATGGGGTCATCATAGTGAACAGCGTCGCCTCGCCCAGGGAGATGATGGAGCGCCTCGGCCTGCCGGGTGGAAATGTCGGCGTGGTGGACGCTTCAGGCATCGCCGTGGCCGAAAAGAGCCGTCCAAACATGGCGATGCTGGGGGCAGTGATCCGCGTCGCTTCCTTCCTCGACCCGGAGGTTGTGAAGGCCTCCGTTCGCCGGACCTTCGAGCACCACTA
>LJUA01000027.1 GCA_001303545.1 Dehalococcoidia bacterium SM23_28_2
CTTCACCCGGTCGATCTCGGAGGAACTGGAGACGATTCTCACCGGCCCCACCGCGGCGCCCGGGCTGGCCGCTGAGCCGCTGACAAGCACTGGCGCCGTCTCCTTCTCCGCCACCCCTTCTTCCTCCGTCTCGGAGACGGCCAGAGCGGTCACCGGCCGCGTCTGGAGGATGTACAGCTCTTTCCCTTCCTCCGCCCACTCGATGTCCTGCGGGAAGCCGTAGTGCTCCTCCACTCGCTTGCCGATGGCCGCCAGAGCGATGATCTGATCATCGCTCAGCTTTCGCTGCTCGCACAGATTGTCAGGGACAGGCTGCCAGATGTTGGTCTCACCATCGCCGCCTGCCTCCGGATTCCTGACAAGCTGGCGATCCTGCTTCACCACTCGCTTTTCCAGGATGCGCAGGCTTTCCTTGTCCAGCACGTACAGGTCGGGCGTGATCTCGCCCGAGACTATGGCCTCACCCAAGCCGAAGACGGCCTCGATGGCGATCTTGGAGCGATCGCCGGTGACCGGCTCCAGGGTGAACATGACCCCTGAGCGGGCTGATTGCACCATGCGCTGCACAGGAACGGCAATGGCGACTTCCATGTGCTCGAACCCCTTGTCGGCTCGATAGAAGATAGCGCGAGCCTCGAACAGGGAGGCCCAACAGGCACGCACGGCCTCCACCACCTCATCCTCACCCACCACGTTCAAGAAGGTGGCCTGCTGGCCAGCGAAGGAGGCCTCGCTGAGGTCCTCGGCGGTCGCCGAGCTGCGTACAGCTACCGGGCCGCCGCCCAACTGGCGATAGGCATCCTTGATCTCAGCGGCGATATCCTGAGGCACAGGGGTGCTGCGTATGATGGATTTTATCTCTTCGGAGACTTTCTGGAGACGAGCGCTGTCATCATAGTCTAGAGGCGAAAGGAGTTTCTGGATTGTTGGACGAAGGCCAGCTTGCTCAATGAACCGACTATAGGTCTGAGCGCTGACAATGAACCCCGGGGGGACCGGTATCTGGGCTTGGGTCATCTCCCCCAGGTTGGCTCCCTTTCCACCCGCCAGAGGCGTGTCCCCTCGGCCAATCTCTGTGAACCATAACACCGCTCGCTCGCCAGCCGTCATCTTAGTTCTCCTCCTTGCGACTATGGACCGTATCCTTACCAGTCGAGGAGCCGCCGCTTATTATAGCATGGCTCCTCAGCCTGTCCACAGACGATTCAGAATGTTCCATAGCTTCGTATCCGATAGACGATCGGGGGAGCCTTTTGTTACTCTTCCAGTCACCTAAATTCGGCGGCAGTCGCGCTCCAGCGCTTACTCTACGGTGACCGTCTTGGCCAGGTTGCGCGGCTGATCCACATCACAGCCGCGGCGAACGGCAATGTGATAGGCGAAGAACTGAAGGGGGATAGCAGCCAGGATGGGCATGAGGAAGGATGAAGCCTGAGGCAGGTGAATAACGTGATCGGCCTTCCTGGCTAACTCTTCATCCCCCTCGCTGGCGATGGCGATGACCGTGCCATCGCGCGCCTTGACCTGCTCGATGTTGCTGATGATCTTGTCATGGAGCTCGCCCCGCGTGGCGATAGCCACCACCGGCATCTCCTCATCGATGAGGGCAATGGGCCCGTGTTTCATTTCTCCCGCCGGATAGCCCTCAGCGTGGATGTAGCTGACCTCCTTGAGCTTGAGGGCGCCTTCCATCGCTATCGGGAACTGAATCCCCCGCGCCAGGTAGAGGAAGTTGTTGTAGCGGAAGAAGCGGTGGGCTAGTCGCTCGTACTCCTCATCGCGCTGGGTTACTCGCCCCACCAGCGAGGGCATGCGAGCCAAGGGAGCGATGAGGCTGCGCAGATGTGCTTCATCGTCAACAACGCCCCTCTCCTGGGCCAGGTAGCAGGCCAGTAGGTAAAGAGCGGTGATGGCGGCAGTGAAGGTCTTGGTGCTAGCGACACCCACCTCCAGTCCGCAACGGGTATATACGACCCCATCGGCGATGCGAGTGGCCTGGCTGCCAACCACGTTGCAGACGGTGATCTGAAGGGCCCCCTGACGACGGGCCTCGTCCATAGCCGCCAGAGTGTCCACCGTCTCCCCTGACTGCCCCAAAGAGATGACCAAAGTGTCCAGGCCCAGCAACGGCTTGCGATAGCGGAACTCCGAGGCATTGTCCACCTCAGCGGGGATACGCGCTATCTGCTCGATGTAGTGGCGGCCGACCATGGCCGCGTGCAGGCTGGTGCCCATTCCTACCAGCACAGCCCGCCGGATCTGTTTCAGCCTCCGCTTCGGGATCGCCACATTCTCCAGGGCTATCGCCGGCGGCTCGAATCGCACCCGTCCGCGGATGGTGTCCAGGATGGCCTCCGGCTGCTCGGCGATCTCCTTGAGCATGAAGTGCTTGTAGTTGCCTCTGGCCGCCGAAACGGGATCATAGGGCACAGTCTGATGCTCCTTGACCAGGATGGACCCGTCGGTCGACAGGTATGACACTCTGTCTGCTTTCACGGCAGCGATCTCGCCATCGGCCAAGAAGGCCACCCGCCGCGTGTGGGGCAGGAGAGCAGGCAGGTCGCTGGCCACGAACATCTCCCCTTGGCCGTAGCCCACCACAACGCCGCCGGCATTGCCCACGCGAGCGGCCACCAGCTTATCGGGCTCGCTCAAGCTGAAGACCACCAAGGCGTGAGCCCCCTCCATCTCGCTTATGGCACGGCCGACGGCCACCTCCAGGCTGCTTCCGTCCCGGAGGTGGTGCTCGATGAGGTGAGGAATGACCTCGGTGTCCGTCTCCGACAGGAACGTGTGACCCTGGTCGATCAGCCTCTGCTTGAGAGACAGGTAGTTCTCCACGATGCCGTTGTGGATGACCACCACTCGGCAGTGGCAGTCGTGGTGGGGATGAGCGTTGATGTCGCTGGGACGGCCGTGGGTGGCCCAGCGAGTGTGGCCGATGCCCAGGAAGCTGCTGGGCCAGCGGCCGCGCAGGCTAGAGGCCAGGGTGGCCAGTTTGCCCACGCTCTTCTCGATACACAGTTCGCCATTCTCGGCGAGCACAGCCAGGCCAGCGCTGTCGTATCCGCGGTACTCCAGTCGCTGCAGCCCCTCAAGGAGGATGGGAACCGCCGGCCTGTTGCCCACGTAGCCTATGATGCCACACACGGCGTCAGTCTCTCCCGGATCGGGCCCATCGAGAACTAATTATAGAGTATAACGACAAAATAAGGAATCGGGACAAACAGGGAGGGCGAATTTTCTCGAGCGAAGGCCATCACTTTGGGGCCATCTTCCGTATGCGGCGGACCACTTCTTCCACTGCCCAGTCGGGAGTGGAAGCGCCCGCTGCTATGCCCACTCGCTTTCGCCCAGCCAGCCACTGTTCTTCCAGCTCGGCTGCCGTCTCGATGTGGTGGGTCTCCGCGCCTACTTCGCGGCAGGCCTCCGCCAGATGGCGGCTGTTGGCGCTATTGTGGCCGCCGATCACCAGCATCAGGTCCACCTCCTGCGCCAGCTCGCGTGCTGCCGCCTGCTGGCTGGCGGTGACATTGCACAGCGTATTGATCACGCGCAGTTCGCTGATCTGGCCCAGGTGCTCCTGCAGGAGACGACCGACAAAGGCAGCGAAGCGGACGGGGCTCTGGGTGGTCTGAGGGATGATGGCCACCCGCGATAGGAGTTCCGGCGACAGGGAAGGGACATCCCCTTCAGCCAGAGCGATACCTTTTCCCTTAGCCCAACTCAGGACCCCCTTCACCTCGCGATGATCGGCGTCACCGTAAACGATGACAGTGAATCCGTCCTCGGCCATCTTCTCGGCCCAGCGCTGCGAGCGGGTCACTATAGGACAGGTGGTATCGATAATCTCCAACTTCTTGGCCTTCACTTCCTCCAGCACCTTCGGCCCCACTCCGTGGGCGGTGATGGCCAACGGGACCCCGCTTACGCCATCGATGCTGCTGGTCACCTGAACGCCCTTCTCCGCCAGGGCAGCAACCACCTGGGGATTGTGCACGATGGGCCCCAGGCTTAGTATCGGGCCCCGCTCCTCGGTGGCCTTCTCCACCAGGTCGATGGCCCGTCGCACACCCCAGCAGAACCCCATCTCCCTCGCTAGCAGGATCTCCACAGTCACATCCGTTCTCTAGGTCAGCCCAATGCCCTCGGCTTGCTCTTTCGATTGGCCGGCTACCATCTCAGCGTAGACGCCCCGATACCCCTCCGGGAGGAGCAGGGCGATCTCCTTCATGATCCGCTCGGTACACTCCTCGACCAGTTCTGTGTTGAGGCGACCCTTGGGCAACTCAAAAGGCTTGCCAAATGCCACGCGCACTCGCGTCCGGCGGAACAGAGAATGAGGCACGCCCACACCTGCGGTTCCGCTGACGCCTACCGGCACGATGGGCGCACCGGTACGAATGGCTATGATCGCTGTGCCTGGCTGTCCCTTGCCCAGGCCCGGCTTCCCGCTGCGCGTGCCCTCGGGGAACATGCCCAGCACGTGGTTCTGCCGGAGAACCTTCTCCGCTCTACGGAGGGCCGCCATATCGGCCTCGAATCGCCGCACCGGAATGAATCCAGCCAGGCTGTACAGAGGCCCGATGACGGGCGTCTTCCACAGCTCGATCTTGCCCATATAGACGATGCGCCTGGGCACCAGGACGGCCAGGGCCGGCGGGTCGAGCATGCTCACATGGTTGGAGGCCAGGATGACAGGGCCCTGCCGCGGCACGTTCTCCAGCCCCACTACCTGCTTGCGCGTCCATATGAGCAGGATGATACGGAACACCAGCTTGGCGAACTGGTAGAAGAGAGCGATCGCCACCCTTCTCACGACCTGCCCTCCACCAGGGCTACTATCTTCTCCACCACCTGGGCCTGATCCAGGCCGTCGGTGTTGATGACGATGGCGTCATCAGCGGCCCTCAAGGGCGAAGCCTCCCTGCCCGAATCGATGGCATCGCGCTGCAGTATCTCTTCCCGAATGTGGCTCTGGGAGGAAGACATCCCCAGCTCGGCCATCTGGGCCTGCCGCCGTCGCGCCCGCTCCGCTGGGGAAGCGTCCAGATAGACCTTCAGGTCGGCATCCGGCAGGACGGCCGTGCCGATGTCGCGGCCGGCCATCACCACCCTCTGCCGACCGGCCAGCCTCTGCTGAAGGGCGACCAGGACCTCCCGCACCTGGGGCGCTCGCGACACCAGGGATACTGCCGCCTCCACCTCCGGCCGTCGCAGGGTAGCGGTCAGGTCTTCCCCATCGACCCAGATGGTGCAGCGCTCGCCGGATCCAGCGGCCGGCGGGCCCAGTTCCATATCCACCTCGGCAGCCAGTCGGCCCAGGCCCGCCTCGTCCTCAAGATGTACTCCCCGCTGGAGGGCCAGCCAGGCCAGGGCACGATACATGGCGCCGGTGTCCAGGAAGAGGTACCCGAGCCTTTCCGCCACCAGATAGCCTACGCTGCTCTTGCCCGAGGCGCTGGGGCCATCGATGGCGATCGTGCGGGGAAGCTTCTCCTTCCGCCCGCCTGCCGCTACCTTCCGGCGCTGGCCGATTGGGCCCCGCTGACCTGCCTCCTTCACGCCTATAGATTACCCTAAATCCTCTAGGGAGGGCGAGCCCTGTGCTGCCATCTTCGCCAGACAAAGAAGGCCGCAGCTACGCCAAGAGCGGCTGGCGTCGCTGCCGTTAAGGCCAGCGCAACGGGCGAGAGGCCATCGCCTTCCTCGCGCGCTCCGGCGAGGTTCTGTCCTCCCTGGACGGACTGGGCACCCTTCCTCTCCCTGTACAGGACAACAGGTGTGCGCGCAGGTCTCGAATCGGCGTTCGCGTCCCCCTGCGAATGTCCGTCCGAATTGGAGAGGATGGCCTCTGAGTCGGTCCCTGCGGCACCCACCAATGTGGACGACGGACGCGAGGCGGTTGGCGTCGGCGGTGGCTGGGGCTCCTCGGACGGCGGCGCGGGCTTTACCGCCGGCGGTGCGGCGCCTTGGCTCTCGCCGGGAGTAGACGAGGGAGCAGTCTGTGCGGGCTCGGGAGGCGTCGCCGTCTCCTTGGGAGGGGGAGACGGCACAGGCGTCTGGGTAGGCGGCGGCATAGTCGTCTCCACGAAAGAGATGTCATCGAAGTAGACTTCTCCTTTGCTCTCCGAGACGGGGTCGAGCATCAGGCGCACCTTGGCGCTGGCAGCTTCCACGGGAGCCAACACCGGATCGGTTGTGAGAAAACGAAAGTGGGAAGAGTCATCGGCTAGGCTTGTCGTGGAATCGACGATGTCGATGGCTCTGCCGCTTCCATCAGGGCTGGCATACCACGAGACGCGCAGATAGGCCGCCTCCACGTTGACATCGTCCTTCAGGGCATAGCCGCTGAGGACGTAGGCCTGGCCACCTCGCACGGTCACCGTCTGGAAGACCCATTTGGTGGATGTCGTTCGGCTGGTGAACGCGGCAGCATACTGACCCTCCCGGCTGACGACGGAGCTCCGCCCCAATTCGCCGCCGTACTTCCGCCAGCCGAAAGGCTTGCCCTCGTCATCCGCCTCCTCAAAACCGCCGTTCACCAGCCCACCGACCACGGTCGAGGCGGAGGGCGAAGCCGTGGGAGCGGATGGAACCTCCGTCACGGTGGGGACGGCAGTAGGCGTAGGGCTAGGCGTGGGGGTAGCTGTAGGCGAGGGGCCAGCAGTGGGCGAAGAAGAGACGGTGGGCGATGGACCAACGGTGGACGACGGCGTCGGTGAAGGGCTGGGAGTAGGTGAGGGCATCAGCGAAGGCGAGGGGGTGGGCGTTGGAGCAGGTGGACCTGTGAAGCTGAAGTTGTCTAGATAGACGGTGGTGTTTCTTTCCTCAACTACGATGGCGACGCGAGCTGACCGGCTACCCCCAGGCGCTGCACCAACCTCAAGAGCGAGCGATTGCCAGGAGAGAGGCGGTTCGAGGATGACAGCATCCGGCATGTCATCGATACGAACTGGCCCCCCGGAGCACTCCGGTCGGTCATGCCAGCGTATGCGAAGGAAGGCGGAGGCCGGTGGCGTTTCGCTGGCAGCCGCGGCATCGCCCTGAAACACGTATGCGTTGCCCTCCCAGGCCGAGACGCATTGCCCAACGTCGTGGTAGGCGCTATCGTCGGTAGCGAAGACTCCGCCGGAAGAGCCGTCTCGGCCAAAGCCGTCCTCCGCCCGCAATTCCCCTCCACCAGCCGTCCATGGAGCAGTGCCGTCCTCAAACCCCCGGTTGGCGAGGAGTTCGTCACCCCGAGCGGAGGGCGCCTGGAGAAGCAGCGCCGATAGGGTCGCTGCCAGGAGCCAGGCAAGCGCCCAAGCCTTCCATCGTCCCATTGTGGGGCTGCCCTTGAATTCGCTACCGCACGCAGAGCAGCCCTATTCTTAGCGGAGCACGAGATAATGTCAATAGCTAAAGCTAATGATGCCCTTAGATCGATCGATGAAGGCGGGGGTTGGCGATGATGCCCGGGATGCGGCCACGCTTGGCTACCGCCTTGCCCTCCACCTGCTTAATGTCGGCGGTGAAATCGATGGGGCGGGCACCGCTGATGTAGCTGCCCACGCCGAAGCTGTCCACCGGGGCGCCCGCTTCCAGGAACTCCCGGATTCGCCCCGGGTTCACGCCGCCGCTCACCACCAGCTTCACGTGCTGGAAGCCGGCCAGGTCAAGGCGAGCCCGCGCCTCTATCACCAGGTCGGGCGTAACGCTCCCCCGCTCGCCGGGGGTGTCCAGACGCACGCCGTGGAGGTGATCGCCGAGGGCCCCGGCCACCCGCAGGGACTCCTCCGGCTCGTCATGGAAGGTATCCACCAGGACGATGCGCGGCACGTCGGGCGGCATGTGCTTGTCGAAGGCTATCGCCGCCCGAACTGTATCGCCGAAGCAGATGATCATGGCATGGGGCATAGTACCGGAAGGATTCACCCCCGCCAATTGAGCCCCCGCGAGGCTGGAACAGGAGACGCAGCCGCCCACCGTGGCGGCGTAGTCCATCACCGCCACCACCGCCGGATGAACATGACGAGCGCCAAAGCTCACTATAGGCACGCCCTGAGCGGCTTCCACGCACTCACGGGCGGCGGTGGCCCAGCCGCTCTCATGGGCCAAGATGCCCAGGATGGCCGTCTCGTAGATGCCGAACGACAGATAGGGGGCGGTGACCCGCAGGACGACCTCCTTGAGATGGAAAGGCTCTCCTTCTTTGAGGGCCCAGACCTCACTTTCGGACGGAAGGGCCTTGCCCAACAGGGCCAGCACCTCCCTCATGCCGCAGAGGATGCCGTCGCCGCTGGGAAAGAACTCCATGGTTACCCGCGGGTTGACCCCCTCTCGCTCCATGATCTGATGGCTGCGCAGGAAGTAGACATCGGAGGTGTCGCCGGCCAGGATCTGGGGGGAAAGAGAAGAAGGGACCTCGTTGGCAGGCTGCTCTTCTGTCATCGCACATCTGTCCCTTCGCCGGGTGGGCCCACTACTTTGGCCCCCAGGACCTTCTCCATGTGCTGCAGGGCGAAGCGATGCGCCTCCTGGTCGAAGGTAGCCACGCAGCCGGCAGGCACCTCCACGGGGTAGTCCCGATTGCGAGCGTCGGCCACCGTGTGCATCACGCAGATGTCGGTGCAGTTGCCCACGACGATGATCTTGTCGGGATTCAGCTCGCGCAGCCGCTCCTCCAGGTTGGTCCCGTAGAAGCCGCTGAAGCGAGTCTTGGGGATGACCTCATCGGCGAACTCGCGCAGCTCGGGGATGATCTCCGCCTCTTCCGTGCCTTGAATGCAGTGCGGCGGAAACATCTGGAACTCCTTATCGTCGGGGTCGTGACTATCGGCGAGGAAGATAATGTGCGAACCCTTGGCCTTCTCCTCCTCCAGCAGCCGACGGATGCGGGGTATGATCCGGCGGATAGTCTCCCCTACGTAGAGGGGATAGCCCTCCTCGCAGAAGCCGCGCAGCATGTCCACCAACAGTACCACGTTGGCCACTGGCTTAACCCCTCCTTAAGACGAAGGCGCAGCCACTCGCCACGCCTTCCTGCACATATCCCTCGCGGGGCCAACCGACTCCCTAACGCCGGAGAGTAGTCCTTCTCAGGAACAGCGTCTCCTGAACAGCGTAGGACCCTTCGGCCTGATCCTCTCCATCTTTTCTGGCCGGAAGGCGGCTTGCCTTCTTCTTCGCAGGCCGCCGCTTTACCAGCGAGGCAGGCACACTAACAGCCCGCCTGCCCACCATCCGCAACAGCATCTGGATGACAGCGCCCATGGCGAAGACGGCTGCCCCTCGGGCCACCACCGGCATCGCGCTCTGCCAGGGAGCAGGAAGCCGGGAGCCATCGCGGGCGGCCGGCACCTTCACGTTGCGCAAGGAGGCACCACACTTTCGACAGAAGTTATCGTCCAGGGAGCAAAGATTACCGCAGTTGGAACAACGCATAGCCCGCCTCCTTGGCCCGAGGAGCCCAAGATCACCCTATTATAGCAACCTGCGCAGGCAAACAACAAACGGCAATGACAGCTAGCGGAAGTGGCGAGCATGGCGGGCCAGCAACGCCTCGCGCGTGGGCAGACTAGCCCGACAGCCCATGCCGGCGAGGCAGAAGCCAGCGGCAACGTGGCCCAGAGACGCACAGCGGAGTGGATGCTCCTCTGCCAGGAAGCCCCACAGGAAGCCGCCAGCGAAGGCGTCGCCGGCGCCGGTGGCATCGGCAATAGGCCCTTCGTGAGTGGGCAACGCCGGCAGCGCCCAGCGGCCGTTCTTGCTGATTAGCCAGCAAACGATGGGCGGCTCCTCTCCCCGTTCGCCAGTCGCCGTCTCCATCCAGCGCTGACGGGCTATCCCTTGGCCAAAGGTCACCACCACCGTCTGGCAGCCCAACTCGATAAGGGCCTCAGCGGCGGCCGGAAGCTCCAGCCCCGTCAGCTCTTTGAGTTCATCAGCGTTGGCGAAGGTGATCGTACAACGACTGACCAACTCCGTCAGGGCATCCAGCCCACCGTGGGCCAGCAGGGCATCGATCGACAAGGCTACCGCGGCGGTCGGCGGCAGGGCTTCCACAGCGGCCCTCTGCACGGCCAGAGGGATGTCACCCCCGAAGGAGGAAAAGAGGACGAGGCGAGCGCTGGCCAGATAGGCCGTGTCCAGATCCTGGGGCTCGAAGAGGGCGTTGGCCCCCGGTTCTACGTACATGGCCCTATTGCCCTCTTCGTCGGCGAAGGCGAGCACGGAGCCGGTAGCGACCTCCGGCTTGCGCACGATGTGGCTGGTGTCCACTCCCACCTCGGCGAAGGACCGAAGGATGATCTTAGCGTCGGCATCGTCGCCTATCGCGCCCAGGAAACCACAGCTCAGGCCCAGTTTGGCCAGGCCATAGGCGGTGTTGGCAGAGGAGCCGCCGGCATCCACTGCCACCTCATCGATCAGATAGGCGCCATCGGTGACCACCTGGGGCACAGAGTAGACGCGGTCTATGTTCAGAGCGCCCAGGCCGATGACGTCGAAGTCGGGCATAGCCTACCCCAGCTCCGCCGCTGCCTCCCGCACCTGGCGACGGAAGCGCCCGTGTACGGCCAGCGCTTCGGCGATGTCGGTGCCGGCCAGCCAGTGGTAGTGAGGCCCGCTAGCCGTGGCGTCCTTCGCCGCCGAGGACACGAAATCCTGCGCCCCCTTCAGGCCGTCATCCTCCCAGGCCTTCACCAGAGGCAGAATGTCGGCGAGAGACATGGAGGCCACGCCCACTGTCCCGCACTCCAGAGCGTACTGGTTGCCGTTGAAGACGACAGCCAGGCCGCCGGCATCGCGGACGGTAGTGAGCATGGCGTTGTCGGTGATGCTATCGCCCACGACCACCCAGCGGGACGTCTCCAGTTGGGCAGAGGTGGCGAACCTATCCAGGGCCTCCATCTTCCGCCTCCCGCCGATCGGTTTTACTGAGGCCACTGCCTCCCCCAGAGGCGTGCCGACCAACTCCTCCCAGTAGAAGGCGTCGAGAAGGGTCTGAAGGATCGCATCGTCCTCCTGCACGTCCCGCTGCCGCAGGGCCTGCTCGACGCGAGTCACCGCTCCGATATCGTCCCAGGTCAGGCGGGCGGCCAGCTCTTCCAGAGGGAAGCTGGTGCAGGCTATTCGCTCCGCCGCCGCCAGGCCCAGGCGCTGAGCCAGCCGCCGGGCGTACTGCTCATAGGTAGTGCTGATGCAGAAGACCTGATAGCCTTCCCCCGCCAGTTGGGCAATGGTCTCTGCCGCTTCTCCCACCAGGGGAGCCGCTTCGGCCAGCCGCTCGATATGGAAGACGCTCAAGCGGTGGTAGAGGAGGAAAGGAACGATAAGTGCCAACGTATCGCCCGGCTCATAGTCGGGCCGACCGGCCAGAGCGAGGATGTCGTCGTAGCGGCTGATGGCCCGGAACACCTCGTGCCCTCCCGGCACCAGGCCCATGAGCTCGAAGGCGGCGTCCTGGGAGGTGAGAGGGCCCTCCATGTCGAAGGCGATGCAGCGGGTCGATTCCTGGATCATGTCACGCCTACCAAACGGTCTATCTCTTGCGTCAGATCGTATCCGCCGATGGGCCTGCCGTCGGCGTCCACCACCTGCTCCCCTTCGATGCGCATCTTCCCGTCGGCGAAGGCCCGCAGTGTGGCCACCACCAGGGGAAGCTCGCGCATCACGCCCTGGCGGCGGATCTCCCCGAACAGGCGATTGTCCTCGCCCTCGCCGGCCTGTACCTCTGCCACGCTCCTATCTCCCATATCCGCCCACAAGCCGTCGAAGGCGGGCCCACGGATGCTATAAGTGCAATAGGTGACAGGCGGACCCTTGTCCAGTTCCTTGGTAGCCAGATGCATCATTACTCCCGCCGTCGATGCTCCCTGCTCCATGAGCTGCCAGATGACCTCCTGCCAGGTGCCAGTCGGCCCGCCCGGCGGCGCCGGATGTAGGTTAAGGAGATTGTAGCGCTGACAGGCCGCTTCCGTGAAGATCAGCATATAGCCGGCGAGCACGCCCAGGTCGAAGGGATGAGCCTCCAGCACGGCGATTACCGCCCGGTCGTACTCCGTTCGCCAGGCGGGCAGCGGCTCGCCGGCGCGAGCGGGCGCTGCGCCTCGCTCCTGGCGAAAGCGCTTGGACGACAGACAGACCAGGAGTATGCCGTAGCCTTCGACCAGATCGAAGAAGCGATCGCTGGCCGGGTTCTCCCCCCGCTCTCGATTGCTGAAGACAACGACGATACGGGCCTTCAGATCGCCCGCTTGGATAGCCTGCCAGGCCGCCTCCAGGAGCTGACAGGCGGCTTCATCGCGCCCGGTGGAGAACCAGCCGATGCGCAGCACGATCCTTCCCCTATCCTATCGGCCGCCAGCCCAGGCGGCGCCGTAGCCAGGCCCAGCGACTCCAAAGGTGCACCAGGGGGCTGGACAATCGACCGACGATGCGCCCCTCCCTCAGAGCCTGGACGAACTCCCGCGGCCCCTCAAAATCGGGCATCTCCACACAAGCCCGCCCCAGCTCTCGCGCCGAGTGAGCATCGCTGCCCGCTGAGGCCGCCAGGCCGTGCTCCTCAGCGAAGCGGGCCGCCCGCTCGTTGTCGGCCTGCCGGGTGGTGCGGGCGTTGAACACTTCGATAATATCCACCTGCGGCAGGATGCGCGTGAGAGCTGCCTCCGCCAGGTGCTCGCCGCGGAATCGGTCGAACGGATGCGGCACGCAGACCAAGCCGCCCTGCTCCTTGATGCGCTCCACCGTCTCCTCGGCGCTGAGGCCGCCCGGCACCTCCTCCTGAAGGAAGAGGCCGATGATCTCGCCCTCCCGGCTCTCCACTTCCTCCCCGATGATCACCTTGAAGGTTGCCAGCTTCTGGACGGCAAGGGCACCAGCGATAGCGTTGTGATCGGTGACGGCTACGCAGTTGATCCTCCGCTCGAGGCAGGTCCGCACGTATTTCTCGGGCGATGTGAGGGCGTCGGGCGAGAAGTAGGTGTGGGTGTGAAGGTCAGCCTTCAGCATCCTCCTCGTCCTCGGGGGCATAGATAGGCTCCTCGTCCTCCTGCGGCTCCCGCGAGGCGTCGTCGCGGTAGGCGAAGGTCTTTTGTAGATGACTGATGCGCAACTCCGCCTGATCGAGAAGTTCCTGGCAGCTCTGGGCCAGGCCCATCCCCTCCTCGTAGAGGGCCAGGGCTTCCTCCAGGGGCAGGCCACCCTCCTCCAGCTTGGCTACCGTCTCCTCCAGGCGACGGAAGACCTTCTCGAAGCTCTTGTCGGCCTTCTTAGAAGCCATATTGCCTCGACACCTCCGCCGGAAATCGGCCGTCGGCCACCTCCACGTTCAGGCGGTCGCGGCCTTTGACCTGGCTCACGCTGCGCACCACCTGGCCATCGGCCCGCCGTTGCACGAGGGCATAGCCGCGGGCCAACGTTCCCCTGGGCTCCAGGGAGCGGAGCTGCAGGGCGTAGGCCTTCAGGCGCTCCCGATGGCCGTTCAAGGTCTGGGATATCGCTGAGTGAGCGCCGCGCAGCAGGACGGCCAGTCGCTCTCTCTCCTGGTCCACGGCGGGGACACTGCGATGCAGGCGGAGCGAGAGCTGCTCCACTCCCGCTCGCTGACCGGCCACCTGGCCAGCCATCCATCCCGCGAGGGTGATCATGGAGCCCCTGAGCTGCCGCGATATCTCCCTCCGGTCGGGCACCACCAGCTCGGCTGCCGCCGAAGGGGTGGAAGCCCGCAGGTCGGCCACGTAGTCGGCGATGGTGTAGTCCGTCTCGTGACCCACAGCCGATACGACCGGTATGCGGCTGGCGTAGATGGCCCGCGCCACTATCTCCTCATTGAACGGCCACAGTTCCTCCAGCGAACCGCCGCCGCGGGCAACGATGATCACGTCGATATCGGATTCATCATTCAGTCTGGACAGGGCTTCCACGATGGTCGGCGCCGCCTCGTCGCCCTGCACAGGCGTAGGAGCGAGGACGATCTCCGTTAGGGGCCAGCGGCGCCCGATGATGTTGCAGATGTCGTGGAAGACGGCGCCGGTGGGAGAGGTGACCACGCCGATGCGCCGCGGGAAGGAGGGGATGGGCCGCTTGCGCGAGGGCTCGAACAGCCCTTCCTCCTCCAGTTGGGCCTTCAACCGCTCGAGCTGGGCCTGCCAGATGCCGACGCCCGCTGGCTGGACGAAATCGACGTTCAGTTGCAGTTCGCCACGCCGCTCGAAGAAGGAGATGCGGCCGTGGGCGGTCACCTGTATGCCATCCTCGAGGGGCGTGCCGGCGTGCTGGCGACGGAACATCACGCAGCGAAGCTGCGCCGACTCGTCCTTGAGGGTGAAGTAGGTGTGGCCAGCCGCCGAGCGCGCGAGGTTGGAGACCTCTCCTTCTACCCACAGATCGGCCAGATGGACATCGGTCTCCAGAAGCTCACGGATGTAGGTGGCTACCTGGGCTACCGAATAGACTTCTCTCATCTAATTGATCTACTAGATCCACCCCAACAGGCCTGCAAAAAGGATAATGGCAGGGAGATCAACAGCATAGATGACAAGCACTGTTGCGATTTTGTTCCGTATCTTTTCCATATCATACACCCAGAATGACACCGCCATGAAGGGAAGGTAGCCCAAGACTGTTCAGCAGCACCTCGACAAAGACACAGAGGATCGCGCTGGCAACAGCAAAGAACCATCGGTTGGGAATGCCCAGGATCCTGAGACTCTTGTCCGCTGGGAGCATCTTTGTGAAGACCACACCGGCGACCGCAAACATGGCGCTTATTTCGATGGTGAGCCCCACAAAGATCAGATAGGCAGTATCACCAGGTGTAGTCCATACGGCAGACCGGTCGGTAAAGTGCAAGACCAGGGCATTCCACGTCTCGTTAAACAGGTCCATCCCATAAAAGGCGAGCCCTG
>LJUA01000104.1 GCA_001303545.1 Dehalococcoidia bacterium SM23_28_2
CAGAGCTGGCGGCCGCCCACGACGTGCCCATCGCCTACATCGGACGGGTCGGAGGCCGGCGCCTGGTGCTGGGGCGCTACATCGACCTGCCGCTGGCCGAGCTGGCGGCCGCCTACGAGGGAGGCGTCGAGAGGGCGCTGGGCTCGTGAGGGCAGGCGGGCTTGCCGGAGGGAGCGAAGGGCGGGAAACTCTTTCTTTTGTTGGCCAGACTTGACTTTGGCGGAGCATATAGTATATTTGTTCTAGTACAAAAACTTCTGTTCGGTGGAGAGCGTGGAAAATAAAGGAAAAGTCGGCAGATAGGACGTTGATAAGTTCGTGGGTAACTGTCTTGAACCGCTGCTGTCGAGCTGTGGCATGATGCGGTCGGTGGGCGGCGGTCATCCTGAGCGGGAGGTCGATCAGTGAAAGTGGTATTCCTGGAGGAGGTGGAGGGCTCCGGTCGCATCGGCGAGGTGCGGAACGTGGCCAATGGCTACGCTCGCAACTACCTCTTGCCGCGCAAGCTGGCCGTCCCTGCCACCGACCACAACATTCGCATAGCCCAGGCCAGAGCGGAGGTGGAAGCCAAGCGCCAGGAGAAGCTGGACGCCGATGCCAGCGTGCTGGCCAAGAAGCTCGTTGGCCTGACGATCACCATGGAGGTGCGAGTGGGGGAGCAGGGCCGTCTGTATGGCTCGGTGACCGCCCGCGACATCTGCGAGGCGTTGGAGAAGCCGCTGGGCCTGCTCCTAGAGCATCGGCAGGTGGAGCTGGAGGGGCCCATTCGCCAGGCAGGGCTGTTCGAGGTGCCCCTCAGGCTTTCGCGCAACGTGCGTGAGACCGTGCGAGTGGCAGTGCTGGGGGAGGGGCAGACGCTGGAGGAACTGCAGGCGGCTCCGCCTGAGGAAGCGGAGGAGGAGCAACCGGTGGAGGCCGTCGAGGAGGAGCCGGCGGAGGCTGTCGAGGAAGAGCTGGCGGAGGCCGTCGAGGAGGAGCCGGCGGAGGCTGTCGAGGAAGAGCTGGGAGCAACCGGTGGAGGCCGTCGAGGAGCAACCGGTGGAGGCCGTCGAGGAGCAGCCGGCGGAGGAGAAAAAGGAGAAGAAAGGGCGTAAGAAGCGTTCCAAAGGTGAAGGAGAGAAATCATGACCATGCCTGTCGAGGAGACGGAGGCCCTTCTCAAGCAAGCGGAGAAGGAGCTGGACGGCGCGAAGACCGCCGACGACATCCGCCAGGCCTGGCGGAAGTACTATCTGCAGGTGGGGCACCGCAATCTGGGGAGGCTGCTTATCGGCCGCTCGGTCGATGAGATCATAGCTCGCAGAAGGTCTCGTGGGGAAGAGTAAGGCGAGACAGTGGCCACTGTTGTAGCCGAGAAGCTGCCCCCGCACGACATCGAGGCTGAGGAGGCGGTTATTGCCTCTCTGCTGGTGGACGGCGAGGCCATCTTCAAGGTAGCGCCCCTGCTGCACCCCCCCGACTTCTTCCGCGAGAAGAACGCCTGGGCCTACGACGCCTGCCTGGCCCTCTGGCAGCGGAGCGAGGCCATAAACCAGATCACCCTCGCCCATGAGTTGGCCCGCCGAGGGCGGCTGGAGGAGATCGGCGGCGTGGCCTACCTCAGCCAGCTGGTGGCGGAGCTGCCCACTCCCCTGGGCGTCGAGTATTACGCTCAGATCGTCCAGAGAGACGCCGTCTATCGGCGCCTGCTCGATGCCAGCCAGCGGATACAGCAGATGGCCTACCAGGGCGGGCCCGACCTGCCCGCCATCCTGTCGCGGGCAGAGGGGCTGCTGGCGACCGTGCGCGGGGAGAAGTTGGTCGGCGATTTCGTGCACATCAAGGAGCTTTTGGAGCGCCATGTGGAGGGGCCGCTGGAGGAGGAAGGGGCCCTCAGCTCCGAGGCTCACATCCGCACGGGCTTCATGGACCTGGACACCCTCCTGGGCGGCCTCAAGCGAGCCGACCTGGTTGTCCTGGCCGCCCGCCCTAGCCTGGGCAAGACCTCCCTGGCCCTGAACATCGCTCGCAATGCGGCTGTGGGCCAGCAGGCGACGGTGGCCGTTTTCAGCCTGGAGACGGCCGGCGAGCAGGTGGCCCAGCGCCTCCTGGCCATGGAGTCCAACGTCGATTCTACCCGCCTGCGCCTGGGCACCCACAACGAGGCCGAGGAGCGGCGGATCATGCAGGCCATCGGCGTGCTGGCCAACGTCAACATCTACGTGGACGACAGCGCCGTCGTGCGCGTGCCCGAGATGCGAGGCAAGGCCTGGCGTCTGTCCAGGGAGAGCCGGCTGGATCTGATAATCGTTGACTATCTGCAGCTCATGCACGGCGGGGTGGCAGCGGAGAACCGAGTGCAGGAGATCAGCTACATCTCGCGCTCTCTCAAAGAGCTGGCGCGAGAGCTGAACGTGCCGGTCATCGCCGTCTCCCAGCTCTCGCGAGCGGTGGAGGCGCGCGCCACCCATATCCCTATGCTCAGCGACCTGCGGGAGTCGGGGAGCATCGAGCAGGACGCCGACGTTGTTCTCTTCATCTATCGTGAGGATGCTTACGTGCGCAGGGATGAGTGGGAGCGCATGCACCCCGACCGCCCGACCGACAGCTATCCGGCGGGCATCTCCCAGATCATCGTGGCCAAACACCGCAACGGGCCTACGGGCGCCATCCATCTGCGCTTTCGGGACAAGGTGGCTCGCTTCGAGGACCTCCTCGTCGTGCAGCCGGAGGGCGATGGCGGATGGAGCTAGAGCAGGAGCGGTTCGAGGGTTTCCCTCCCGGGGCTCTGGCCACTGTCATTCCCAACCTTTTCTTCACTGCTGTCCTGCCGCGCATCAACGACCCCGCCGAGCTGGTGGTCAGCCTCTACTCCTTCTTTGCCGACCATCGCAAGAAGGGACAGCCCCGATTTCTGACCTACGCTGAGCTGGCCGCCGATGACATACTGGTCGCCGCCCTCGGTTCGCTGGGGGAGGACGCCTTGCGGAGGGGCCTCGACGCGGCGGTAGAGCGGGGGACGCTTCTGCGCCTGGACGTGGAGCCTGACTCCGCGGCAGGCGGGCCCCGGGCTCAGGCACAGGAACTGTACTTTCTGAACACGCCGGCTGGCCGACAGGCGGTGGCGGCCATCGAAGCAAACCAGGAGGGCTTGGAGCGGCTCCTTCCACCGCCGCCCGAGCCACGTGAACCCAAGCCCAACATCTTCGAGCTCTACGAGCAGAATGTGGGCGCGCTGACGCCGCTGATCGCCGAGGAGCTGAAGGACGCCGAAAAGGCGTATCCCGCCGAATGGTTCCTGCCGGCCTTTCGGATAGCGGCGGAACAGAACAAGCGGAGTTGGCGCTACATCGTTGCCATTCTCAAGCGTTGGGAGGCAGAAGGTCCGGACTATGAAAAGGCTGGACGAGATATTGAAAGACCTGGGCGCAAACCCTCCCTCTCCGGGCGATACCGGCATCTCGTCCGTCACTGACGCCGCTGAGAGGGTCGAAGAGGGCGTGTGTCCCGTCTGCCGGGGGGCAGGCTTCGTGCGCAAGGACGTCCCCCTCGATCATCCCGACTTCGGTCGCGCCTTCCCCTGTCGCTGCGCGCTGGAGGAAAAGGAGGAGGAGCGCCTGGCCCGCCTGCAGCGCTACAGCAACCTGGGGCCCTTAACTCGCCTGACCTTCGCTAACCTCATGAGCCGTGGCCGCAGCACCGACCCCAGCAATCAGGAGAGGTTCGCCACAGCGGTTGCGGCGGCCGAGCAGTTTGCTCAGGCGCCCAGCGGCTGGCTGGTCCTCTGGGGGCCGAGCGGCTGCGGCAAGACCCATCTGGCGGCGGCCATCGCCAACGCCTCAATCGAGCAGGGGCGACCGGCCTTCTTTGTGGTCGTGCCTGACCTGCTGGACCACCTTCGGGCGGCCTACGGGCCGGGCAGTGACGTCTCCTACGATGATCTGTTCGAGCAGGTGCGCAACGCCCCTCTGGTGATCCTGGACGACCTGGGCGCACAGACGTCGACCCCTTGGGCCCAGGAGAAGCTCTTCCAGCTGGTCAACCACCGCTACAACCACCGCCTGCCGACGGTCTTCACCACCAGCGTGTCGCTGGAGGAGATGGACGAGCGGCTGCGCACCCGCCTGCGCGATGCAGGCCTGTCGCAGGTCTTTCTGCTGGAGCATGGGCCAGGCGGGCGGACGGCCGCCTTCGGCGGGCTGGCGCTGCCGGTCATCCGGGAGATGACCTTCGAGAGCTTCTATCTGGGCGGGATCGGTATCAGCGCGGAGGCTGCCCAGAGCCTGCGCAATGCCTCGCGGGCGGCCAGGAACTACGCGGAGAACCCTGAAGGATGGTTGGTGCTCCTGGGCCGCACTGGTTGCGGCAAGACCCACCTGGCGGCGGCCATCGGCCACCATCTGGAAAGCAAGGGCATGGCGGTGGAGTTCTGCGTCGTGCCCGACCTGCTGGAGCTGCTGCGCTCGTCCTTTCGAGAGGACGCGCCGAGCGGCCAGTTCGATCAGATCTTCGATGCGGCGCGCACCACTCCCTGCCTCATCCTGGACGATCTTGGGGTGCACAGCGCCACTCCCTGGGCTCAAGAGAAGCTGTTCCAGATCCTCAACTATCGCTACAACGCCAAGCTGCCGACGGTGATCACAGTCGGCTGCCCGCTCGACGACCTGCCGGAGCCGTGGGTATCCCGGATGTACGACACCAAGGTGAGCATGATCTTCGAGATCGAGGCCCCCGACTATCGGGGGCGGCCCAGGAAGCAGGCTCCGCCGCCTCAGCCGCCGCGACGGGGCGGACGGCGGGCCGCTCGCTGAGGCCGGCGGCGCGGACGGCGGGCCGCTCGCTGAGGCCGGCGGCGGCTATCCTCGCGAGCGCGCAGCCAGTCGCGCAGAGCCCACTGGGTGGTCTCGAAGGAGAGATCGTCCCAGGGGATGTCGTCCGGGGCAAACCAGCGGGCCTCCAGCGCCTCGTGCCCGATCTTCACCGGGCCCTTCGGCTTCTGCCCCTGGAAGACGACGGTCAGGATGCCCGGGGCCTCCGGCGCCGGCCGCGAGTAGACGCCCACCAGCGGCCCCGCTTTCACCGTCAGCCCGACCTCTTCCTCTGCCTCGCGTGCGGCTGCCTCCTCGGCCGTCTCGTCGATCTCCATGAAGCCGGCGGGGAAGGTCCAGCTACCGTAGCGGGGCTCGATGGAGCGGCGGAGAAGCAGCAGGCGGC
>LJUA01000028.1 GCA_001303545.1 Dehalococcoidia bacterium SM23_28_2
CGGCGGATCACTGACCCGAAGGTGGTCGTGCAGCGCGTGTGGGAGTTCGCGCGTGCCGTGCTCGACCTGAAGGAGGGCGAGCGAGTCCTCCGTGCGCCGGGCCGGTTCGTGCCTCCTGCTGAGAATGTGCCCATCGCGCTCCAGCGCGAGATGGGGGATGAAGCGCAGAAAGCGAAGATTGGGAGTAAGAAGGTGCAGAAGATAGCAGACAACGGCTACAGCGTCGACGGCTATGAGTTCGTGCAGGAGATCGCTGCCGAACCCGGGGGGGAATACATCCTTTGGTGCGCTCAGTGTGGTACATGCTCCGGCTCGTGTCCTAACGTCCAGTGGATGGATTATTCGCCCCGTAAGGTCATCGCTCTGGTGCGCGCTGGCAAGCGAAAGGAGGTCCTCAGCAGCAACTCCATGTGGTGCTGCGCTAGCTGTCATCTCTGCACGGTGCGCTGCCCCAAGGGCGTCGAGATGCCGGAGCTGATGCACGTCCTGGGATGCATAGCCACCCGTGAGGGGATAACCAAAGGCGGAGTATCTACACCGACCGTGTACAGAACGCTGGCTGACGTAGTGAACAGGCAGGGCCGTGTGCACGAGCTGGGGCTGATGGGCAGGTTCTTCCTGAGAACCAACCCCCTGGCCGCCCTTAGGATGATGCCTGTGGGGCTGAAGCTGCTCCGGCGCGGGCGGTTGCCCTTGAGAGGGGAGAAGATAGAAGGAACCGAGCAGATCAAGGCCATGTTGAAGGAAGTCCAGACGATCGGAGGTGGCAAGTGAAACAGTATTCCTACTTTCCAGGCTGCTCCTTGAAGTCCACCGCGGTCGCCTATGACCAGTCAGTGAGAGCTATCAGCGCTTCCCTGGGCATGGAGCTGATCGAGCTGAAGGACTGGAACTGCTGCGGCAGCACAGCCTATAGCTCCATCGACAAGCTGGAGTCCATCGCCATCCCCTGCCGAAATCTGGCTCTGGCCGAGGAGAGAGGGCTCGATCTGGTGACGCCCTGCACCGCCTGCTATCGAAACTTCGAAAAGGTGGATTCCCATCTCAAGCTCTATCCGTTTCTGAAGCCGAAGCTGGACAAGGTCCTGGCAGCAGCCGGCCTTGAGTATCACGGGAAGGTGAAGGTACGGCATCTGGTAGATGTCCTCCTCAACGATGTGGGCGTCGAGGCTATCGTATCCAAGGCGGTCAATTCCTTCCATGGCCTGAAAGTGGCCATCTACTACGGGTGCTTGCTGGTGCGCCCCAGAGCGACCTTTGACGACCCTGAGAACCCTCATTCCCTGGACGGGCTGCTGGAAAGCCTGGGAGCCCAGGTCGTGCCCTTTCCGGCCAAGGGCCGCTGCTGTGGGGGCTCCTTGGTCATATCCAACGTAGACCTGGCTCTGGGCTTGATTCAGCGGATACTGGATAGCGCTCACAGTAACGAAGCAGAGTGTATCGTCACTGTCTGTCCCTTGTGCCAGTTGAGCCTGGATGCCTATCAGGGGATGGTCAACAACAAGTTCGGGACCCACTACAAGCTTCCCATCCTGTTCCTCAGCCAGTTGTTGGGTACCGCCCTTGGAATGGAGCACAAGGATCTGGGCTTCGAGAAGAGCATAGTGTCCTCGGAGAAGGTGTTGGCACGTCATTTGCAGGAGGGCAAGCGATGAAACCAAGGATAGGCGTTTACATCTGCCACTGCGGAGCGAACATCGCACCCACTGTAGATGTTGAATCGGTGAGGGAGTTCGCCGAGGGTCTCGACTCGGTGGTTGTCGCCCGAGACTACAAGTTCATGTGCTCCGAGCCGGGGCAGAACATGATCAAGGAGGATGCGGAGAACTTCCAGCTCGATCGGGTTGTGGTGGCTGCTTGCTCGCCCCAGATGCACGAAGCTACCTTCCGCCGGGTCTGCGAGGAGGCAGGAATCAACCGCTATCTTTTCCAGCAGGCCAACATCCGCGAGCACTGCTCGTGGGTGACCCATGACAGCGAGCAGGCTACTAGGAAAGCCAAGGCCTTGGTGGCCGCCGCCGCCAGGCGCGTCGCGCGCCAAGAGTCCCTGGAGGTCCGGGAAGTGGGCGTCACTCCTGCCGCTCTGATAGTGGGAGGAGGCATCGCCGGCATTCAGGCCGCCCTGGACATCGCCGAGGCTGGGTACAAGGTCTACCTGGTGGAGCGAGAGCCATCGATCGGCGGACACATGATCCAGCTAGATAAGACCTTCCCTACCCTGGACTGCTCAGCCTGTATCCTCACCCCCAAGATGGCTCAAGCTGGCTCCCATCCCAACATCGAGCTCATGACCTACAGCGAGGTGGTGGACGTCTCCGGCTACGTGGGGAACTTCCAGGTCAAGATCAGAAAGAAGCCCCGCTACGTGGACGAGAGCAAGTGCACCGGCTGCGGCATCTGCCAGGAGAAGTGCCCCTGGACGGCCGACAACGAGTTCGATGTGGGCCTGGGCAAGCGCAAGGCCATCTATACCCCCTTCGCCCAGGCGGTGCCCAACGTCCCTGTGATCGACACCGAACACTGCGTGTATTTCCAGAAGGGCACCTGCCGGGCCTGCCAGAAGTTCTGTGAGGCCGAGGCCATTGATTTCGAGCAGTCCGAGGAGCTTGTCGAGGTGGAGGTGGGGGCCATAGTATTGACCACGGGCTACGAAACGTTTGACCCCTCGATCATCTATCAGTATGGCTACAAGCGCCTGGACAACGTCATCACCGCCCTTGAGTTCGAGCGCCTGTGCAACGCCGCAGGGCCCACGGGCGGCCGCATCACATTGAACGGCGGCGCGGAGCCCGAGAGAGTGGCCATCATACACTGCGTCGGCAGCCGCGACCGGAACCATCACGAGTACTGTTCCAAGGTTTGCTGTATGTACTCTATGAAGTTCGCTCACTTGGTGAGAGAAAAAACGGGAGCAAAGGTCCACGAGTTCTACACGGACCTCAGAAGCAGCGGCAAGGGCTACGAGGAGTTCTATAACCGGATCCTGAATGAAGGGGTCATCTTCGTTCGCAGTCGCCCTCCCGAGGTTTTCTCCGAAAACGGAATTCTGGTTGTGCAGTGCGAAGACACTCTGGCCGACTGCCAGCGCCGTGTCCCTGTGGACATGGTTATCCTGAGCACCGCCCTTCAGCCGCGGTCGGATGCCGGAGAGGTTGCCAGGCTATTCGGCATTAGCCGAAGCGCCGATGGTTTCTTCCTGGAGAAGCATCCCAAGCTGGCTCCGGTAGCCACCATGACCGATGGCATCTTCGTCGCCGGTTGCGCTCAAGGCCCCAAGGACATCCCTGACACGGTGGCCCAGGCGTCGGCAGCGGCGGCGGCGGTTCTGTCCATGATCTCGAAGGGCAAGATCGAGGTTGAGGCAGCAACCTCTGTTGTCGATCAAGAGCTTTGCTCCGGCTGCAAGACCTGCATCTCCCTATGCCCCTACAATGCCATCTCCTTCCTAGAGGACAGAGAGGTGGCGGAGATCAACGACGTCCTGTGCAAGGGCTGCGGGGTCTGCGTCGCTGCCTGTCCGGCGGGAGCTATCACTGGTCGCCACTTCACCGACAAGCAGATCCTTGCCGAGATCGAAGGCCTCCTGGCGGACGTCAAGCCACCCCTGGTGGCGGTTTGAGGAGGCGCCCATACCGGTCGGCCAGCCTGCGGTTGATCACCTGCCTAGAAAGCAAGAGACCGCCTCTCGGCGGCCGTCGCCATGCATGCGTTGTGACGGCTAATCCGCGGTAGAGCGGGAGCCGGTAATCGAAGCCGCGACAACCTGCTTGGAAGGCAAATGCTCTGGATTGTCCATCAGGATGTGCTGGTCAAGAAGAGCGTTGTGCTAGATACCGTACCGCATGTGCCCGATACCTGACCGGGACCCTTCTTACACCATCCGGCCGACGCGAAGTCCGTCCAGGGTGGAGTCCAGCATCTTGCGGGGAGCCAGGGCCTGTCCGACAAGGTAGAGCTCTCGTACCTTGCCCTTGAGGGCCTTGTACAAGCTATCGTTGGCCCTGCTGCCCAGGGCCAGCACGACGGTGTCCACTTCCTCGATGGTGCGCTCCTGGCGACTGAGGATGTTGGTGGCTACGACAGTGTTCTCCCGAACGGCCTTTATCCGCATGCTGTTGGTCACCACCACCCCCTTGCGATACAGCCGCGATAGCACAAGGCCGAGGGTCAGCGGCTCTACCTGGAAGCCCACTATCGCTCCCCAGGGTACGAGTACCTCCACCTCGCAGCCGCGGTCGGAGAGGAAATCGGCCGTGGTTAGGCCTTCCATTCCCCGATCCAGGGCGAAGAGGACGACTTTCTTGCCCGCCTGAGCCTTGCCCATTAGCACATCTCGCGCCTGCACTACGTTAGGTTGATCCGCGCCAGAGAAGGTCGCTGCGGCTGGCAGTCCACCAGTAGCCACGATGACCACATCCGGGTTGACTTCCTCGATGGTCTTCTCATCCACTGTACAGCCCAGGTGGACATCGACCCCCAACAGCTTGAACTGGTACTCGTAGTAGCGCACCGGCTCGGCCATGTCCTGCCTGCTGGGGGCCTTGGCGGCGATCTGGAGCTGACCGCCCAACTGCTCATCCTTCTCGTACAGGGAAACAGAGTGGCCCCGCAATGCTGCGACGCGTGCCGCCTCCATGCCGGCGATGCCTGCGCCGATGACCATCACCCTCTTCTTGACCGGAGCGGGGGTGATCTCCATCTCCTTCTCCCGTCCCGCGCTTGGATTGAGGGCGCAGGTGATGGGCAGGGTCTCATATAGACGACCCCAGCAGCCCTCGTTGCAGCCGATACAGCGGCGGATCTCGTCCAGCCTTCCTTCCCGTGCCTTGTTGGGCAGCTCGGGGTCACACAGGTTGGCCCGGGTCATCCCCACCATGTCCGCCTGGTTCTTGGCCAGGATGTCCTCGGCCACCACAGGGTCGGTGATGCGGCCGACGCAGAACACCGGCACGTCCACCACTTCCTTGATGCCAGCCGCCAGGTAGACGAAGGGAGCAGCGGGTATGTACATGGGCGGGATGTGAGCGCCACCGGCGCCGACGGTGACGCTAATGTAGTCCAGCTTACCTGCGGCCGTTAGCTTGGGCATAATCTTTCTCATATCCTGGAGGCCCAGGCCCCCTGCTTGGAACTGGTCGCCGCTAGTCCGCAAGCCGACGGTGAAGTCGGAGCCCACGGCAGCACGCACGGCATCGATCACCTCCAAGATGAAGCGAAGGCGGTTCTCCTCGTCTCCGCCGTATTCATCGCCGCGCTCGTTGGTGCGAGGCGACATGAACTGCTCGATCAGGAAGCCATGGGTGCCCATGAGCTCTACGCCGTCCATGCCGGCCTCCCGCATTCGCCGCGCCGAGTCGCCAAATGCCTGAATTATCTCCTTGACCTCTTCAAGCTCCATGGCATGGGCAGTCTCAGCGTGGAAGGAGCCGGGGACAGCCGAGCAGGACCACAGGGGCACGCTGCCCTCTCGCGCGCCGTAGAAAAGGCTGCCCGGATGCCATATCTGGGCTACCAGCTTGGCCCCGTGCTCATGCACGGCAGAGACGATGCGCTTGAAGGGCTCGATGCACGCGTCCTTGTAGGCGTGGATGACGAAGTGGTCGGTGGCAGCGGTGGGGTGGACGGCCTGGTCCTCGGTGATAATGAGACCGATGCCCCCTTTGGCCTTTGACGCCCAGTAGTTCAGGTGCCGTTCGGATGGAAGGCCGCCATCGGCGAAGCCGGTGAGGTGGGCGGTGCTGAGGATGCGGTTGCGAACTGTAAATGCGCCGATCTTGAGTGGTGTGAACAGGTGCTTGAACTGTACTTGGGAACTCTCTGGTGTGGTGGTCACTGCCTTCTTCCCCTTTCCTGCTGGCTGGCCATCACCCAAGCGTTTGATGATTCCGAAGGTGGTCGTGGAGCCGCGAGGCCGTGCTTGCGACGATAAGTTACCACGAAGCTTGAGCCCCTTCAAGGATTGTCGGACGCGCCGCGATGGGGGCCGAACAAGCTGCGTCCTGTCGCCATCCTCGATGCCTATGGTAGTCTATGGGCGCACCGCTGATATGAGGGCCTGAGCGAAGGAGGCACACCATGGCAGAGCCGCAGCTTCTGGCAAGGATGTACCACGCTGTCATGAGCGGCATAGTCCGTGCCGGCCGAGCGCCGCACTACACGGAACTCGCCACGGAGCTAGGTCTCTCCCCGGATCAAGCCCGGGAAGCACTCCACCAGCTTGGTGACGGAAGGGTGCCGGGTTTCTGGCTTAATCCGGGCACCGACCTCATCGCCTCTCCTGCGCCGTTCTCCAACATCCCCACCCAGTACCTGATCTCTATAGAGGGTGAGCAGAAATGGTACGGACAGTGAGGATTTGAATCGCTAGCGGTCAGCTGGCTTTTCCCCGGCAAGCAGGTACAGATCGACTGTCCGTGTCTCGACTGCAACGAGCCGATACGGGTGCGGATGCGCGATGGCGCGATCCTAGAGGCCTCGCCGTCTACCATCGTCGGCCACGTTAACGTTCGCTTCTCACGCTGGCGCGACGACATCGCCAGGGCCTGAAGCCTCATGAACCTCTTCCGGTCGGAAGAGCATGTCCGCAACTGGTCTCTGTATGATCCCGAGAGCGCCGACGGCATCATGCCCCTCGCCGACTATGCTACCCTCTTCAGCACGGGCCTATTTCGGGAGCGCCTCCAGCCTGACTATCTGCTGCGGCTCTCCCAATTCCAGCCGGAGTGGATGGCCACTTTGGCGAAGCTGGTCAAGACGGGGCCCTTCTGGAGCTTCAGCGGACGCTAGGTGGCCGCAGGGTTGAGGGAGCACAGACCGGCGGTGACCTGCTAGAGCGGCGACCGCGTCGGGCTATGCGAGCAGAATCGACAGGTGGAATATGGGCTATCGTTGACCATACCGGCGACGAGGTAGAAGATGTCGCCCTCGAACTCCTGGGGCAGGCCCGCGAGTTGGCCGATCGACTGGGCCTGTCGGCGGCGGCGGTGCTCCTGGGCGATGACGTTCGTGGCCTGACGCCCTCTCTCGGTCAGTACGGGGCCGATACGGTCTATCTAGCCGAAAACCCTCTCCTGGCGGCCTACAATCCCGACGCCTACACTCCCCTTCTCGCCGACCTCATCCGTCGCCAGCGGCCTTCCATCGTCCTCTGGGGTGCTACCGACCAGGGTCGCGACCTGGCGCCGCGGGTGGCCGCTCGCCTGGGCACAGGTCTGGCCTCCAATTGCACCCGCGTCGACCTGAGCGAGGAGGGCCTGCTGGCGATGACCCGGCCGGTGTACGGCGGCAAGGCCTCCTGCAACGTCGTCTGCCCTCAGACCAGGCCCCAGATGGCCACCCTTCAGCCGGGGGCGGTGACCGCCAAGCGCCCGGACCCCAGCCGTCAAGCCCAGGTAATCGCAGTGGACGTGAGCCTATCGTCCCAGAGCCTGCGCCTCCGCCTGGAGGAGGTGATCAAGATCCCTCCCTCAGACCTGGATGTGACCGAGGCGGAGGTCATCGTCGCTGGTGGCCGAGGCGCTGGCAGCGCGGAGGGCTTCCGCTTGATCGAGCAACTGGCTCACCTTATGGGCGCCGCTGTGGCCGCCTCCAGGCCGGTGGTGGACGCCGGCTGGGCTCCCTATGAGCGCCAGGTGGGGCTGAGCGGCAAGACCGTGGCCCCCCGCCTGTACGTTGCTTGCGGCATCTCCGGCGTCAATCACCATGTCGTGGGGATGCGGGATTCCAGGGCAGTAGTCGCTATAGACCAGGATCCCCAAGCTCCGATCTTCCAGATAGCGGACGTGAAGATAGTGGGCGATCTGCATCAGGTGCTGCCCTCGCTGATCGAGCGGCTACGGCGGTTGCGGCAGGAGCGGGGGACGACCGAGGACGAGGAGATCCTGCGGACGCTGGCCAACGTGTCCGCCGCCAGGCAGGTCTCGTGAGGTGGCAAACGCGATGAAGGTGGTTGTCTGCGTCGCCAGGGTGGTAGATACGATCGAGCCGCTGCCGGTGAAGCCGGGACAGGCTGCTCTCGAGGAAGAGGGTCTGAGGCACATGCTCAATCCAGCCGACGAGTATGCCCTGGAGGAGGGCCTGCGCCTGAAGGATCGCTTCCCCAACAGCGACGTGACGGCGATCAGCATGGGCCCGGCCGAAAGCGAATCGGTTCTGCGCCGTTGCCTGGCCCTGGGAGCGGACCAGGCTCTGCACCTGTGGGACGAGGCCTTTCGTGGCTCCGACACTCTGGCCACCGCTCGCGTCCTGGCCGCCGCCATCAGGCAGGTGGGGGCCGACGTAGTGCTCTGCGGCAAGCGAGCCAGCGACGGCGATACGGGGCAGGTCAGCGCTCAGCTAGCCGAACTTCTCGACCTGCCAGCGGTCACCAGCGTCGTCCGGCTGGAGGTAAGAGACGGCGAAGCGCTGGTTCATCGCCGGCTGGAACGAGGCCGGCGAGAGGTGCTCCGCTGCCCTCTGCCGGCCCTGTTCGCCGTCGAGGAGGGGATCAATCGGCCTCGTTATCCAAAGCTACGTGTTCTTCTTCGCTCGCTGAAAGCGGATTTCCCCCACCGAGGCCTCGCCGACTTGGGTCTCTGCGCTGACGAGGTAGGCGAGGCGGGCTCCTGCGCTCAGGTAGTGAGCCTGTCGCCGCCCAAGCCGATCACCAAAGGCCTGTTCATCCCCGATAGCAGCCTCTCGCCGGAGGAGCGCTGGCAACAGATCGTCTCCGGCGGGATGGAGGAGCGGCATGGCGACGTCATCGAGGGGCCGCCAGACACCGTGGCCGAGCGGCTGGCTCAATTCCTGACCGAGAACAACTTCGTCTAGGTAATCTCAGCCAGAATCGATATCTGCTCTGCCGTTGCCGAGGTCCTGGGCAGCAGAGCTCGCCGGGCCGGTGGGGTTACGCGAACTTATGCTGTCTCGAGACCGGTATTCTCAGCGGATAGTGAGCAGGAGGTCGCCCCTCGGCGGCCCTCGCCTTGCATGCGTTGTGACGGCCAGTTAGCTGCGTACTGTTACCCAAGAGAGGACTCCCCTCTGCTAAGGTGGTTGGGTTAAGAAGCCTCACCAGCCACAGTGTCAGCTTTCAACCGTACGTAGACTGGCCCCAACAAGAACGATGGGACTTGGTGGCGCAGGGCTTGGGCGAGGCGGCTCAGAGGCTCGAGACGGCGGGCGCGGATTTCATCGTCATGGCCACCAACACCATGCACCTGGTGTTCGAGGAGGTTCAGGCCCGTGTCCAAGTCCCGATGCTCAGCCTGCTAGACGCCGTCGGCGAAGCCATCCTGGCGGGAGGAATGAGGAGGGTGGGCTTGCTCGGCACTCAGTACACGATGGAAAAGACATTCTACCATGATGCACTGGGCCGAAGAGGTATCACCGTCCTTACGGGGAAAGTCTCGCCGACCGTACGACCAGTGCTGCGGGAACCCCCGGCTCTACTGCTCAGCCTTTCCAGGGATTCCACCCGCCGTGCGCAGCCTTCGATAGTACTGCCGGGACTGGTATAGAGCGGCCAGTGGGTTGTGGCCGAGTAGCCTGTCTTTGACCGCGAATACGGTCGTCGGAGCGTTCGCATGCTTCAGAAACAGGGAATCGTGGCCCACGCACAAACCCATCGCAATGTTGAAGTCGCAGCCCTCTTCATTGAATATTTCGGCCTGGGATATGGGGTTGCACATGGACTCATAGGTTCCCGGGATTATCTTCTCCTCGTCCTTCACTCCGATCTCTTCTTTGGGGATTCCGCCCGCTTTGCAGCACACTGACACGACCTCGAATCCTCTGCGCTCCAGGAGCGGGACCAGTATCTCCGCCTCTTCCCTGAATCCCACACAATACGCCACTCCCAGTTTCCGGTAGCCCATCCTCTTCGCGAAACCGATGATTTCTTCCAGCCTCGTGGTAGCCGGCGACGGAGTGCCGGGCGCCCACGGCACGCGTGCGTATGCTGTGCCCTCCACGATCGAAGCCACCCGCGCGAATTCGGCCACTTCGGGGTCACGGTATTGGGCCACGGCCTTCTCGATTACGTCTGCCTTGGTCCTAGTAGGGCAGTTCGGCGGACCTTTCATGAAGGCGGGGCTGTAACATACTGGCGCCGGACACCTAGCGCAATCGGGAACCTGTCCGCGACCCTCACTTTCTTCAGACATGTCGTTTCTATCCTCTCTCTCGATCCAAGAGCTTCCTTACGGCGATACCCTACCGCCCCCTAGGGAGGGAGAGCAAGCCTTCGGTTGCCCATGGGGAACTGCCCTTACGGATTGAAGGTCCGGGAATTCTTCCCGTGAGTGAGCAACTTATGGGCATCAGGAGCCGCTAGCCGCCGTAGGACATGGTCTGGCCATAGACCGACGGAGTCCTGATAACCTGCCTCAAAAGCAGAAGGCCGCCCTTCGGCGGCCCTCGCCTTGCATGCGTTGTAGCGTCTACTGGGCGCTGGAGCGGGAGAAGGGAATCGAACTCGCGACAACCTGCTTGGAAGGAACGAAGTCACCCCCAAAGACAGGCCTAATTGATGATCACCCGTTCCTTCCAAGACATCACAGCACTCGCTGCCTTGGTTTGCTTGCGGATTGTAGGATTGGGCGCGCCTATCGGGCCCAACAGGGCAAGTGGCCCAACAGCCAGGGGATTCCAGCACCAGGCATGCGGTCGCTTGCCAACCTTAACGCTTGCGACTAGGATCTGAGCACCACCGAAATGGCACGCAGGATAATGACAACCAGCGGCAGCAGACTGGTTCGCTCATGGAGAATCGCGCCGCGCTTCGAAGAAATGGGTGACAGCCGTGGAACCCTTCGCCATCGTCTGCGACAGTAGCCACGACCTTCCGCCGGAGGTCATCAAGAGGCTGCGCATTACAGTTGTGCCCTACACCATCAACTTCGGTGCGGAGAGCAGCCTGGATGAAGGCGCAATGACACTAGAGGAGTTCGCCGAACTCCTAGACCGATACGATAAGGGCAAGGGCTATCCTACTACTGCAGCACCCCCTCCCTCTCGCTTCCTTGAAGCGTTCAGGTCGCATGTCGAGCAAGGCCTATCCCGCATCCTCGTCATTACCATCTCTTCCAAGCTGAGCAAGACATATGACGCCGCTGCTCGAGCGGCGGAGATGGCAAAAGAGGAGTACCCCGACTCAGTGATCGAGGTGGTAGACTCCCTTACCGTATCGATGGCGGAGGGCATGCTTGTCCTGGAGGCGGCTCGGGCGCGCGACCTCGGCTGTCCACTCCAGGAGGCCAAGCGCCTGGTGGAGGAGATGAGAGCACGTGTGCACATCTTGGCAGCCCTCGATACCACGAACTACCTAGTGAAGAGCGGTCGGGCTGGCCGCTTTCAGCACTTGCTCGGCACTATCCTACGGATCAAACCGATCATTACCGCCAAGCACGGAGCTACAGCTCTCTACGCCAGAGTGCCGGGACGTATGGAGAGGGCTGTGGACCGCATCGTTGACGAAGTGCAGCGGACCTACAAGTCGGGCGTGGTTTGGGTGGTGGAGGGGATAGCTCCTGACCTCAGAGAGATGCTCATTGGCAGGCTATGTGAAAGGGTGGGTCTCGACAGGGAGCAAATCTTGGAGACCAGGATGACGTCCACCTTCATGGTACATCTCGGCAGGCGAGTGGTGGGCGTGGTTTGGGAACAGCAGCCGGAGCCAGCCTAGCGACCTGGGGGCAGCGCAGTATCAAACAGTGCCTTCATGCTCAACAGTGAATCGCTCGCTGGTAGGGCTGCCCTAAGATCGAGAAAGGAGAGCATCCGATGGCGCGGTCAGAGGACCAGATATATGGCAGGCTGAGGCTTTTCAACCTGGCGATGGGCACGCTGCATTTGCTGCAGGGCGCGGCGATGCTGATCCTGAGCAACGATTCCACTCTCCCCCTCCGGACGACCTTCCTGGATTCTGATCCCCAAAGGGAAGAGATCGTAACGCTGACCAACACTGTGTTCGACCTCCGCCTGGGGCCGCTCGTCGCCGTCTTCTTGCTGATTTCGGCCGTCGCGCATTACCTCCTCGCCTCGCCTGCCGTGTACCCGTGGTATGTGAACAACCTCAAGAAGCACATCAACTACGTGCGCTGGTACGAGTACGCCCTCAGTTCCTCGGTGATGATCGTTGTGATCGCCATGCTGTCCGGGATGTTCGACCTACCGAGCCTGGTCCTGATCTTCGCACTGAACGCAACGATGATTTTCTTCGGTTTGATGATGGAGTTGCACAATCAAACGACAGACAAGACAAACTGGACGGCTTTCGACCTTGGCGTATTTGCGGGCATCGTACCCTGGGTGGTCATCTTCTGGTACTTTTCAGGGGCCGTGGCCAACTCCGAGGACGCAGTACCTACGTTCGTGTATGGGATAATTGCCTCGCTTTTCGTTTTCTTCAACGTCTTCGCTGTGAACATGTTCCTTCAGTATCGAAAGCTCGGGCCTTGGAGAGATTACCTGTTCGGAGAGCGGATGTACATCCTCCTCAGCCTGTTTGCGAAGTCCGCGCTAGCCTGGCAAGTGTTCAGCGGAACGCTGAGAGGCTGAAGATCCACAGGGAGTTAGCCCTGCCTTCGAGGGAACCAATGGAAGAACCTGAGCGGGAGACGGGAGTCGAACCCGCGACAACCTGCCTGAGAAGAAGGAGAGCATCGGGTGGCGATCAGTGCTCCATCCTCTTGCGGGCATCACCCCTCGAGTGGTAGTGCTATCCTTCTACCTACCCCGCATTCGATGTAGCCTTCGCCATAATGCTCTTGGAATAGTGCTCGAGCTGTATCCCCGCTGCAGTGACAGGCCGCCACCCTCTCCACCCCCATTTGCTCGAAGTCATCGATGATCGACTCGATCTTGGAGGCAGATGCTCCGCCCAGATGGAAGCCACCTATCAACAGGTACACCCTGTCTCCCGCGACTTCCCTGGCTCTTCGGACGACATTCACCACGCCGGGGTGGGCGCAGCCGGTGATTACGATCAGACCCTCATCGGTTTTCACCATTAGCGACTGCTCCCTTATCCCCCCATCGAGCTCGCCCGTGGTATACACACCGTCGAACAGCTCTCGCGGCTCATCGACCTCCTGCACCTCTGCGCCGTAGCGGCTGATGTCGTCCTTCAGGCCTTGAGGAAAGGAGACGGGAAGATAGACTACCACGTCGCTATTCTGATCTAGGATGCCACCAAGTCCGCCTACGTGGTCGCCATGGATATGGGACAACACCACTACGTCGATCTCCCTGGGGTCAATTTGGAGCTGCTCCATGTTATGGAGCAGAATGGAGCTATCGCCGCCGGTGTCGAACAGGATGGTCCGTTCAGGAAGCCTGACCAGGCAGGAGAATCCCCAGGCCGTCCTTAGCCTATCATCGTAGGGGTTGTTGTCATAGGTGACAGCGATGGTTACCGGCGGGGGAGCGCTCACCGTCTGTCCAGGGGACACCTCCTTCGTCGCCGGTACCCCTTCAGCGATTGCCGGGGCGGAAGGCCCGACTGTCTGCTCAGCAGAAGTCTGCTCCACTCCTGCATTTTGCTGGCCGCACGCCAGAAGCATGACGCATGAAACCGCTGCCATCGCCAGGCAGAAGAGCCCTCTCATGAGCATTCCAACCCGCTGGCAGGTCCGCCTGACGACGCGACACCGTCTCAACCGTTACCTGCTGGCGGCGGCCATCGCTTACAGGGCAAGCTCAACGCCTTCGACCATGAGTTCTTCGTCTGTGACCGTCCTCAATGGGGGCGGGGCGCTGGCATCCATGCCAGGCTCGTACTTGAACATCTGGCCGAGTTCCCTACTGAGCATGAAAAGCAAGCGGGAAAGCGGCAGCTCCATAGGACACGCGTCCTGACACTGACCGCAGTTCACGCAGGAATCCATGACGTGCACGGTGCGGATCATCGGGAACATGGCGTCAGGCGGGATCTCGCCCCCGGCCACTCTGCCCCTGTCTGCCTCCAGATAGCAATCCTTGCAGTAGCAGATGGGGCAGGCATCCCTGCAGCCAAAGCATTTGATGCACTGGCCGAACTGGCCGGAGGGTCCGAACCAGTATTCAAACCGCTCCTCAACGCCCATCGCCTGCAACTCGCCGAAATCTTTCTCCTGCCACTGCCGCGCCAGCTCGGTGGCCTCCTCTCTCAGAACAGACCTCTATAAACGTGGCCTGCTTGTCCTCTGCGCCCCACTTCCCGCAGGCTATGTCCGCCATCGTCGGGATGTTGAGGTCGCATCTTCGGCAGTTCTCCCTCCGTCTGAGCCCCTTGGCCTCCAGCTCTGCCAGATCCCTTTCCTTCTCACTGCCATCGCGCAGTCTTATCTTCAGCTTGCCGTCCTCGATGTCCTCACCGACGACATCGAGGGGGTCCACGCCGAATTCCTCTTCCATCATCCGCTGGGCTGTCACTGGCCGTATGGTACCAGTGCAGTTCAGACCGATGAGGAGCACATTCTCGGGATTGATCTGATT
>LJUA01000029.1 GCA_001303545.1 Dehalococcoidia bacterium SM23_28_2
GCCACCTCCTCCGGAGCCTGGATGACATCGAAGTCGCTTATCCTGCGCTTCTCGAACTCCTGGCGACTGTAGCCGAGCGCCTGGTGCGCCCTGTCGTTGAACTCCACGAACGCTCCGGTCTCTGCGTCGATGAGGACAATCGAGTCTGCCGCTTGCTCGAAGATGGCGCGGTATTGCTCCTCGCTCTCCCGCAGCGCCTGCTCCGCCCGCCTGCGCTCGCTGACCTCCACTTGAAGTTCGGCTGTGCGCTCCTCTACCAGTTCGGCAAGGTGCTCGCGATGTTTCGTCAGTTCCTCCTCCGCCCGCTTGCGCTCGGTCACATCGCGCACGACCCTGACCAGGCCGGTCCGCTGCCCTGAATCGTCTACTATCTCCGTCACGGTGTGCTCCGTGATGATAGCGCTGCCGTCCTTTCGCCGCACCCGATGCTCAGTGTGGAATGCCTCATTGCCTTCCAGAGCGAGGCAGAATTTCCGGCCGAACTCCTCAACTGAACATCGTGCGCACGAACGCCTCCAAGAACGTGAATACGGGCGTGAAGAAGGCGTGAATTATTATATCGATTGACAGGAATTCTGCAAGCTGTGAAGAAAATAAGAAGATCAAAAAACGCCGGCGACGGCGCTGAGCCCGTCCGGGGGTTGCCAGGCTAGTCCAGCCCGGCGCGGAAGCGATGATAGTTTATGACCTTGCTCAGCACGTCGGCCGCCTGCTGGAAGCCGGCGAAGGTGGCGATCCCGCGCTCCAGGAGCTTGCCGCGTATCTCCGCCATCTCCCCTTCCAGAAGCCCCGGCTGAAGGATCACCAGGAATGGCTTCTGGCAGCGCTCCTTGTAGTGCACCAGGAGGTCTAGCAGCTTGTCAAACAGGGTGGTGCGAATGAGCCCGCGACGCTTCAGGAAGGGGATCGACGACTCGAAGACGACGGCGTCGATGTTGGCGTCCTCGACCAGGATGTCCAGCATGCGCTCTAGATTGCCTGTGCGGAAGCCCATGGCCACAGTGTGACCGGCGTCCAGTGGGTTGCGATAGCTGCCGCCGATGATCTGGAAGAAGGAGGCCAGCTTCTCGTAGGAGGCGGGCGTGAAGGTAGGCACCTCCAGATTGGCGCGGCCGAAGGCATCGGCGATGACAACCGACTGGCCGCCGGTCATGGCCACCAACCCCACTCGCCGGCCAGTGCCAGGCTTGATGTAGAGCAGGCCCTTCAAGACGTCGACTATCTCCTCCAGGCTGTCGGCGGTGACAGCCCCTGCCTGACGCATGGCGGCGTCCCAGAGGACCTGTTCGGTAGCCAGGGCGGCGGTGTGCGAGTAGATAGCGCGGGCGCCGGCCTCCGTCTGGCCGCCCTTCCAGACCACCACCGGCTTGAGGCGGGTAGCCTTTCGCAGCGCATGGAAGAAGCGGCGGCCGTCGCGGGGGCCTTCTACGTATATGCCGATGAGATCGCTCTGGGGGTCCTGGGCAAAGTACTCAAGGTAGTCGCCGATATCCAGCACTTCGGCGTTGCCGTAGCTCACCGCCTTGCCGCACTTGACGCCGTGGCCATAGCCCACGTAGGTGAAGTCGATGCAGTGGGTGCCGCTCTGGGAGATGAAGCCGACATTGCCCGCTTCGCCCCAGGGCTGGTCCTCACCCTGGCGAACGCCCAACGTGGAGTTGTAGATGCCCACGCAGTTGGGCCCAATGAGGATGAGCCCGGCCTTGCGCGCCATGTCGCCCAACTCCTGCTGGAGCCGAACGCCCTCCTCCTCTTCTATCTCGGCGAAGCCGGAGGCGAACACGGTGACCGCTGTTACCCCTTTGCGGATGCAATCCTCAATGATGCGAGGGCAGATGTCGCGGCGGACGGCGCAGACCACGTAGTCGACCCTGCCGGGGATGTCCAGAAGGCTCATGTAGTTGGGGATGCCCAGGGCCTCGATGCCGGGGATCTCTTCCTTGTTGATCTGGACGGAGTAGACCTTGCCCACGAAGGATTTCATGGCCCTGAGCCAGAAGTAGCCCATTGCCCGCTTGTCGCCGACGACGGCGACCGTGCGAGGATTGAAGGCTTTCTCCAGCTTCCGGTTCAGGTCCTTCACGTGGGCGACTCCCTGTGGGCGGCCTGCCAAGAGGAGAGACTGGTGCGGAGGGCCATTCCCTGCCTCAGGACAGCACGATGCGGGCGTCCACGGCCAGGGCGCCGTCCTTGTAGGCGAAGATGGGGTTCAGGTCGAGCTCCTGGATCTCCGGGTGCTCCTCCACAAAGGCTGACAGGCGCATGAGCATGTTTTCCAGGGCAGCGAGGTCGGCGGGCTCCTGCCCACGGAACCCCTCGAGAACGGGGAAGCCCTGGATGTCGCGGATCATCTGGCGGGCATCTCGCGCCTCGAGGGGGACGATGCGGAAGGCGACGTCCTTCAGCACCTCCACGAAGACGCCCCCCAGGCCGAACATGAGCACCGGCCCGAACTGGGGGTCGGTGGTCATGCCCATGATCACCTCTACGCCGGGGCGGGCCATCTTCTGCACCGAGACGCCAAGGACGGCGGCCTTCGGCTGGGCGCGGCGGGCGGTCTCGACGATTTCGTCGAAGGCGGCGGCCACCTCCTCCTCCGAGTTCAGGCCCAGCTTGACGCCGCCCACATCGCTCTTGTGGGTGATGTCGGGGGAGACGATCTTGATGGCGACGGGCAGGCCTATCTGGCGGGCGGCTGCCATCGCCTCCTCGCGGGTGGCCGCCAACTGGGCGTGGGCGACGGGGATGCCCTCCTCCGCCAGGATCTGCTTCGATTCCACCTCCGTGAGGATGGTGCGTCCCTCGCTCTTGGCCTTATCGATGATTTCGATGGCGCTCATAGGAGTGCGTGCCTCCTTTTCTGCAGTACGAAGGCGGTGCTAATGATAGGGGAGGCCGGAAGTAGGATCAACCAATCGCGAGGGAGGGGTCAACCCTCGCGGAGGGAGCGGCGGATGGCCTCCTCGTAGTATCCCCAGTAGGCGGGCGGCAGCAGGCGGCCGACGGCAACCATCACCTGCTCGCGGGCCCGGCGGTCCTGCTCCTGACGTGAGCCCTTCCTGTCTGCGGAAAGGGCGAAGGGCTCGCCGAACCTGACGACGAGGGTATCATCCTCTTCCCACACGCCGGCCGGCACGAGCGGCAGGCCGCGTTCGCTCAGGGCTCGGAGGAACAGGCCGCTGCCCTCCAGGGGCTCCCTGAGGGTACCTGAGCCGCCCGCCTCGGGCATCAGGCCGACGGGCTCTCTCTGAGCGAGCCTGGCGAGGCGTCGGAGGACAGCGGCCCGCCCGACGGCCAGAGAGGCCTGGCGAGGCATGACCACCAGTCCGTACAGGTTGGCGACTCGCCTGAATATCCAACGGATGAGCCAGACGGGGATGGGAACAACACCAAGGTGGTAACCATACCACTCGCTGGTGATCACCCAGCGGATGTTGGGGGCATGCGGTCGGTGCTTGGCGATGACGGTGGTGATGAACATGGCATGGTGGTAGGTCTGGAGGCCACGGCGGCCATAATGATTGGCGATCAGAACGAAGGGGCCCTCAGACGGTACGTTCTCCAGCCCTCGCACCTGGCGGGGGTAGGGGTTGGCGGCCATCACCGTCCGGCTGTCCTTCAGGAAGGAGCGGCGGCGGGCCAGGAGAAGGTCGAGGGCGAAGCCGCCAAGGGGCAGGCGAGGGAACTCATACTTCGGTGGGCTCAGATTCGCTCTACCAGTGTCCGTACTCATGAGGGCATCGTGCGAAAGCTCGCTGTGTCAGCCCTGCCTGGGAGTGAAAGGACCCACCGGAGGCTAGACCACCGGCTGCTCCTGATACTCCCCGAAGGCCTCCCGCATGACATCGCAGATCTCGCCCAGGGTACAATAGGCGTTGACTGCGTCGAGGATGTAGGGCATGAGGTTATCGGAGCCCTGGCAGGCATCTCGCAGCGCCCTCAGGGAGCGCTCGGCGTGCTCCTTGTCACGCTCACTGCGGAGCCGGGCCAGGCGCTGGCGCTCGCGCTGTTCGCCGGCGGGGTCCATCTCCAGGATGGGGATCTCGATCGGCTCATCCATAGTGTAGTCGTTGACGCCGACGATGACCCGCTCATTGGTCTCGATCTCCCGCTGGTAGCGGTAGGAGGCCTCGGCGATCTCCCGCTGGAAGAAGCCGGCTTCGACGGCGGGGATGACGCCGCCCAGGTCCTCGATCTGGCGGAAGTAGCGGTAGCACTCCTCCTCCATCCTGTTGGTGAGGGTCTCCACGAAGAAGCTGCCGCCCAGGGGGTCGATCGTGTTGGCCACCCCCGACTCGTGGGCGATGATCTGCTGAGTGCGCAGGGCCAGGCGGGCGGCCTTCTGGCTGGGCAGGGCCAGGGCTTCGTCCCAGGAGTTGGTGTGTAGAGACTGGGTGCCTCCCATGACGGCGGCCAGGGCCTGTATGGCGGTGCGCACCAAATTCAGCTCCGGCTGCTGGGCGCTGAGGGAGCAGCCGGCCGTCTGGGTGTGGAACCGCATCCACCAGGAGCGGGGGTCGCGGGCGCCGAAACGCTCCTTCATCTCGCGGGCCCAGATGCGGCGGGCAGCGCGGAACTTGGCGACCTCCTCGAAGAAGTCATTGTGGCAGTTGAAGAAGAGAGAGAGCCTGGGAGCGAACTCGTCGACGTTCAGGCCCCGCTCCAGGGCCCAGCGCACGTACTCGAAGCCGTCGGCGAGGGTGAAGGCCAGCTCCTGGACGGCGGTGGAGCCCGCCTCGCGGATGTGATAGCCGGAGATGCTGATGGTGTTCCAGAGGGGCATCTCACGAGTGCCGAACTCGATGGTGTCCGTGACCAGGCGCATGGAAGGCTCAGGCGGGAAGATGAACTCCTTCTGGGCGATGAACTCCTTGAGGATGTCGTTCTGGATGGTGCCGCCCAGTCGCTGCCGTGGTATGCCCCGCTTTTCGGCGGCGGCGATGTACATGGCCCAGATGATGGCGGCGGGCGAGTTTATGGTCATGGACGTGGTTATCTCGTCCAAAGGTAGGTCAGCGAGAAGGATCTCCATGTCGGCCAGCGAGGATACACAGACGCCGCACTTGCCGAACTCGCCGGCGGCCTGGGGCGCGTCGGCGTCGTAGCCCATAAGGGTGGGCAAATCGAAGGCTATGGAGAGGCCGGTCTGCCCATGCTCCAGCAGGTACTTGAAGCGAGCGTTGGTCTCCTCGACGCTGCCGAAGCCAGCGAACATGCGCATCGTCCACAGGCGGCCGCGGTAGCCGGTTGGGTGAAGGCCACGGGTGAAGGGGTACTCGCCTGGCCAACCGATGTCCCGTTCATAATCGATTGCGGCGACGTCGCTGGGGTCATACAGTCGCTGGATGGGCTGACCGGAGGTGGTGATGAACCGCTCCTGGCGTTCCTGGTCGCCGTCTTCCACTCGTTTCTCCCAGGCCGCCCGTCGCTGCGACAGCGCTTTCCGCTTGGTGGGGTCGTACATGCTCCTCTCCCCTCCTCCGCCTGTCTCCGCCGAGCAGGGATGCTACCGCCAGGATAACATACCGGCTATCGTTTTGGTAACGATGGACGCTAACCCACGAGAGGGCCAAAATGGTGAGCCAGGGAGGCCCCTAAGCTTGACAGATGTGGTAAAATCATTCATGTGTCTTAGCATGTTAATAGACTAGCGGAGGCGGGGATGGTCGACGCTCCGTTCGACAACTACCTAGACCTGGTGGAAGCGGCACGGATCCTGGGCATTCACCCCCAGAGCCTGCGGCGTCTCATCAAGCAGAAGAAGGTCCCCGCCCTCCTATTCGCTGGCAAATACCTCATCGAGCGCGACAAGCTGGAGATGTTCAAGGCCAACTACGACCCCCGTCCGGGCCGCAAGCCTGTCCGCCGCCTCCTGTGAGCTTTCCCAGCGGCTAGTCCTAGCTGGGGGGCTTGATGTCGAAATCCTCGTTGGCGTCGGTAACGTCCAGCTCCAGCTTGGCCTTGAAATCCTGACCGGTCTCATCGGTCCCTGCCACGTTAGCCCGCATGCGCACGGGCCAACCGCCGTCCTCCGCCAGCCACAGGTCAAGGCTGAACTCGTCTATGTCGCCCATGTCCTCTGTGCCGCCGAACAGGGTGGAGAGCTGCTCGAAGGTGGCTGCGTCGATGCCGCAGTAATTGGAGGAAACGTCGTTCACCGTCTCTTTCTTCTCGCTGGTACAGGTCAATGAGCCGGCATCCCCTGAGAACCCCTCCCACACGATTTGAGCCATATCCATCTCCTCGATGTCGCCCACTGCCTGGATGGGGCCGATGGCCAGGTCACCCATCTCAACCCATTGCTGGTCGCCGATGGTAGTCATCGCCAGTTCATCGTCAACGCCGCTGATGCTCATGCGTACCTCGATCTTATCGGGGGCCACGTACGCTCCGCTGATCTCCATCTTCAGGCTTTCGGCCAGAGCGGCGGGATCCTGCCCTGGGATGGCGCTGAGGCTTTCGGCGAAGACGCTCTCCATCCCCTCCAGTTCCATTTTCATGGTGTAGCGGTAGCTGTCCAGGTCAGCAAGTGACCCGGCGGCGAGACCTCCCGCAGGAGGAGTAGGAATAGCGCCCGGTGTGCGGTCCGCAGGAGGGGTACGCTCAGGGAGAGGCGTGCCCGGCCCGGGAGGAGTACCTTCAGGAGCGGATGGGGCCCCCTCGGTGGCAGCAGGACTTGCTGCGGCCGCCGGTGCGCCCTCTTCGTCATCACCCCCTCCGCAGGCTACCAAGCAAAGAACCGCGAAGATAGCGACCATGACAAGAGCTAAGATTCTCATCTGTTCGACTTCCTCCTTCCCGCCAATAGACAACCCTGTATCCTGGGAAGTCTAGCACTTCAAGTAGATCCGGTCAAAGCCGTGTGCTCGTTCAGCGCATTGGGCACACTGTGTTGGTTCATACGTTTTCGGGCGATATCGGCAGCGGCCTAGCGGGGTGTCGGCAGGTCGAGCATGAGCACCTCCAGGGCCAGACGAGGGTTGACGTTTTCCTCCAGGCGCCGCTTGCTGGCAGCCAGCGAACGGAGAAAGGCGATCACCTGGCCAGGCTCGTACCGATCGGCCTCCGCCTTCAGGATGTCCCCCAGGTCGAGGTTAGTGATAGCATCCTGGCCGCCGCTTGACGCGAGCAGGACATCCCGCCACCACTCCCGCCACAGGTCCAGGACGGCCATAACCGTCACCCGGTCGCGGGAGAAGCGGCCGGCGACCTCGGAGGCGTAGGCAAATCGATCCTGGATGGTGCGCTCGGGCAGGCTGCGGATGTCCACCAGCGCTTCGTGGCGGACGCGCATCATCTCCTCGTCCCGGCGGGCAGCGATGGCCCAGCCGAGGCGGCCGCGCGAGAGGCGGGCCAGGAGCTGCGCCTGACGAGGGGCCACCGACCACCGCTCACGCAAGGCCTCCTCCAGCTTGGCCACAGGCAAGGACGAAAACTCGAACTGCTGGCAGCGAGAGCGGATGGTAGCCCGCATGGCCCGCGGCCGGGAGGTGATGAGAACAAAGACGACATCGGGCGGCGGCTCCTCCAGAGTCTTGAGGAAGGCGTTCTGGGCCGCCTCGTTCATAGCATCGGCAGGGTCGATGATGATCACCCGGCAGCGGCCCTCAAAGGGCCGCAGGCTGACCGTCCGCCCCACCTCGCGTATCTGGTCGATGCTGATGTCCTTGTGGGGGCCGCCATCGCCTGTCTCTACAGTTACCACCTGGACGTCGGCGTGGATGCCGCCGGCGATGCGACGGCAGGGGGTGCACTCCCCGCAGGGCGGCTCAGGCCCATCGCAGTTGAGGGCCTGGGCCAGCTCCAGCGCGAGGGTGCCCTTGCCCACCTGGGGCGGCCCCACGAAGAGGTAGGCGTGGGCCTGCCTGCCCTGGGCCAGGCCGCGCTGAAGGGCAGCCACCGCCCTGTCCTGTCCGACCGTCTGCCACATGCTACGGCACCTCATAGGGGCCGATGTCCACGCCGCCATTCGACGGCCGCCGGTTGCCGTCCATGTCCAGCGTCCCGCCCTGCTCGGGATCGCCCGCATCGCGGGCCGGGCTCTCCAACCTCAGGTGGTAGTCGCCTCCCTCAGAGTCGACGAACAGAGGGTCAGCAGCCAGGCTGTGGCGACCGTTGCCCGTCTCGCGGAGCCACGCGCCTCCGTTGAGGTCGTCGCGGCCGAAGCAGCCGTCCTCGCGGTCGCTGAAGACCGCCTCGATCTCGCAGTCCTCGCGGCTGAAGAACAGGTCATAGTCCTCATCCAGCTTCACGCTCTCGCCCAGATAGACTCCGCCGTAGTTGAAGGCGAAGATGCTGTTTCGGACGCGGAGCGACACCGGGCCCTGAGGCTCCGAGTCCTCGGGATAGGCCACCACCATACCGTAGTCGCCGTCCAGGCCACTGCGGGCGACCAGCGTGTTCACCACCTCGTAGGTCCCCTCGCGGGCGATGTCGATACCGCACGAACCCATCGAATGGACGACGCTGTCACTGATGGTGCCGCCGCGCCAGAGCTTGATGCCCGTGCGCTTGTTGCCCCAGACCTGACAGCCGCGCACCTCGATCCCGGACATGGGCTGGCTATCCCGCGAGTTCAGATCGATGCCGTCGCCGCCGTTGTCGTACACCTGACAGCCCTCGATGCGGATGTCCTCGCCCATCTCCACGGCGATGCCGTCGCCCGCCCAGTCGGCCTCGGCGCCGTTGTTGTCGGCCTGGACGTTCATGATGAGCAGGCGGTTGCAGGGCCCAGGCGTGCAGTCGATGCCAGCGAAACGGTGGTGGTGAAAGCGGGAGTCGCGGATTAGCACGTCCTCCACCGAACCCTCCTCCGGCTTGCCGTGCTCGCCTAGCGTCAGGTGGACGCCGTTGTCACTGTCGCTGCTGTCTATGTCAGCGATCACGATATCCCGATTGTCGCCCTCCAGAGAGATGGTCCAGCCGCGGTAGTCGGTCAGCTGAAAGCCCTCCAGGCTGACGTGCGAGATGCCAGCGTCAATGATGAAGCCGTCGTCTAGCTGGCCACCGCCGTCCAGTATGACGGCTTCGCCAGCCGCTGCGCGCAGAGTGATGCGCCGGCCGAACTCCCCCGAGCGGGTAAGCATCACCTCTTCGTGATAGGTGCCTTCCTGCACCACCACTGTATCGCCGGGCAGAACGGAATCGGCGGCGTGCTGGAGGGTACGCCAGGGATGCTCGATGCTGCCGTCCGCGGCATCGTCACCGTCCGAGGCCACGTAGAGCATGCGCCCCCCTTCGGTGGCCGTTGGCGAAGCAACCGGCGAGCCGCCCTCCGGCATCTCAACCGAGGGGCCGTTGTCGCCGCAACCGGCGGCAAGCACTGCCGCCAACGCCAATGCCACTACGGCCCTGTACGAACCAAGCTTCTTGATCAAGCGAAACGTTCCGTTGCTAAGGCGACGGCCAAACTTCGCAGCGCATCAGGTCTTCGTAGGTCTCACGGCGACGGATCAGGCGGGCGGCGCCGTCCCTGACCATGACGATGGCCGGCCGGAGAAAAGCATTGTAGTTGCTGCCCATGGGCAGGCAGTAGGCGCCGGCGGCGGCCATCGCCAGGATGTCGCCCGCCTCCAGACGGGGGAGGTCGGCATCTCGGACGAGGACATCGCCCGACTCGCAGAACTTGCCGGCGATGGCCACCCGCTCCCGCTCCTCCTCGCCCACCTTATTGGCCACCAGAGCCGAATAGCGAGCGCTGTAGAGAGCGGGCCGAATATTGTCGCCCATGCCGCCGTCCACCGCCACGTACGTGCGCACGCCGGGGATCTCCTTTCTAGCGCCGACCTTATAGAGGGCAACGCAGGCCTGACCGCCGATGGCTCGTCCCGGCTCTATGACCAGCCTGGGCAGGGGCAGGGAGTGCGCTCGGCAGGCCCCCACCAGGGCGGAGGCGATGGCCGCCGCGTACTCGGCCGGCGCGGGAGCGGGGATGTCCTCCAGGTACTGGATGGCGAAGCCGCCGCCCGGGCTGAGCTCGCTCAGGCGGAAGCCGTGCCGCTCGGCCATCTGGGCAGCGAAGTCGATCACCACCTGGACGGCCTCCTGATAGGGCTCCATATGAGGGATGGGCGAGCCAAGGTGGAAGTGGAGCCCCACCAGCTCCACGGCCGGCAGGCTGAGGGCCTGCTTTATCGCCGCCTCCGCCTGGCCGGTCACGATCGGAAAGCCGAACTTGCTGTCCAGAACGCCGGTGGTGGTATGGCGATGGGTATGAGGGTCGACGTTGGGCGACAGGCGCAGGAGGATGGGCTGGCGCTTGCCCATGGAGGTCGCCACCTGGTTGAGCAGCTCCAACTCGTAGGGGTTATCGACCACCACGTGGCCGATGCCGTAGTCCAAAGCCTCCCGCAGCTCCTCCTCCGACTTGTTGTTGCCGTGGAAGTACACGCGCTGGGGTGGGAAGTCCACCGAGCGGGCGATGGCCAGCTCGCCGCCGGAGACCACCTCCAGGTCCATCTCCTCCTCGGCCAGGAGGGCGGCCAGGGCCCTCCCCAGGTAGGCCTTGGCGGCGTAGCTGACGCCGCTGTCGGCGTGGCGACGGCGGAACTCCGACCGGAACTCCCGGCACTTGTGGCGGAGCGTCTCCTCATCGAACACATACAGGGGCGTGCCGAACTCGCGGGCCAGCTCCAGCGTGTCGCAGCCGCCGATGGCCAGATGGCCCTCGTCGTTCACCGCCGCGGTGAGGGGCAGGATGCCCGCCAGCGGCAGCTCGGCGGTCGATCTCTTCTTCACCAAGGAAAGGCCTCCCCCGAATCCGAGGGCATTATACGTTTGGCGATGGGGCCCGGTCTAGGCAAGGACGTACTCACCTTCCCCCCGCTTGACGACCCTCCCCTCGCTCTGAAGCTTGGCCAGGTGGGCGAGGAGTTGCCCACGGGCCATGCCCACGAGGTGCCTGTCCAGCTCGGGGTAGATGTCGGCCAGCATCGCCGCCAGCCGCCCCTGCCCTCGGCCGATGGCCGAGAGGATCTGCTGCTCGCGCTCGTGGCGGTGATCGATGAGCTCCTGGAGCTTGCGAGCGACATCCCGCAGCGGCGGCCCGTGGCCGGGGCAGACCAGAGTCGCCTCGTAGCCCTTCAGCCGCTCCAGCGACCGAATGTAGAGGGCCATGTCGCCGGCGGGCGGCGGCAGGATGACCACCGTACCCAGGCCGGGCACAGTGTCACCGGTGAACAGCACGCGCTCCTCTCGCAGGTAGAGGCAGATGGAGCCGAGGGTATGGCCGGGCGTATCGATGACCTCGATGGTGACGCCGCCCAGCCGGATGGTGTCGCCGCCTTCCACCAGGCGATCGGCGGTGGCCTGGGCGGTAGCCTGACGCCAGGCGCGAAGCTGCTCGGCCATCGCCCGCGGGCCGCCGGGGGCATCCACGTCCTGGGGAGCGTCCGACCGCTGTTCGCTGAGGATACTCGCCTCCAGCGGGTGCATGCAGATGGCGGCGCCGGTGGCCTGGCGCAGAGCGTGGGCGCCGCCGCAGTGGTCGACGTGGTGGTGGGTGACGATAATGTACTCCAGCTTGAGGGCCTGCCCCTTCGGGCTTGAGCCCTTCAGGGCGAAGCCTGAACCTTCCGAAGGGCCGGCCATGCCCCGGAGATACTCCAGCCGTGGCCTCACGGAGCCATCGTCAGGGTAGCCGGCGTCGATGAGGGCCCCCTGAGCGCCGTCCACCACCAGGTAGACGTTGGAGGCCAGCGGGCCCCTAAGGAAGGGATGAGACACCGGTATGCTGTGGACGCGAGGGGTTATCTCCATGCTTCTTGGCCCCTGCGCGGCCAATGTTAGCATATCCGGAGGGCCTGCGCCCCTCGGCCTAGCCCAGCCAGCGCCGCCTTCTTACATACCACGCGCTGGCGGTGAAGGCGAGCAGTGCGGCAGCGGCGAGTGCGGCCAGCGCGATGTAATCGGAAGCCGCGGAGTCCGGGGCATCGGGGAGCTCAGCTATGCCGCCGACGGGCGCAGGCGATACCGGCGGCGTAGGCGTGGGCGGCGGCGGATCGGACGCCGAGAAGACGTAGGCCCGACCCTGCGCGCTATAGGCCGCGCTCTCCCGCGGCGCCCCCACGGCGACGTCCCCTTTGCCGTCGGCATCGGTGTCGCCCACCGCCACCGACCGGCCGAAGTTGACGGATGCCTGCGGATTGGGGGTATCGAGGGTGAAGAGCAGCGAGGCGTCAGCGCCGGAGAACACGTAAGCCCGACCCTGGTCATTATGGGCCACGTCCTCCCGCGGCGCCCCCACGGCGATATCTGCCTTGCCGTCGTCATCCACATCCCCCACGGCCAGCGAGTGGCCAAAGTTGGCGTACGCCTGCGGGTTGGGGGTCTCCAGGGTAAAGAGCGGCGAGCCATCCGCTCCCGAGAACACGTAGGCCTGACCCTGGTCGATGTTGTCGCCCACGTCCTCATAGACCGCCCCTACGGCGATGTCGCCCTTGTTGTCGTCGTTCACCTGGCCCAGCGCCAGCGAGCGGCCGAAGTAGCTGCCCCACCACGGGTTGGGGGTGTCTAGCGTGAAGAGGAGCGATCCGTCCGCTCCGGAGAACACGTATGCCCGACCCTGGCTGCCGTTGCCGCCCACATCCTCTCCGTATGCCCCTACGGCGATGTCTGCCTTGCCGTCGGCGTTCACCTCGCCCACGGCCACCGATACGCCGAACCAGGCGTACGCCTGGGGGTTGGGGGTATCCAGGGTGAAGAGAAGCGAGCCGTCAGCGCCGGAGAAGACGTAGACTCGACCCTGGTCGGTGGTGCCCGCAACGTCCTCCGTGTGTGCTCCCACGGCGATGTCTGCCTTGCTGTCGCTGTTCACGTCGCCCATCGCCAGCGAGTACCCGAACCAGGAGAGCGCCTGCGGGCCGGGGGTGTCCAGAGTGAGCAGCAGCGAGGCGTCGCCACCGGAGAAGACGTACGCCCGGCCCTGGTCCGCGTTGCCGCCCACATCCTCCATCGGCGCCCCCACGGCGATGTCTGGCTTGCCATCACCGTTCACCTCGCCCACGGCCAGCGAGTGGCCGAAGTAGGCGTCGCCCTGCGGGTTGGGAGTGTCCAGGGTGAAGAGCAACGAGCCGTCGGCGCCGGAGAATACGTAGGCCCGGCCCTGGTCGGCGTTGCCGCCCACGTCCTCCTGATAGGACCCCACGGCGATGTCTGCGTTGCCGTCGTTGTTCACGTCGCCCACGGCCAGCGAGTGGCCGAAGTTGGCGCCCTCCTGAGGGGTGGGGGTGTCCAGCGCGAGCAAGAGCGTCTGGGCATGGGCGGAGGCCAGGACGGCCACGGCGACCGCCACCAGAGCGAGAAGAACCAGGCGCAAGGCCTTCATACCGGCCACCTCGCGCTGCCCAAACACCTAAACATAATGTAATTATACATGCAAGGAGCAGGGCGAGATGGTACTGCTCGTAGCGGCGGGGGCAAACGAAGAAGCGAGGAGGGCCTGGCGCAGCCAGCGCCTCTTTCTTACACACCAGACGCCCGCGGCGAGAGCGAGCCCGACTTGTCGGCCGCTGACGACGGAATAGGAGTGCCTTGCCCTCCTACAGGCCCGGGCAGGATGTATTGATGACCGGCTTGTACAGCAGCACGTCCAGGATGTTCACTTCCCCGTTCGCGTTTAGGTCGTAGCGCCGGTCGTAGTTCACATCCACTCCCAGCTCGCTGTTTATCACCGGCTTGTACTTCAGCACGTCCAGGATGTTGACATCGCCGTTGTTGTCCATGTCCGGCGCCCAGGCGTCAGCAAAACCACAGGCATCCAGCGATGACAAGCCCATGAAGATCTCCTGCTCATCCGTGAACCCGTCGTTGTCGTCGTCCGGGTCGTCAGGGTTGACGATACCGTCGCCGTCCGTGTCCATGTCGGGGTCAAGGCAATCGGCAAGCCCATCCTCGTCGGCGTCCGGCCACCCATCGTCCACCCGCGTGTCGCCGTCGTTGTCCAGACCGTCGCATTCCTCGAGCGTGCTGTTGGCGTCCAGCGGGTTGGACCCCCTGTCTCCCTCTCTGAAGTTGAGGAAGCCATCACCATCGGTGTCAGGGTCCTGGCAATCGCTGGCGCCGTCGCCGTCCATGT
>LJUA01000030.1 GCA_001303545.1 Dehalococcoidia bacterium SM23_28_2
GTGTTGGACATGCGGATCAGGGGCACCAGCGAGGCGTCGGTGGCCTTATACGAGCCGTTGGGCTCGGCCCCCAGCAGGGCGGCCGTCTGGCGGCTGTTCATGAAGCCGCTGAAGATGCCCTTGTCCACGTGGACCACCCGCCTGGCCGGCGTACCCTCGTCGTCGTACAGGTAGTGGCCGAAGCCGGAGAGGGTGGCATCGGTGAAGGCGGTCAGCACCTCCGAGCCCACCCGCTTGCCAAGCTGGTTCTCCGCCAGGTCCCTGAGCAGCCAGCTCCGACCGGCGTAGCCCGTCTCCATCTTCAGAGCGCGGTCGGCCTCCGTGGGATGGCCGATGATCTCGTGCACCAAGAGGGCGTTGTAGTGGGGGTCAGTGACCACCACCACGTCCTTGTCGGTGGCCTTCAGCGGCCGCGAGTTGGCGAGGGCCACCGTGTCCCTGGCCAGGTCGAGGGAGAACGTACTCAGGTCGGGCCGCTGGATGAACTCCTCGTCGACGCCCTGGCTGATCGCCTCCCACCCTCGCTGGTGGCCGACGAAATCGTACAGCTCCTGGCTGCCCTCCTTGCCCACCGCTACCACAAAGCACATGCCGCCGGTCATCGCCCAGCTCTGGTCGATGTTCGCCCCCTCGGAGCTGCAGAAGAGCTGGCGGCTGAGGACCGAGGAGGCGCCGACGTGGTTGTACATGACCTGCTGGTCGATGCCCTGCACGCTCTTGGAGACCTCTCGCACGTAGCGAACGACCTCGTCCAGGGACAGCGTGCGGGGGTCGATCTCGTACCGGGCGGCCACGCTGTCCTCCCGCACGTCGATGGGCGCCAGTTCGATGTCATGGAGGGCCTCGGCCAGAGGGCCCAGGCGCTCGCGGGCCTCGGCCTTGCCCTGGGCGCTGGCCAGGGCCCGCTGGTAGGCGTGATCGACGCCGGCGCGGAAGACGCGCTGGAGGCGGGGCAGGTCGGCGGCGCCCAACTGCTGGCCGAAGTAGCCCGCCGCCGCCATCTTCTCCCCGGCGATCACCCGCACGCCGAAGGAGAAGCCGTAGTCCTCGCCGCTGAACTTGTCCATGCCGTTCTCGGCAGCCGCCCCCTTGCCCTCGCCGACCTCGATGCGCAGGTCGCAGTAGCGCAGGTGGCGCAGCCGGCGGGCCGAGCGGCGAACCAGCTCGCAGGCCATCTCGCGAACCTGGGGGATGACGTCAACAGTTACCTTCGCGGGCATGGGCGAATACTCCCGAAGAAAGCGAAAAGGAACATCGATCAATCTTAGCGGCCAGTTGGCGCCGCTGTCCAGAGCAAGCGGAAGGCTACCACTCGACACCCAGCGACCGCAGCTCGGCCTCGAGGTGAGCCGCGCTCTGGAAGTGGAAGGCCTGCATGCCGGCAGCCCGTGCTCCCTCGACGTTGTGGATGAGGTCGTCGGTGAACACGCAGGCGGAAACCGGCACCCCAAGCCTCTCGGCGGCCAGGTGGAAGATGCGCACGTCCGGCTTGGCCATGCCCACCCGCGCCGAGTTGATGACGACATCGAACAGATCGATGATGCGGTGATGGTTCTCCAGGATCTCCTCTAGGTTCTTGGTGGCGTTGCTGATCATGCCCACCTTGTAGCGAGCCCGCAGCTTGCGGGCCAGAGAGACGACGTCATCATCGACGCCCTTCCAGATGTGATGCCACTCCTGGCGAATGCCCGGTATCGGCCGCCCGGCCAGTTCGTATAGCTTGTCCAGGGCGGCCCTCAGCCAGCCTTTCTCCGAGCCGCGGCCGACCTCCACCTCGTACCACTCGGGGATCTCGAACAGCGCGTGCCAGAACCCGCCGGGAGGCAGACCATACTTGTCCTCCAGCCGGGCCATCTCCTGGCGATCGAGGCGGCCGACGACGCCGCCGTAGTCGAAAAAGACGGCTTGAATTTCCATGGGCGGCTAGAATACCTTGTAGCGATTGGCTATCGGCAGGCGGCGGTCACGGCCAAAGGCGCGGGGGCTGATCTTCACGCCGGGAGGAGCCTGGCGACGCTTGTACTCGTTCCTGTCCACCATGGCCATAACCCGCTTCACCAGCTCCTCGTCGAAGCCCATGGCCGCTATGGCGTCGACGCTCTTGTCCTCCTCCACGTAGGCCTCGAGGATAGGGTCAAGCGTCTCGTAGGGCGGCAGAGTGTCCTTGTCCCGCTGATCGGGGCGCAGCTCCGCCGACGGCTCCTTGTCGATCACCTCTTGGGGAATGACCGGTTTCGGCCCCACGCTGTTGCGATAGCGGGACAGATGATAGACCAGTGTCTTGGGCACATCCTTGATGATGGCGAAGCCGCCGGCCATGTCGCCGTAGAGCGTGGCATAGCCGGTAGCCATCTCGCTCTTGTTGCCGGTGGCCAGCACCAGCCAGCCGAACTTGTTCGACAGGGCCATGATGATCAGGCCGCGGATGCGCGACTGGATGTTCTCCTCGGCCACACCGAACTCAGTGCCAGAAAAAGGCTCACTGAGGAGGTCAAGGAAAGCGGAGAACGGTCCCTCGATGGGGATGGTCATTAGCTGAATGCCCAGGTTGTCCGCCAGCTCGCGGGCGTCCTTGATGCTCCCCTCGGAGGAGAAGCGAGAGGGCATGGCCACACCCACCACGTTTTCGCTGCCCAGAGCGTCCACAGCGATCGCCGCCACCAGGCTGGAATCGACGCCCCCCGATAGGCCGATGACCGCCTTCTGAAAGCCGTTCTTCAGCAGGTAATCGCCGGTGCCCAGAACCAGCGCCCTGTACACCTCAGCCTCATCGGACATAGCAGGAGCCCGCCGACGGCGCACGGGCGGCTTCTTCTCCGCCAAGGGCTCGTCAGATAGGTGCACTCTGGCCACAGAAGCGCTACCGGTTCGCGCCACCCTTTGCCTGCGCCGTCGCGGCTCGTGCAGCCGAGCTTGAAAGGTCTCCTCCACATCCAGGTCGCAGATCAACAGCTCTTCCTCGAAAGCGGCGGCCTGGGCCAGAACCTCGCCCCAGGGGCTCACCACCATGCTGGCGCCATCGAAAACGAGCTCGTCCTGGCCGCCCACCTGATTGGTGTAGCTGATGAACACGGCGTGGTCGCTGGCACGCGTGGCCAGCATCTGCTCACGGAAGCGCCGCTTGCCCATGTGGTAAGGCGAGCCGTTGATGTTGATGATCACCTGGGCACCGCCATGCGCCTGTGCTCGCATGGGATCGTCCGGGTACCAGATGTCCTCGCAGATGTTTACTCCCACGCCGATGCCGGCCATCACATACACCGGGCACCTCGTCCCCGCCTGAAAGTAGCGGTTCTCGTCGAACACGCCGTAGTTGGGGAGAAACTGCTTGTGGTAGACGTCCACCAGTCGTCCGTCGTGGATGACAGCGGCGGCGTTGTGGACATCGTGGTCGCGGTCGACGAAACCAACCACGACGGTGATGCCCTGGCAGCCCTTGACCACCCGTTGAAGAGCGGCCAGATTGTCACCAATGAACTGGGGACGCAGCAGTAGGTCCTCGGGCGGGTAGCCGGTGATGGTCATCTCCGGAAAGCTGAGCAGGTCGACGACCAGCTCTCGCGCCCGGCCCACGTACTCCAGGACCTTGGCCGCGTTGCCCTCCAGATCGCCGACGGTCGTGTTTATCTGGGCCAGCCCCAGGCGCAACGTACGCACATTACCTCTCCCTGAGCCGATTATCGTCCTTTGCCGAATGAAGGGTCAAGGCAGGTTTCATTATGGCAACGATTCATCACCCAAGGCTTGTGAAAGGGTTTACAATCCCCACCGGCAGGACTATAATGTCGCGGGGTTACCACGCCCAGAGGGCCCCTGTAGCTGTAGGGGGGACGCCTACATTAGATGGGGCATTACCTGACATACAAGCGCAGGCCATTGACTCTATCATAAACAGTACAAAGCCGCGTCCGTCGCCAGGTTTTCGGCCCCTGGATCTACGGGGCCCCGGCAGTGGCCAGCAGAAACAAGAAGCGAGAGCGATCTGACGGAAGGAGGGCCTTCGTGTCGAAACTAAAGGAAGTGCTCTTGAAGAAGATCGAGGAGCACCGTCCGCGCACCCAGAAGCTGCTCAAGGACCATGGCGACGTCAAGGTGGGTGAAGTCACCATCGCACAAGTGATCGGCGGCGCACGCGGTATCCGCTCCCTCGTCACCGACATCTCATACCTGGACCCGGAGGAGGGCATCCGTTTCCGCGGTAAGCTGATCCCCGAGACCTTCGCGGCGCTGCCCAAGGGGCGGGGCTGCGAGTACCCCTACGTGGAGGGGTTCTGGTACTTCTTGCTCACCGGTGACGTACCGACCGCCGAGGAGGCCCTGGAGGTCGTGGAGGACTTCAAGGCCCGACGAGCGGTTCCCCAGTATGTGATCGACATGCTGCGCGCCATGCCGCGCGACACCCATCCGATGACCATGTTCTCGGCGGCAATCCTGGCGATGCAGCGTGAGTCAATCTTCGCCCAGCGCTACGCTGAAGGCATGAAGAGAGATGACTACTGGGACCCGATGTACGAGGACTGCACAAACCTCCTCGCCAAGCTCCCCTCGATCGCGGCCTACATCTACCGCATGAAGTACAAGGCGGACGTCCACATCCCTGCCGACGAGTCCCTCGACTTGGGCGGCAACTTCGCGCACCAAATGGGCATCCCCAAGCCCTACGACGACGTCGCTCGCATGTACTTCATCCTCCACTCGGATCACGAGTCGGGCAACGTGTCGGCGCACGCCACGCACCTAGTCGCCTCGGCCCTGTCGGACTGCTATTACTCCTTGTCAGGCGGGATGAACGGTCTCGCCGGCCCGCTCCACGGCCTGGCCAACCAGGAAGTGCTGCGCTGGCTGATGAACTTCCAAAAGAAGCTGGATGGCAAGGAACCGACTGAGGAGCTAGTACGCGAGGCGCTTTGGGACACCTTGAAAGCCGGCCAGGTGATCCCAGGCTTCGGGCACGCGGTGCTGCGCAAGACCGACCCGCGCTATACCGCACAGCGCGAGTTCTGCCTCAAGAACCTGCCCGACTACCCGCTCTTCAAACTCGTCAACATGCTCTTCAAGGTGACTCCGGATGTGCTCAGCGAGCAGGGCAAGGTCAAGAACCCGTGGCCGAACGTGGACGCGCACTCGGGTGTCATCCAGTGGTACTACGGCCTGACCGAGTGGGATTTCTACACGGTGCTGTTTGGTGTCGGCCGGGCCATCGGCGTGCTCGCCAACATCACCTGGGACCGCGCACTTGCCTATCCCATCGAGCGACCCAAGTCCCTCACCACCAAGATGCTGGAGGACATCGCTGCGGAGGGTTCTAAAGCCTGAGGACAGACTCTCCGGCTGAACGATAAACGCCCACCCACGACGGCACCCGGGGAAACCCGGCTAAGATATGGCGTCGTGAGGGTAGGGTGTCGTACAGCCAGGTGAACAGGCGGTAGCCGAAAGCCAGCAATAGATTCGCGGAAGCACGGCGAGAGCGAGAAGTTAGCCCTCTATCTCCTCGATTCGGAAGTGGAGGCGACCGGCAGGCACGGAGACCTCCACTTCCTCGCCTATGGAGCGATTCAGGATCGCTTTGCCCACCGGCGAGGCGATGGAGATTTTGCCTTCGGTTGGGCTAACCTCGCTGGGGCTCACCAGAGTGTAGCGTACCGTTGACCCCGACGTGAGATTGCGCATAATAACGGTGCTGCCCAGGTGAGTCTTGGCGCCTGGAGCCGCTTTACCCTTGACCACCTCCGCATTTTTCAGAAGGGCTTCCAGTTGGCGAATGCGCGCCTCTACGTGCGCCTGGTGCTCGCGCGTAGCATCCAGGGGCGCGTTCTCCCGGAAATCCTTATCAACCATCGCTCGCCGCAGCTCCTCGGCGATGCGAGGCCGCTGAGCCTTCAGAGACTCTAGCTCAGCGCTGAGGGAGGCATGTCCGTCGGCCGTCAGTCGGGACGGCGTCACCGCTACAGCCCCACCGCCCTCGGTGCCCTGGGGGCTCTTGCGCAGACGCAAGTGAGTGGACAGATTGCTGGCCGTGAGGCGCTCCTTCTTGGCAAAGGTCAGAAAGGAACGAAGGGCCTCCGCGCGACGGAGGACATCGGCTGTGGCGGCGCCCAGGGATTCAGCATAGAGGGCGACGTCATGGCCACGCAGATCGCTCACAGGGCGATCCGCCCCGTACCAGCGGACAAAGCGATAGACCTCACCCTGGCTCTCCTGGCGCACCTCGGAAGCCAGACGAGACAGGAAAAGGGCAGCAACCTGGGATAGGCTCACAACCTCCCGACTACTGCCACCGCTGGCGTCTTCCCCTCCGTCACCCATCCTGCCACCCATTCTAGAAACGCCAAATACGACTGTCAAATACCAAGGCATCCCTAGCTTGACACAGCCGTTACGCCCAAGGCACTATTGGGCAGGCATGGAACTATGCGTTTGACCTTTCTGCTCACGACCTTGCTTCTCCCCCTCCTGACGATTGTGGCGGCCTCCACTGGCTGTAGTGACAGCCAGGAGGAAGCGATCCTGATCGAGGATCCGGAGGCTGTTGCGCTTCAGATCGGTGACGTGGCGATGGACTTCGCCGAGGTCGAAGGCAGCGCCAAGCACATCACTAATAGCGAGAGCTGCGCCAGCACGCAGGAAGACGAGCGAGACGAGTGTCTGAGCCAACTAGAGGAATGGGGTCGCCTCGATGGCTATGAAGTGGAATACGCGGCTAACGACCCCGAGGCCTTCTTAAGCGGCACCTATCGCGTCTTCGGCGCCGTCTCCATCTATCGGGACCAGGAGGGAGCAGCCGAGGCCTTCCGTGTTGGCGAAGAGAGGCTGCAAGAGGAGCTCCGGCAACTGGAAGATGCAGCCGCCGTGGAAATACCCACCGTCGGTGATGAATCAGTGGCCTTCGTGACCATCGCCAGCCAAAGGATAGGTAAGCGCGACGTATCCGTAAGTCTGCACGTCATAGACTTCCGGCAGGAAAACGTTCTGGCGCGGATTGGAGCAACTGCTCCCACAGCGCTAGCCACGGTGGATGATGCCCTCGAGTGGGCACAGAAGCTAGATCAGCGCATCCTGCAGGCGACCGGCCGAATCTCTCCGACGGCCAGTCCGAGCGCCACTCCCTAAGGATAGGGAACAACGGTCGCTGAAAGGCCGGCCTCTTCGCCAGCCTCGGGGGTGGGCGAAGGTGTGGGCTCCTCCGGTATCTCCTCGGTTGGGGATTCCTCCGGCGTCACAGTTTCAGACGGAGTGGCGGTGGCCGTAGGGCTCTCCTCAGGTGTGACGGTCGGCGTCGCGCTGGGGGTCGCCGTCGCCGACGGGGCAGCGGTCGGTGTGGCGGATGGCACCGCGGTGGGCGTGGGCAGCAGTATTTGCTGGGCCTTGGCTCGTCCTACCCCAGCTATCTTAATTAGCTCGTCCAAGTCCTCAACCGCCTCAGGTGGCACGCTCTCCTTCACCTTGTTGAGAACCTCCTCCTGGTTGGCAAGTACCTCGTCGATCTGGGAGACATCCTCCAGCTCCAGCCCCTCAGGCTGGTCAAGGCTGTCCACCAACGCCGCTGTGTCCTCCTTCATTTGCTGGATATGCTGGATAACGGCTGGCTCGACGGGCCCTTTCTCCGCCTCCGTTTGGATTTCCTTCAATTGGGTCTTGATTCTCTCCACTTTCCCCTGGATATCGCTCACCACAGGCGCCGGCGTGCTGGTCGGCTCTATCTTGTTGACAACGACGGCTATCTCTTGAGAACCGCCGCCTCCACTCACAGCGAGTACGCCCGCCCAGACCGCGAAGGTTACCAGGGCAGCGCTGCCCAGCGCGGCAGGGGCCCAGCGCCAGAAGGGCCTGGCCGGTCGCGCGGTTAGCCGCCTCTGGCGGCGGACGGCCATGGCGGACAGAAAGCGCTCGCGAGCCGCCTGGGCGTAGAGCGGCGAGGGATCGACCTCATAGGCCCTCTGGAGGTTGCGAGCTGTATGCAGCAGAGGCTCGAGCTCGGCCGCCAGCCCCGGGTAGAGAGCCAGGCACTCCTCCACCGTGCTCTGGCCGCTCGCCAGCACCGCCAGGCACTCCTCCAGTACTTCCTCAAACCTTCTCTTCATAGCCTTCGGGCCTCTTGCCCAACAGCATCTCTCTCAGCTTCACGATCGCCTTATGCTGTATGACCTTCACATTGCCCCCGCTCTTCCCCAGGGCCCGTGCCGTCTCCGCCACCGACAGCCCCGCTCCGAAGCGGAGGGCTATCACCTTTCGCTGGGCCTCGGGGAGGTTGCGGGTCGCCTCCATTACCTCGTCCAGCGCTAGTCGTGCCTCCACCGCCTCCTCCGGCCCCTGCGTGCCCACCGGCAAGCTTGGCGACAGGGGAGAAACCCTCCCCCGAGCGCCATCCCGCCGCTGATGGCTGACCACAGCGTTGTGGGCGATGCGAAACAGCCAAGCCGAGAACGGCACCTCCCGCCACTCGAACCGCTCCAGCGCATCCAGAACACGGATGAACACCTCTTCCGTTAAGTCCTCAGCATCACCCACGTTGCCGGTGCGAACCAGCATATAGCGGTAGACGCGCGGGAAATATTTATTATATAGCTCGGCGATGGCTTTCTCATCACCGACCCTAGCGGCGTCCACTAACAGGCGCTCGCCCTGGGCCTCAGAGCCGGGGTACAAGCGGTCATCCCTCCTGCGCCCGCCACCCTTGGCGGTCAGGCTGGCTACGCCGCCATCATACCCCATATTACCGCCATTGTATAGAACGCCCGCTCCAACAATAAGGTTAACTTTCCCAGCATTTGCCCGATGACCCGCATCTGCCTGACGACCCCCATTTGCCTGATGACCCGCCGCAGAGGCGACCACCCTGACCCACCGGCCGCCAGAATATTAGTTAACCTTTACTGACCCTCAGGCGTTTTAATCAGTTGACAGCCATGGGTTATCCATGCCCCGGCCTCTTGACAAAAGCGAGGGTGGTTCGATAGAGTCAGGCATTGGTGGTTTGAGGATGTGTGGTAGGGGAGGTGGTGCTCAACGCCTGGCGGAAGGGGATCTCAACAAGGTAGCGAATGACCGCACCGATAGCATGGCCTCTCTCCCCCTTCGGGGAGAGAAGTCGTAAGCAAATCTGCGGTAAAGAGGGACGTAGACCGGCTGCCTTCAGCCTTCGGTTGAAGAGTAGCTGGTCTATTTGTTGTGCGCTCTTGCGCGCACATTCCTGAAAGTGGGGTGAGCTATGAGTAGGCTCTTAAGCACGCGTAAGCGCCTCACGGCCCTAGGGCTGGTGGTGAGCGCTTTCGTTGTGGCACTGGCCGTACTGGGCGGCTTATGGGCTGCTAACCAGACGGCCACAGCTAATTCCAACGTAGGATTGGTGCATCTCAATCCTGACGGCAGTGTCTTCCCCGGCAACCCTTATTGCCCGGATACCACATGGGCTGCAGCCGGCACGGCCGTACCTACCTTTATTGAGCCCAGGCATGACTGCACCAACCTCGTTGGCCAGGACCACATCGTCCGCACCGACACCCCCGATTCCGATTTCCCCACTCCGGACGGAACGTTCATCATAGACGGGGTCGGAACCATCCTCGCCCAGGGTCTGTGCGATGACGTGCTCGACTGTGGTGAGCCCGGCGACCCTGGTGAGCAGGCCTGGTGGTGCGACGATGACGGCGACGGCGATGTCGACGAAGACCCGGAGGACGGGGGCGTCGACAACGACAACGACGGCACCGAGGATGGCGCGGGCGCCGCGCCGGGCAGCGGCGACTGTAGCGACGGCGTCGACAACGACGACGACACATTCATCGACGCTGACGACCCCGAATGCGCGCCCTTCATCGACGAGGACCCGACCGCCGACGATACCGACGATGAGACGACGGCACCGAGGATGGCGCGGGCGCCGTGCCGGGCAGCGGCGACTGCGACGATGGCACCGACAACGACGGCGGTGCCCTGATAGACGCCGCCGACCCCAACTGCCAGGCCTTCATAGACGAGGACCCCGGTGGGGACGCCAACGGCGACGGCTGCCCCGGTGTCTGCGGCGTTGACGACGATGGCGACACCGTCATCGACGAGGGCAGCGTCTACGACGACGACGAGGACGGCTCCAACGACGAGGACGCGATCGACGGCATTGACACCGACGACGACGGCATGGAGGACGGCAGCGGGCCCGCCAGCCCCGGCTACGGCGACTGCGACGACGGCGTCGACAACAACGACGACGACACCGACCTCGGCCCCGACCCCGGCTACATGAACGACCCCCAGTGCGACGCCTTCGACGGCGAGGACCCCGCCGACTTTGACGACGACGCCGACACCGTGGCCGACGAGGACCCGGCCGGAAACAACGACCCGACCCTCGCCGACGAGTACTGCGCCATCATCCGGTCCTCCTACCCGGGCGAGACCAACATCACGTTCGTCTACACCGGCGGCTCGGTTGTTATCCACAAGCAGTGGGACAAGCTCATGGACACCGTCATCCTCAAGAAGGATGACATACAGAAGGTGAGCGTGCCCGGCATCGGCAGCGTGGAGCTTCCCAAGGACGCCAACGGCAACGGCGAGCGCGACGCCGAGGACGCCCACCTGATGGACCACAACGGCGAGACCCAGAACCACGCGGTCATGTGGGACGAGGGTCGGAAGACGGATAGGTCCGCCGAGGGCCCCATCCGCCTGATCGACGTGGTCCACGGTCAGCACGCCGAGTGCGATGCCGATGACCCCCGCTGCGAGTGCCCCGAGGGCGACCCCTGGTGCTGGGAAGGCGACCACCCCACCACGGGCGCGGTAATGCTCGCCTTCATCGAGTCCCCCAAGGGTTGCACCTACTTCACCAACCCCTCAACCATAGACCTCGACGACGACGGCGTTCCCGACCTGCAGCCCGGCGAGGCCGACTTCGGCACGGCGATGGCGGGCATCTCCGACTGGCGCGGCTTCTTCATCGGCCCGCAGTCGCTGCCGGCTGACGCTCAGCTCACCGCCGAGGCCCAGGCCGAGCTGGCCGCCCACCTCCTTGAGTCGCCGATGTCCAACAACGGCGACCCCGACACAGTCTTCTATGAGGCGGACTACGCCGGTGTGTACGTTGACACTACCTGCGAGGAGCAGGCCAGAATCATCTTCAAGGTCGGCTACCCCGACCTGGTCCAGTCTGACCCTCCGTTCCCTGAGCCCGAAGAGGTAACCATCAACTGGACGACCGTCCAGCCAGCCAAGCAGCCCCAGATCCGCTGGGCTGGCGAGAAGATCGTCCTCGAGAAGCGCTGGGCGGTACCCGGCGAGTGGTACCCCGAGCCAGGCGGAATCGACGACGACGGCGACGGCTTGATCAACGAGGACAGCGGCGACGCCTCCACCGACGACGAAGACGGCGACGGCTGGATCGACGAGGACGGCCTCACCGGCGAGGACGGCATGACCACCGGCGTGGACGACGACGGCGACCAGCACGAGGACGGCACCCGCGGCGTTCCGGGCGACGGCGAGTGCACCGACGGCATCGACAACGACTCCGACACCAAGATCGATGGCGCTGACACCAACTGCCTGGCGGGCGCCGGCGTCGACGAGGACGTGATGGACGACGACGCCGACGGCCTGATCGACGAGGACCCGCTCGACCTCTGCCCGTACGCCGGCTACTACGTGAAGTACATCAAGCTCGACGGCCCCGGCGCATTGGTGTCAGGCCTTCCGGACATAATGGCCCCAACCGCCAGCGAGCCGGAGGTCGTGTGGACGACTGTCCAATCAGACTGTACCTCCGCTGCTATGTACGTCTCGGAGGAGCAGGGCCAGGTAGACGTCGATGCTGAGCTGATATCGCCCTACTGCTTGAGCTGTGGCCCCATCAACGAGCACGCCTTCCTGGTGTGGTACCTCAAGATCTACGAGCTCAAGCTCACCAACGTGCCCGGCGCGCGCACTCTGCACAACGACGGTCAGTTCAACGAAGCCGAGGGAGCCGACCTTCTCGACCCGACGGTTGGCGACGTCACGGAGGAGACCGTCAACGTCTCCCAGGACGCTCTCCTGCGCGTGCGGGTCAAGGGCTACTTCTTCGGCGGCAACGACAGCTGGCGCCCTGACATGTGCATAGACGTCAACGGCGACGGCGACGGCGACGACGCCACCACCGACGACGTGCCCGGTGAGCCCTACCAGACTATCAGCCACGAGGGCTGCGCCTACCCCGACCACATACTGGCCGCTGGCCACTGGGTGCTGCCCGATGACATTGCGGACCTAGCCGGCCCGCACCCCGACCGCATCCCCGACTACGACGTGATGAGCGAACCCAGCGTGTCGGCCACGGCCCTCATCGGGCCCAAGAGCACCCTGGACAGCCACGACGACGTAGTCAGGCAGGTCGTGCCCTGCGTGCAGCCCAAGACAGTCAAGGTCGGCGGCGTGGACGTCGTCATACCCAACTGGGACTGCACACGCAAGACCATTGACCCTGACGGCCAGATCACCGAGGCGGACGCCCTGATGCCACCGCTGAAGATCCTGGTTGCCCTTGACGATGAGGACGCCGGCTTCCTGAAGGCCGCCGACAAGGACACCGACGTGGGCATCACCAGCGCCTACCAGTCGTCGATGATCCCGGCCAACATGAACATCCCCCAGCCCGCCAACAACTGCCGCTACGACTGGGACAGCTGGGGATTCTCCACAAACCCGCAGTACGACTACGAGTTCTACGACGTGCTCACCAAGACCGAGGACCCGGAGACGGGCCTGATCCGCGACTTCCACTTCTACACCGACAACCGCGGCGAGGGCTTCTTCTTCGCCAACGGTGACTCCAACCTGACCTACGACGACTGCCGCACCGACCCGGTCACCGGCGCGCCTGACTGCAGCCAGGGCGACGTGGTGGGCATGAGCGAGATCACCGTCATCGGTGACTACCCCTACTGCCGCAAGCACACAGCCGTTGAGTCCAACGTGGTCACCAAGACCTGGGAGTGGGGCGGCGAAAAGACCGTTAGCGCCGAGAAGCTCGACGCCAACCACACGCGAATAATCGCCCACGTGAAGGACCGCGACGGCTACTGCAAGTGGGACAAGGGGCTCAAGCTTACCGTTGACCCCATGGAGGTTCAGTTCTCGCCCAGCCTGAACCCGGTCGAAGGTGAAGAGATCACCTTTGAGATCGTCAACGGCATAGGGCACATACTCGGCGCCGACCTGGACGGCATCTCGCCCAACGCCCTGTTCAGCGAGGATCCCACCCCGCTTGGCACGGCCAACGTCACCGGTTGGGAAGACGGCGTGCTCATCAACTCGGAAAAGGCCGTTGGCATGGCGGAGCACGTAGACCTGCTGGACGCCATCGACATGGCGGCACAAGAGCGACTGTCTGACGACGTCGCCGCCGAGTGCCAGGCCTGGGTGCTCATCGAGCATCCGGCGGGCGCCGAACTGGAAGTCAGCGTCTCCTTCGATGACCCCGAAGGCCGCATCATCCGCCACTACCCGCCGACTGAGTTGACAGTCTTCCTGCAGACCGGCTGGAACGACAGCTGCTACGCCGGCCCTGAGGGCGACATCGAGGACATCATGGACGACGCCGGCCTCCTTGAGGACCTGATAGCCGTTTACCGCCTCGACCCGCTCGACACGGCAGACCCGTGGGACGGCTACTTCCCGTCGAGCCCGGAGGCCTCTGACCTCGAGACCCTCATGCCGTACGACCAGCTGTTCATCCTGACGGCCGCCAGCGGCTCCTGGTCGCAGGAGATCACTGTCGGCGCGCTGGCCAACGGCAAGGACGAGCAGGTCGACCTAGTTGTGGGCTGGAACAGCGTCTGCTACGCCGGCGGTCTCAAGACCACAGAAGAGGCCGTCAGCCCCATCGCAGGCGACTTCTCCATCATGTACAACCTGAGCTCCAGCGGATGGCTACGCTACATACCCGGCCGGCCGGAGGTCCCCGACACTCTCACTAGCCTCGACCGGTTCATGTCCGTCTTCCTGTTGGTGACAGCAGCGGACGGCACCACCTGGGCGTTCGGTCCGTAGGAAGCGTAGGTAGGAAACGCGACCGCCCGTTCCCGCGGCGGCTCGTTAGTAAGCCTTGTCGGAGCAGCGGTCTTTGCTGCGCTACTGGCTTGGGGCCTGACTTTCGGTGGCACCGTTCAGGCCAACGACGAGACCCCGACGGCCACCGTCGAGGCGGACGAGACACCCACCGCGGACGAGACCCCCGTCGCGGACGAGACCCCCGCCGCCGACGAGACACCTGTTATCTCCCCTGGGGACGAGACTCCCACACCAACCCCGACCTTCGTGGCTCCCTGTCCGCCGGTGCCCCTAGGTACCCTGATAGGCGCAGTCACCATTGACGGCAGCCCTGCCGTTGCGGGCACCACGATCACCGTCTCGAAGGGCGGAGAGGTGTTCGGGCAAGCAGTGACCGAGGTGGCCGGCCAGTACGTCGTCGACGTCACCAACAACCGGGTCGGTGAGACCGATCCCCCCTGCTTCACGGACATCCTTGAGGCCCTGACCATCACCTGTGACAGCGCCGTGGCAACGCAGGAGCTCACGTCTCTCACCGGGCCCACAGACCTCGACCTGACCTGCGTCAGCGCGGAGGCTCCGTCGCCAACGCCGGTGCCCACGCCCACTGTGGTCGTACCCACACCCACACCCGCAGTGACCCCAACCGTTCTCCCACCGACCGGTATGGGTGGCACGAGCGGTGACGGTGGCGCCATGTGGTGGCCGCTGGCCCTGGCCGCGGCAGCCCTTACAAGCGTGGCAGGACTCCTGACCGCTCGCTGGGCTCGCCGCTAGTCCATAACTCGATAAGCGAGTCAATACGTGCAGGGCAGCCCCTGCGGGGGCTGCCCTGCGGCGTCGACTCGCAAAGCCGCGCGCGGGGCAGGACACAAGGGTATTGTTGCCTCGCTCAAGCAGAGGATGCTATCCTAGAATTGTGATAAAGGAGCTGGTCCTGGCAACTGCGCTGCTACTGATGACTCTTTCGCCACTGAGCTCAGCTATTGCCCAGGAGATTCCAATGCCACCAGCCACCTTCTACGGCACCGTCACGGTGGACGGCCGCAGCGTGAGCGACGGCACAACGGTGATCGCTCTCATCGACGGCAAGGAGTGCGGCGAAGGCCAGAGGGATACAAGTCGCAAGGGTACCTGGACGGCCACCGAGGCGAACCCAGAGGATGGCATCGAGGCAGGCGATTCCCTGTACGTGGTAGATGTGGTCAGCGACAGCCAGGTGCCAGGCTGCGGCACCGAGGGAGCGACAGTCACCTTCCTGATAGACGGCAACCCGGCCCACGAGAAAGGGCAATGGGTAGCAGGCCGCAATCCCTTCAACCTCACGGCCAGGACATCGCCCTCCGCCGGGCAGCCCACTGCAACGCCCAGCGCGGGGCAGACACCGACTCCGCCCGCCGACGAGGCGGAGGCATCTGACGACGGTGGCTTCACCTGGTGGCCCGCCGCAGCCGGCGGCGCAGCAGCCTTGGCACTAGTCGCAATCGGGGCAGCCTTGTGGCAAGCGAGAAGGACGGCTAGAAGGAAGCAACCATGATAGCTATCAGGGGCCTCGCCCAACGAGTGGCCAACGTGTTTCGTTGGCGCCATAGCAGACTAACGCTGGCAGCCATTCTCCTCCTGGCCTCGGTGGTGCTCATGGGAGCTGGCCTTGCCGGCCTGCTCATGACCGATGGGGACGAACCAGTGATCACCAACGTCGGCGAGATCCCCATCTATGACAATGGCCTCAGCACCGCTACCGCCACGCCACTGCCCACACCGCCTCCCAACGACTCGCCCATGGCCAGAATGATCATCGAAAAGATCGGCGTCGATGCACCCATCATCACCCTTGGATTGGACGAAGAGTCTGTGCCAGAAGTGCCCAGCGGCCCCTATGACGTGGGCTGGTACGACTGGAGCAGCAAGCCCGGCTGGGGCAGCAATGCCGTCTTCTCCGGCCATGTCGACTGGACACTAAACGGCCAGCCGGTGGTCGGCGTGTTCTACTACCTGCACGACCTGGGCCTGGACGACGTGATCAAGGTTGTGCTGGAGGACGGAACGGAGTATAGCTACAAAATCACAGGCAATGTAGCGATAGAAGACAACGACCCCAACGCGCTAAAAATGATGGGCCCGACCCCCGACGATGTAATCACCATCATCACCTGCGGTGGCCTCTGGGTACCAGACTGGAGCAACCCCCTCGGCGGGAACTACAGCCACCGCCAGGTAGTAAGAGCGGACTTGATCGAAGAGGAACCGCTACTCCCGTTCGGCCTGGTCCCCTAGAAGCACCCAACGTGCCTTCAGGCCGCGGGGCTTTTAGGTCGGCAGCGTCAGCGAGAAACCCTCGATTGCCAAGACCCAGATGATCTGTCCGCCTGGCAGCCTCGTCAGCGTATTGAGCCCCGGTATGTCCACACCAGGCAAATACCTTCGCCAAGACTCGCTGTCAGCCTCCCAAGCGTAGATCGCCCCCAACTTGCCGCTATCCACAGGCAGGATCTCCGCTAGCCGCATGGAGCCAGACGGACACTGGAATTGATTCCAGCCGGAGGTCAACTTGCGAACCACCGGAGCAGGCTCAGAACGGTCGTCGACTGACTCGCTATCCCCCGTGGGAGGAGCAAGCCCAAGGTCGGCATCCGGCGGCACTGAGAACCCGACCTCCGGTGTAGGCGTTGGCATAGGAGCTGACCAGCTCGTCGGCGGCGGCTCTGGCGTGGGGGTAGGCGTTGGGGTCGGCGTAGGCGTCGGCTGCGGCGGGCTCGGCGGCGGACTGCCTCCGTCGTCAAGTCCGCCGAACTCGGCGGACCAGTACCAGCCATAGGTAGAGTTAGGACCGTAGGCCTTCGCTAGGCCAACCACCACGAAGTTAGGGTTGAGCATGTTGGCGTTGTGACCCGGCGAGTCGCGCCAGAGTTGGAAAGTCATCTGGGGGGTGTCACTGCCCGCTGCCAGATTCTCGCCCTTCCAGGTGTTGTAGTCGTAGCCGAAGTCTGCCATCCGCTCGAAGGGGTCTCTTCCAAGGGAGTCGGTATGGCTGAAGTAGTCCTTTTCGGCCATGTCCTGGCTCATCCATAGGGCAACATCGGTTAAAGTTGAGGAAACATTCAGGGGCGACAAGCCATTGTTCGCCCGATGAGCGTTGATCAAATCCACTACTGCCTGCTCATCCTGCCCTAGCTGTGCATTAGCTACCTCAGCAGGAGAGACGGCCAGTGACAGAAATAGGGCTGCTACGAAGAGCAGCCCCATGGCCGCCGGCCGCCAGCATCGGATCCCCACGGTTAAAGAGTTTGTCATAACAAGTTGACAGGCGTGGTATAATGAATTAACGTTAGGGCCCGAAAGCCGGACCCGACGTGCTCAGGGCGGGGAGTTGGTTGATCCAGGCCGGCACTCCCCGTCCTGCGCTTACCATAATATAGACGTTTATGTCTCCTTGGCCGTTACATCCCAGCCTTTCCCAAGTAGCACAAGGTCAGTAACCCTATCCATGCCCATGGAGGTTCTAGCCCGCGCTGCCGAAGGCCTCGGCCTCCCCCTGAGCGCCCAGCAACTGCAACAGTTTGAGGAGTACTACCACGAGCTCATCGCCGCCAATCGTCATGTCAACCTCACCAGCATCACCGACTACCAGGAAGTACAAAGGCGGCACTTCGGCGAATCGCTCGCCGTAGGTGCCGCCCTTTATCGAGCCGGAGTGCTCAAGCCCGGCGAAACGGCCAGGGTCCTTGACCTGGGCGCCGGTGCTGGCTTCCCCGGCCTACCCATGAGGATCGCCCACCCTGCCCTGCGATTGACCATCCTGGAAGCCACGCGCAAGAAGACCGCCTTCCTGGAACGCCTGGTAACCCGACTGAGCCTGGAGGGCGTGACAGTGATCACCGGACGGGCCGAGATCGTGGCCCACGAGCCCGCTCATCGTGAAGGCTACGACCTGGCGCTGGCCCGAGCCGTCGCTCCCCTGGCCGTCCTGGTCGAGCTGGCTTTGCCCTTCCTGAAAGTGGGCGGCTGCCTGGCAACCCCCAAGGGAAGCCGCGCCTCCCAGGAGATGGCCGAGGCCGACCGCGCCCTGGCGCTCTGTGGGGGACGCATTGTCTCCGCTGAGCCTCTCCCCTCCCCTACCCCCACCCTGACGCTGGTGCTAGTGGAGAAGCTAGCACCCACTCCGGCCGCCTATCCTCGCCGTCCTGGTGCCCCCACCAAGCGCCCCTTGCACTAGCCGTCTCTTCCACAAGAAGCGCCCATAAATGCCTGCCCTCTGTATAGCACAGCGAATTTTGATGGAAATGCGCTGATTAAGTGCCGAAAACGGCTAGACAGGGAAGCGCTAATGCTTTATAAATGCAGAGATCGTAGCTGGACAAGGGCGGCACAGCGAACACTAACTGCCCGAAGGCTCGTGGAGAATAGCTTTCCTATAAGGAGGGCACAGTATGGAGTTTCAAACCGGTGGCTTTCAGAATCTAGGCAACTGGCTGGCGCGGCTGATCCGCCTCGACCTCACGGTGTTCGACGACGTGAAGGACGAAGCGTCGGCCACCGTGCCAGCCCTGGCGGTGGTGCTGATAGCCAGTCTCCTCGCAGGACTCGGATCGTGGCTGTGGTGGATCTTCGAGATCGACTTGCCGGACATTCCGGGCGCGGATGAGAAGAACTTCGAGGCGTTCTGGAAGACCTTCATCCTCGGCGGCATCTTCATGGCAGCGCTGTGGCTGCTGTGGGTGTACATCAGCGCTATGATCCTCTCCCGCGCCTTCGGCGCTGGGGCCGACATGAACCGAATGATACGGACGATGGGCCTGGCCTTTGCCCCCATGGCCATCTCCTTCCTGATAGTCATCTCGGTGCTGGCCGTACCCTTCGGAGCGTTCGCGGTCGCCACAACGCTTCTGCTGTCGAACGCGGCCATCCAGGCCACCACTGACGCTGAGCCACGGCAGGTGATCCTGGCCAACCTGACCGGCTTCCTTGTGTTTGCAGTCATTCTGGGTATCTTGGCCAATGTCGCCCAGATCCATGAAACGGGCGGCCTAGCGCCGGGCATCTTCTTCTTCGACCTCAACCTGTAGCTGAATCGCCCATCTGCGCCTGGCCAGCCAGCCAATTGGCAATACCGTGGGAGACCCGCCTACGGGCGGGTCTCCCATCGTTGTTGCGCCCCTTGGTCGAGGCGAGCAGCCGCTGAAGAAAGCGAACCTGAACTAGCCTATCGCCCCCTCTGCCTGTAGTTCCTCTATCTGCTGCCGGCTGTAGCCCAGGTCGAGAAGGACCTCCTCCGTGTGCTGACCACGGCGAGGAGCCAGACTGCGCACCGACCCCGGCGTCTGGGAGAACTTGGCCCCAATGCCCACCTGCTGCACCTTGCCCACCGTCGGATGCTCAGCCTCCACCAGCATGTTCCGCGCTCGCACCTGAGGGTCGTCGAACACCTCTTCCAGGCCGTAGACAGGCCCCACGCAGATATCAAACTGGCGCAGGTATTCGAACCACTCGTCGCGCGTCCTCGTCTTGAACTCCTGGCGGAAGTAATCGAACATCTCGGGATACTTCTCGGCGCTCATCTGGTAGGGAATGAAGTCCTCGCGACCCAGAGCGCGGCAGAGGGCCTCCCAGAACCAGGGCTCCAGACAGCCGATGCTTAGCCACCGGCCGTCCTTGGTCTCGTAGACGCAATAGAAGGGCATCGCGCCGTTCAGGAAGCTCTGGCCGGCCCGAGGGGCAACGCCAGAGGCAAAGTACTGGCTGGCTACAAAGGCCAGGAGGGAGATGACGCCGTCGGTCATGGCCATGTCGATGTACTGACCGTTACCCGTTCGCTCACGGGCGACGATGGCCGCCAGGATGGCGAAGGCAGCGTAGAGGCCGCCGCCGG
>LJUA01000105.1 GCA_001303545.1 Dehalococcoidia bacterium SM23_28_2
AACGAGGTGAAGGACATATGCTCTGGCGACCCCGAGGGGGGTCGGGGCTACCATGCACAATGGTCATTCGTTACGCAGGTGGGGAGCTCTGACGAACTACTGTGGGTGGCTGAGGCAGCGTAGGTTACTGCACCAGGAAAGCGAGTCTGCGGAGCCAATATTCCATCCGTGTTTCGGGAGGTGAAGAAGGCATCGACACGTGGTCGTGACTCAGGATCTGTGTGAACGTATTGCCTCAAGGCTGGCCCAACTAGCTCAGCGCGTCAACCCTCCAGATACGGATGGAGTTCTGCCGCCCCATAGCCCTCTTAGTCATGGGTTTGAGGTTCACATAAGGCCCAGTAGGCGCTCAGCCCTCTGGCGACGCAGTTGCCGAGTCATCCGCGCGGTCACGCATCTGTCGAAGATGCTCGGTCTGACGGCTGGCTCGCCGGAGCGACGCGGCTCTATAATAGCTTGGGGACCTGGTGAAGAAGATTCTCCTTGTCGATGACGAGCCCACGCTGGTAGCCACCGTCAAGTACAACCTCGAGCGGGAAGGCTACCAGGTGGTCACTGCCATCGACGGCGAGTCTGGCTTGTCCCTCGCTCGGACAGAGCGGCCCGCTCTCGTCATTCTCGACCTCATGTTGCCTGGCCTCGACGGTTTCGAGGTCTGCCGCATTCTTCGCCGGGAGATGAGCGTGCCCATACTCATGCTGACCGCCAAGACCGAGGAAGTGGACAAGGTTGTGGGACTGGAACTGGGAGCCGACGACTACGTCACCAAGCCGTTCAGCATGCGCGAGCTTCTAGCGCGGGTCCGCGCGCTGTTGCGCCGCGCCGAGACGCCGGCCGAGGAGGCCAACGTTGTGACGGCGGGTGACCTTCAAGTAGACCTGCGGAGGAGACAGGCTACACGGCGGGGTCAGGCGCTAGTCTTGAAGCCCAAGGAATTTGATCTGCTGGTGTTCTTCCTACGGAACCGCGGCCGAGCCTTCACCCGCGAGCAGCTCCTGAACCAGATATGGGGATATGACTTTGCCGGCGATACCCGCACGGTGGATGTTCACGTCAGCTGGTTGCGTCAGAAGATCGAGGATGAGCCTGCTAAGCCCACGCGGCTGATCACGATCCGTGGCGTGGGGTATCGGTTCGAGGGATAGGGATGCTGGGGAGTCTCCGCTTTCGCACCGCCGCGGCCTATGTCCTGCTCATTGTGGCCGCCTTTGCCGCTCTCGCTTTATACCTGCTTCCCAAAGTAGAGGGCGACTTCCGAGAGAATATCGAGGCTGATCTGGCCTCTCAGGCTCGCATGGTAGAGAACCTCGTTCAGCCTCTCGTGGAAGAAGGGGCGGCTACGGCGACGTTCGATGAGCTCGCCAAGCAGCTAGGCGCTCAGACCGACACGCGCATCACCATCGTCGCTCCTGACGGCATTGTGCTGGGGGATTCGGAGGCTGACCCGGCCACGATGGACAACCACCTGAACCGACCAGAGGTGCAGGAGGCAATTCGGCTGGGACAGGGGGAAAGCGACCGTCGCAGCGCTACCCTGGGCACCGAATTCACCTACGTTGCTACCCGCATCACCGTCGACGATGCCCTGGCGGGCATCGTGCGGGTAGCGCGGCCGACGGCTGCCGTGAATTCCTCGCTTTCCGATATCACCCGGTCTATCCTCATCGCAGTTGTCATCACGGCGGCCGTCGCCGCTGGCCTAAGCCTGGCCGTCGGCAGCACCGTCATGCGGCCCCTGGGTCGGCTGGCCGGGGCAGCACGCAGTATCGCCAGCGGCAACCTGGCCGAGCGGGTGAGGCCGCGACCCTCAGGGGAGGTAGGCGAGTTGGCGGACGCCTTCAACCACATGGCAGAGAGCCTTCAGGAACTCGTCACAGCAGCCTCCCAAGGCCGCGAGCGTATGATAGCGGCCCTGAATAGTAGCGTCGACGCGGTATTGGCTGTGAACGCCGAGGGACGTGTCACCTTCGCTAACCAGGCCGCCGAGCGCTTGTTTGAGCGCTCTGGGGGAGACCTGGTGGGCAAACCCTTCGCCTGGGCCATGCCAAACGAGGAGGTCTTAGAGGCGCTACGAGCCAGCCGTGAGGATGGGCGCCGCGAGACCCGTCTCGTTGAGCGTGCGAACCGCCAATACTTCCGGGTCATCACCACACCGATCATTGGTGGCGGTGAGTGGGCGGCTCTGGTGGTCTTCCACGACCTCACCGACGTTAGGCGCGTGGAGCAGGTGCGGCGGGACTTCGTTGCTAACGTTTCCCATGAGCTGCGGACGCCCCTCGCCTCCATCAAGTCGGTTATCGAGACGCTGGAGGGCGGCGCGCTGGAGGATGAAACGGCGGCCCGCGATTTCCTCTCCCGCGCGGATGCGGAGGTCGATCGCCTGGTGCAGATCGTGGAGGAGTTGCTGGAGCTGTCCCGCATCGAATCAGGGGAACTCCCCATGTCACAGGAGCCGGTAGAGATGGCTTCGGTTCTGGCCGACGCCGTTGAGCGACTCAGGCGGCAGGCAGAGAAGCAAGGGCTGAGCCTGACCGTCGACATTGCTGCCGACCTACCGCCGATCATCGGCGACGCCGAACGGCTGGCGCGAGTGGTCGTCAACCTGCTCCACAACGCCGTCAAGTTCACGCCTGCCGGCGGCTCGGTTCACGTGTGGGCTGGTCTCGCCGAGAGCGCTGTGGTAGTCAAGGTGACCGACACTGGCGTCGGCATCGCTCCCGAAGACCTGCCACGCATCTTCGAACGCTTCTACAAGAGCGACCGCGCCCGGGCCAGCGGCGGCACTGGCCTTGGGCTGGCAGTGGTCAAGCACATCGTCGAGGCCCACGGCGGCACCGTCGGCGTGGAGAGCGAGCCGGGCCAAGGCTCCACCTTCAGCTTCGCTATCCCCGTGCCGTCCTCGTCCCACGGGCGCTAGCGTTCCGCCACCGTCTCACGCACAGCCGGTTCGACCCAGTTGTCAGAGCAGGATCCGACAGACCTCGCCCATCTTTTACAAACCCTTAATCTCCGTTAACAACCCGTTAAACAACGGTTGCTATGGTGACAACTGGAACGAGTGACAACAGCCGAACAAGGGAGGTGGGCTATATGCACATAGCGCCTCGAGCACATTCGGGGAGACGCGCTGGCAAGGTCCTCTTACTAGTGACAGCGGTAGTGGCCGCGATCCTCGCGGCCCTTTTGATTGCCGCCTGCGGGGATAACAGCGAGGGTGGGGGCGGCCTCTCGGGTACCATCGTGGGAGACGGCTCAAGCACCGTGTTCCCCATCAGCGAGGCGGTGGCCGAGGAATTCGGCAAGCTTGAGCCGGATGTACGCGTCGTAGTTGGTATCTCCGGCACAGGCGGTGGCTTCAAGAAGTTCTGCAACGGCGAGACCGATTTCAGCGATGCCTCCCGCCCGATCAAGGACGAAGAGAAGGAGGCCTGCGCCAATAACGGCATCGAGTTCGTTGAATTCCAAGTGGCCTTCGACGGCCTGTCCGTCATGGTCAACCCTGACAACGACTTCGTGGAGTGCCTCACGGTAGATGAGCTCAAGCGCATCTGGGAGCCAGGCAGCACAGTCGATAGCTGGAGCGACGTGCGGCCTGAATGGCCCGGTGAGTCCATCGCTCTATATGGCCCGGACACCGACTCGGGTACCTTCGACTACTTCACCGAGGTGATCGTGGGTGAGGAGGACGCCAGCCGTCCCGATTACACCGCCAGCGCCGACGACAACGTGCTGGTGCAGGGCATAGCTGGCGATGAGGACGCCCTGGGCTACTTCGGCTACGCCTACTACGTGGAGAACACCGACAAGCTTAAGCTGGTCTACGTGCGCAAGGATGCTCTGGAGCAGCCGGAGGTGGCGGAGTTCATGCGCTTCTACCTGACCGAGGGCCGGCCCCTGGTTGCGGAGGTAGGTTACGTCGAAGCGCCAGAGTCGGCATATCAGGAAGGACTGGACCTGATTCCCTAGACTGCCTCTTACCCCTGGCACGAGACCTGGCATCCCTAAGAAACCCCGCCTCGCCGGGGATGCCAGGGTGCTGGGGGGGAGAGGAAGGCTGACTTATGGGGGTTACTGACATAGAAGCCGTTGGCCCGGCCTCTCGCATACGGCCCAGGGGCCCGCTGGAGGCCCGCCTGAGGCACGGGCGCGAGGCCGCAATCCACGGCGTCCTGTTCCTTTGCGCGTTCGTCTCTATCTTCACCACCTTGGCCATCATCGCCACCCTGCTGGAGGAGACCATCGGCTTCTTTGGGGAGGTCTCCATCATCGACTTCTTGACGGACACCAAGTGGATCCCCGGTCTCGGTGGTGGCCCCGGTGGCCTTGAGCCGCACTTCGGTATTCTTCCCCTCCTCTCCGGTACCCTCTTGGTCGCTGCCGGCGCGGCCGTTGTGGCCTTGCCGGTGGGCCTGCTTACGGCCATCTTCCTCAGCGAATACGCTCCGGAATGGCTGCGCGGCATCGTCAAGCCGATTCTGGAGGTGCTGGCGGGTATCCCCACCGTCGTCCTTGGCTTCTTCGCCTTGACCTTTGTGTCCGAGGACATCATTAAGGTGTTGTTTCCCGAGACGAAGATCTTTAATGCGGCCAGCGCTGCCATCGTGGTGGGTATCATGATCATCCCCATGGTATCTTCCTTGAGCGAGGACGCCATGAGCGCGGTCCCCCGCAGCCTGCGGGAGGGGGCCTACGCTCTGGGCGCTACCAAGCTCGAGGTAGCGCTGAGGGTGGTGGTTCCGGCGGCACTCTCGGGCATCGTCGCCTCCTTCATCCTGGCCATCTCCAGGGCAATTGGCGAAACAATGATCGTTACCCTGGCCGCGGGGGCGACGCCCAACCTGACCTGGAACCCGCTGGACAGCATCCAGACGATGACGGCCTACATCGTCCAGGTCAGCCTGGGCGAGACGGCCCAGGGCAGCTTGGGGTTCAGAACCATCTTCGCCGTGGGCATGACTCTCTTCGTCATGACCCTGACCTTGAACGTGATCAGCCAGTACCTGCTGCACCGCTTTCGCGAGGTGTACGAATGACAGCAGCCGAGGCGGGGTTCCGCCGACGCCTTTTCCTTCGCAAGGCCACCGCCGTGGGCTTTGCGCTGCTCTGCATCCTGGCGACGAGTCTGGGCATCGCCGCCCTGGCGCTGCTGCTGGTGGACATTACAAGGGAGGGAGTCGGTCGGGTGAGCTGGGATTTCATCAACAGCTTCCCCTCCCGCAAGCCGGAGCAGGCGGGGATCAAGGCCGCTCTCTGGGGGACAATCTGGATGATGGGATTGACGGCGAGCTTCGCCATACCTATCGGCGTGGGTGCTGCCGTCTATCTTGAGGAGTATGCACCGCGCAACTGGCTCACCCGCGTCATCCAGACCAACATCGCCAATCTGGCGGGTGTGCCCTCCATTGTGTACGGCATCCTGGGGCTGGCTCTGTTCGTGCGGGCGATGTCCCTAGAGCGCAGCGTCCTCGCTGGCTCACTGACCATGGCACTGCTGGTCCTTCCGATCGTTATCATCGCGTCGCAGGAGGCCCTGCGGGCCGTGCCAAACTCCGTGCGCGAGGCCGCCTACGCCGTCGGCGCCTCTCGCTGGCAAGTTGTGTCGCGACAGGTATTGCCGGCGGCCTTTCCCGGCATCCTTACCGGCATCATCCTGGCCTTATCCCGCGCCATCGGGGAGACCGCACCCCTCATAATGATTGGCGCTCTCTTGTTCGTCCCCTTCACCCCCAGCGGCCCCCTCGATCGATTCACCGTCCTACCGATGCAGATCTTCAACTGGACTTCACGGCCCCAGCCGGAATTCCGGGAGAATGCGGCCGCAGGCATAATTGTCCTCCTCATAGTGCTACTCACCATGAATGCCACAGCGGTTATCTTGCGCAACCGCTTCCAGGCGAGAGCGAGGCAATAGGCAATGATGCATGAACAACTGGCAGACATAGTGGCGGAGCGATTCGTGACCCGCCCCCCCGAACTGCAGATCGACCTTACCCCAGGTCTCCAACGTGAGGAAACGATCTTGGAGACTCGCGGGCTCAGCGTCTGGTACGGTGGCTTCCAGGCACTGCGTGACATATCCCTGGCAGTACCGGGCCGCCGGATCACCGCTATCATTGGACCATCGGGCTGTGGCAAGAGCACCCTCATACGCTGCTTCAACCGCATGAATGACCTCATACCAGGCTTCCGGGTCGAGGGTGAGCTGCTGTTTGAGGGGCGGAACATTTATGGCAGGGGGATAGACCCAGTAGACGTGCGGCGTCGTATCGGGATGGTGTTCCAGAAGCCGAACCCCTTCCCCAAGTCGGTCTACGAGAACGTGGCCTTCGGCGCACGGGTTAACGGCTACGTGGGCAAGCTAAGTGAGATCGTGGAGCGAGCCCTGCGGCGAGCTGCTCTCTGGGACGAGGTGAAGGACAAGCTGCGACAGAACGCCCTGGCGCTTTCCGGTGGCCAGCAGCAGCGGCTGTGCATCGCTCGGGCCCTGGCCATCGAGCCGGAGGTGATCCTCATGGATGAGCCTTGCAGCGCTCTCGACCCGGTCGCTACCCTGAAGATCGAGGACCTAATGCGGGAGCTCGCTGAACGCTACGCCATCGTTATCGTGACCCATAACATGCAGCAGGCTGCTCGCGTGGCCGATTACAGTGCCGTGATGATGATGGCGGAAGACAGGGCAGGGGAAATGATCGAATTCGGGCCGACGCGGCAGGTGTTCACCACGCCCAAGGAGAAGCGGACCGAGGACTACATCACCGGTCGCTTCGGGTAGAGGGGCAGATCCAGGGGGACATGCTGGTCCTGGCTGGCATGGTGGAAGCAGCCATCGAGCGAGGTATCGAGGCCCTGAAGAACCGGGACGTGGAGCTGGCTCGTCAGATCATCGCCGATGACCTCAAGATCAACCGCAAGCGGTACGATACGGAGGAGAAGTGCCTGGAGCTCATCGCTACCCAACAGCCGCTAGCTAGTGACCTCCGTACCATCGTCGCCGTGCTCTACATCATCGTGGACCTCGAGCGCATGGGCGATCACGCCGAGGGCATCGCCAAGATCGCTCTGATGCTGGCCGATGAACCACCCCTCAAGCCCTATATCGACATTCCCCGCATGGCCGAGGTAGCCATACGCATGCTGATGGGGAGCTTGGAAGCCTTCAAGAACCGCGATGCCGACCGCGCTCGCGCCGTCTGCAACGAGGACGATGAGGTTGACGCCCTCTACGACCAGGTCTACCGTGAGCTTCTGACCTACATGCTGAGCGACCCGAAGACCACTGAGCGCGCCACCCATCTCATCTGGGTAGCCCACAACCTGGAGCGCATCGCCGACCGCGTCACCAACATCTGCGAGCGGGTGGTCTATTTGGTGGAAGGCACGACTGGGGAACTGAACGTCTCCAAGTACTGAGCCAGGGCCACCGCTGGTATGGCGTCAGTCACGCCGGGCTGGTTTGTCTATGGGAACCGAGATCGGTCTTCACGGAGACCTTGAACGATGTGGGGACTTGGAGGATTTCCAGAGCTT
>LJUA01000031.1 GCA_001303545.1 Dehalococcoidia bacterium SM23_28_2
CGAGGGCCTGATACTCGTCGCCATGGCCGCCGCCGTCGCTCTCCTCCTCGCCGTACGCCGCCTCGAGGCCTTCGAGTTGACCGACACGGACTAGACGAATCGCTGCTCACCGAACCGCCGCCCGACTCCCGCGAGGTGCTGATGGCTTCCCCGCCATCAGCACAAGGGGGGCAGCGGCCAGAGCGGCCAGCCCCAATATCAGGAATGCAGGCCGATAGGTGTCGGTTATGTCATAGACCGCGCCGGCGAAGATAGGGCCGGCGAAGTTCCCCACGCTTGCTACGAAGAACATCAGGCCCTGGATACCACCAAAGGCCCGCAGGCCAAAATAGTCCGCCTGAAAAGCAGGCCGCACGGAGATAGAGCCGCCCCAGCCGGGAGCGAAGATGATCAGGTACAGAGGAACCTGCCAGGCACTTTGAGCCGTGGCCGACAGAAGGATGCCCACAGCAATGAAAAGGTATGATATGGCCAGCACCTTCCGCTTCTCCACGTAGTCCGCCAGCCAGCCGAAGCCCAGCCGGCCCGCCAGGCTCACTATCGGCACGGCCATCTGCGCCGCCGAAGCTGCCACCGGGGAAAGACCCACCGACTCCTCCAGGAAAGCCACCTGATGAGCAATGATGGCCACGCTGCCCAAGCCGACCAACGCCATAGCGACGGCCACTAACCAGAAGGCGCGAGTGCGCAGCGCCTGGCTTATCGTGAGGCCCTCTTCCTGCCGAACGTTCACCCCTCCGCCAGGACCCTCTAGACCCACAGTGGGCGTCTGGCGTTCGTCGGCGCCCATCTGCTGCTCGGCCGGGAGAACCGGCTCGCCATCGGGCAGAAGGCCCAGATCCTGAGGTCGGTTGCGCACGGCCAGCGCCAGGGGGATGCAGACGGCCCATTGGGTGAGACCCATGATGAGCAAAGCCGTGCGCCAGCCGAAGGCCGCTATCAGCGAGGCGAGCGCCACCACCATTATGCCGCTGCTGCCACCGCCTACCGTCATCAAGGCCAAAGCCCGCCCACGTTTCTTTCGGAACCAGTGAGCGACCGCCGCCATCGCTACAGGGCCGCCGGTGCCGCCCAAGCCTATGGCGATGATCACTGCAACGACGTACAAGTGCCAGGCCGCCTCGATGCGGCTGAGGAGGATGAAACCCGCGCCGACCATGAACACCCCCACCAACAGGAGAAGGCGAGGACCTATGCGATCGACCAGGTACCCGACGACAGGGGCCCACACTCCTCCGAGCTCTGTCCTAAGAGAAAAGGCGCCGGCAATGACGGCTCGCGACCAGCCGAACTCATCGCTCATGGGGGTGACCAGGGTGCCGAAGCCGTAGAAGAAGGTGCCGCCGGCCAGGAAGATGATGCCGGCGCAGCCAAAGACCACCCACCACCCGTAATACAAGGCTACTCCTCTACGGGGCCAAAAAGCTGGCGGACGCCAGCTCCCAATACAGATTAGATGATAGCTGCCCTATCCCTCTGCGCCAACCCTCGCTCTTCCTCGGCCCTATCCCCCCAAGACGCGCAAGAAGGGTCTGCCCTCGGCTCTAGCCCCTAGGAGCGACGGCCACCTCCCTTGCCCAGGCGAGCGGTCTGCCCATCATCTGAACCAATACAGCGGCAGTCAAGGTAATCAGCGCCAGTATGAGAAAAGCGAGCCGATAGGTATCCATCATGTCGTATGCCGCGCCAGCGAAGATCGGCCCAGTGAAGGCCCCAAGCATGGCGGCGGCCATCACCAGCCCCTGAATCGTGCCGAAGGCCCGCAGCCCGAAGTACTCCGTCAACAGAGCAGGCATCACAGGAATAGCGCCACCGAAGCCAGGGGTGAACACCGCCAGGAATACCACGGCCTGCCAGGGGCTGTGAACGACAGCGAAGATAAGCAGGCCTAAGGCCTGCAACGTCCAGGCCGCCGTCAGCAGCCAGCGCTTGCTCAGGTAGTCAGCCAGCCAGCCAAAGGCGAGCCTTCCCACCATGCTCCCGAAGGGAATACCCATGGCGATCACCGCAGCCCCCCTCTCTGTGAAGCCTGCCGATTCGTCAAGGTAAGCTACGACATGGACGATGACCGCGAAGGAGCCCACCCAGGCCAGAACCATCGCCGACACCAGCAGCCAGAAGGGGCGCGTCCGCAGCGTCTCGCCGATGGCTAGCCCTTCCGGCTGCTCTATGCCCTTGTCTCCGCTCTCCTCCTCCACTGCCTGCGGCGGATCAGCGGACGCCTGCGCCAGGGCAGGAGGCTCACCATCAGGCAGGAGGCCCATCTCCTGCGGCCGGTTGCGCACCGTCAAGGCCAGAGGAAAACCGATGGCCAACTGGGTGACACCCACTATCAGGGTGCCAGTGCGCCAGCCGAGGGGAGCTATCACCGAGACCGCAAGCACCACCATGATCCCGCTTGCCCCTGCGCCCATGGTCACGATGCCCATAGCCCGTCCCCGCTTCTTCTCAAACCAGTGAGCAGCAGCTATTAGGCACACTGGCACGCCAGCCATACTCATGCCGATGGCGATAACCAGCACGGAAGCGTAAAACTGCCAGAGCGTCTGGACCTGGCTGAGAGCCAGATTGCCACCGCCCACCAGCAGCACGCCTGCCACCACCAGGCGACGCACACCGACTCGGTCGGCCAGGTACCCCGCCAGGGGCAGAGTCAGCCCTCCCACCACGGCGCCGAGGGAAGGGCCAGCACCGATGGTCGCTCGCGACCAGCCGAACTCCTCTTCCAAACGCTCCACTAGAACGCTAAAGAGGTACAGCGGCGCGGAGCCAGCGATGAGTATGATGATGAAAGCGGCGATGACCACCCACCAGCCGTAGAAGAAAGGCAGTGCTCGAGCCAGCGCAGTAGGTCGCCGCTGCATGCCCCCAGTTCCTTTCGATATCACCAGAACAGAGCAATAGCCGTGCCCCAGATGATAGCCGCCCTATCCCTCTACGCCAACCCTCGCTATGTTCAGTGGCGCTGCCAGACCGCGCGTTTTTAACTTTTCCCCGGTAACAGGCAAGGCCAACCTCTCGTCATTTTTACTGGCATACTTTTCGATTAACCTCGACATCAGCCTGTGCGCGGACGGAGATCCTTCATAAGGGGGGCTGTGATTGCCTTGACTGTCCACATAGGAAAGAAAGAAATCGCCTGCCTACACAGGGTCTACAGACAAAGCGAGCGAGCCACCAAGAACGCAATCCTGGATGTCATCGAACGTCGCGCCCATGGCCGCCTTCTGGACTGCGGCTGCGGCGATGGCGAGTTCACCGTCCAGATTGCCTGCCGCGCCCGCGTGTCAGAGGCCTACGGCATCGAGTGCGTTGACGACCACCTCGAAGAGGCCATCGATCGGGGGGTCATCGTCACCAAGGGCGACCTTAATGACCCTCTTCCCTACAAGAGCTGTTTCTTCAACATCGTCCACGCCAACCAGATAATCGAGCACCTGCTCAACATCGACCTCTTCTTAGCGGAGGTCAAACGGGTGCTGCGACCCGACGGCTACGTGATCCTCTCCATCAGCAACCTGGCAAGCTGGCACAACCACCTCCCTCCCGCGCTGGCGATGGAGGCCGTTCCCCTGTATGTACGCAACGGTGTCACAGGGGATAGGGCCTTCGACCCGCTGCAGGAGATCCGCCATCCCTCCGAGGGTGACAGCCGTTTGATCATCTTCAGTTCCCAGGACTTGGCAAGGCTATGCCTCTATCACGGCTTCTGGTTGGAGCGCCTGACATTCGCCGGCTACTATCCTCTTATGTCCCAGCCCATGGGTATGCTGGACTCCGTCCACGCCACCATCCTGGTCGCCAGACTCCGCCCCATTTGCTGACAGAAGCAGGCCCCGCAGCCTAGAAGATCATTAGGCAAAAGACAAAAAGTATCTGCCGGTTGGATTTCCTGCCGGCAGATACTTTTCCCCGGCCAAGGGAAGGGGACCCGACGTTATGGCTTAAAAAGCCTTCGTCCGATATCAAAGACGGGCAGCGCCGGAGAATGTTACATATTTTTCGGGGAATTGTTGGACTAATATGAGCCTGGCCGGACGCCGGCAAGGAAGAGAGCATCCGGCTTTTCCTATGGGCGGGCCAGGTCGGCGGCGATCCTGCGGACGATGGACGGCATGGCTTGCCCAAGCTGAGGCGTCAGGCTCTCGCCGAAGGTGGACGTATCGGCAGCGGCGATGGCGTAGATCAGTATTTCCTCTGGCAGAGGCAGGCCCACCAGCCGGGCCAGACGCATAGCCTGCCCCACACCAATGCCGTGACTGGAGGTTGCGGAGCCGCTCTCCAACTCGCGGGCATCCAGACGCCAGACCTCGCCCACCCTAGCCTCATCCTGGACCACGTCGATGATCACCGCCCGGTCGTAGCCAGAGAGAAGCTGGACGGTCTGCATCCCCGCTACCGCCGCCTCCACCAGGTCGATGTCCTCGCCGTCTATCAGTTCATATAATTGACGCGCCGCCTGGAGGCCGGCGGCGTCGTCAGAGAGTATAGGGTTGCCCAGACCCAGGATGAGGGTCCGCAACCGTTAGTCCCTCCTGAGGCGCTGAACGAGATTCCTCTGGCTGTCGTAGATGTCAACGATCAAGGGCATCTGGCCGGGCAAGGAGTGGGTGGCGCAGGCCAAGCAGGGGTCGTAGGCCCGGAAGGCCATCTCGATCGTGTTGAGAAGACCATCGGTGACCGTCGTTCCCTTCTTGATCAGGCCCTGAGCCGCCTTCTTGATGGACATGGCGATAGCACCGTTATTGTGACCCGTCCCCACGATGAGGTTGACCTTCTTCACCACCGCGTTCTCGTCGGCCCAGTAGTGGTGGATGAGGACGCCGCGCGGCGCTTCCACCACCCCCACACCCTCGCCGGGAGTTGCGGTGGGAATGGTGCGAATATCGGTGCTGGTTATCTCCGGGTCCTGGCTCAGCTCCAGCAGGCGCTCGGCGGCGTACACCAGCTCGACAACGCGTGCCCAGTGAGTGGCCAGCGTAGCGTGCACCGGCTTGCCCCCCAGCGTAGAGTAGAACCGCTCGTACTCCGCCTGGGCGAGAGGCGTAGCCATACCGTCGGCGGCGTTGAGGCGGGCCAGGGGAGCCACCCGGTAGATGCCGCTGTTCGGTCCATCGGTCAGGCCGTTCCAGCCGACCTTCTTGAGGAAGGGGAACTTGAGATACGACCAGGGCTCCACGTGCTCGCCGATGTGGTCCAGGTACTCGGAGACGGGGAACTTGGCCACTTCCTTGGCCTGCTGGTCGACGACCCGCAGCTGGCCCTCGTAGAAGTTCACGTGGTTGTTCTCGTCCACCAGGCCCATGTAGTACGTCTGGTGAGCAAAGGCATCGCTGAGGATGAGGTCCACGTAGGCCTTGTTGGCCAACACTACGTCGTCCACGATCTTGATGGTCAGCTTGCCGAACTCTATCGCCGCCTTGGCGATCTCCTCGACCTTGGCTCGCTCCTCTTCAGTGAGGCCCTTGCTGATGCCGCCGGGCAGGCCGCAGGTGGGGTGGATGTACTTGCCGCCAAGCATGGCGACCACCTCGTGGGTAGCGGCCAAGGCCTGCAATACCTGGCCGCCGATCTCCATCCCTACCTTGGCGATGACGCCCACGATGTTGCGCTCGGCGGCAGGGGCGTCCGGCCCCACCACGAAGTCGGGACCGCCCAGGGCGTAGAAGTGGGTGGCGTGGTCGGCCACGAAGAACGCACTGTACAGGAGCTCCCGCAGCTTCTTGGCTGCAGAAGGGGGATCTACCTTGAAGACCGCGTCCAGAGTCTTGGTGGACGCCATGTGGTGCGCCTCGGGGCACACTCCGCAGATGCGGGCGGTAATCACAGGAAGGGTTTCCGCCGGTCGCCCTTCACAGAACTTCTCGAACCCGCGCAGCTCCGGCACCTGGAAGTAGGCGTTCTCCACGTCTCCCTCGGGGTTGAGGAAGATCTCGATGCGGCCGTGTCCCTCCAGCCGGGTGATGGGGTCAATGCTTATTCGGCGTGTCTCGACCTTAGCCTCTGTCATCGTTTCTCCGCTCCTTGCTCCCTGTCACTCCCCTCGACGGCCTCCGAAGCCCCTGGGCCGCTACTGCGCGCCCTTGGCCGCCGCCTCTGCCTCCCGCGCTGCCCCCCGCTCCAGCCTTATGCGGTGCAGGAGCGAAGCGGGCAGGCCAAACATGTAGAAGGCGGCAATGGAGTCGGGAATACCGCCCAGTATCCGTTCGATCTCCTCAGGGTCTCTGGAATCGATGTTGGATGTCACCGCACTCAGTAGCTTCGCTCCCTGGTCCATCGCGCCCGGCGACGGCCCATAGCAGCCGATGCAGGGCATGTTCACCTGAGGACAGGGCGCCTCGCAGCCGCCACGGGTGGCGGGGCCAGCACAGAGAATGCCCTGATCCAGAAGGCACTTCTCGGGGTCGGGGATGATCTGGTAGGGACGATAGATCGCCTTGATCGACTTCTCTTCCCTAATGCGCGGACAGTCATCGCACACCGTCTTCGTTGATGCCCCGATCACCGAACCGGCAGGAGGCAGCTCTGCCCCCTCTGTCACTGCCGCTATCACCGCCTCGACCACCGCCTCCGTCTGATGCTTCGTTGGTGGACACCCAGGGATGTAGTAGTCGACCGGCACCACCTGATCGAGGGCTCGAACCGTGTCGTAGAACTCCGGCAGGGTAAGCTCCCCCTCGGGCACCTGGAAGCTTAGCTGTGGGTAGGTGCCCTCCTCGTTGACCGTGGAGGGCGTCTCGCGGTAGGCGCGCTCGAAAATATCCTGGCGGTTGCTGACGTTACCCAGGCCAGGGATGCCGCCTATGTGAGCACAGGCGCCGTAGGCCACCAGTACCTGCGACTTCTCCCGCAGCATGCGGGCCATGTGCTCCTGCTCGGAGTTCCTGATAGCGCCATTGAACAGAGTGATCAGGATACTTTTGTCCGGCAGGGCCTCTACGTCCTTGTACTTGAAGTCCATTACGCACGGCCAGAGAACGATCTCAAAGGTATTGGCCACGTCTAGAATCTTCTCGTACAGCCGCACCACAGCTATCTCGCAGCCACCACAACTGGCTGCCCAGTATAGGGCCATCTTAGGCTTTGCCATGCTAGGCCTCCCTGACTTTTGCTCGCTCTCGGCCTTCTTTTCCGCCTCCGCCTCGACCTTCGCCTCGGCCTTCGTTTCGGTCTTCCCCTGAGCCCAAGGCCACAGCTTCGGCATCTTAGGCCTCCCTGACGTTCTCCCACCACTGGAGTGGGCCCAGGTCTCTCACCTGCTCGGTCATCTCCTCCACTATCTTCGCCCACTTCGCCCCCTCACTGGCGGAAACCCATTCCAGGCGAAAGCGCTCCGGCTCGATTCCGAATTGCTCCAGCATCCTGCGCACCATAGTTATCCGGCGTATGGCCTTGTAGTTACCTTCCAGATAGTGGCAGTCGCCCGGATGGCAACCGCCGACCAGCACGCCGTCGGCTCCTTCAGCGAAGGCCTTCAGGATGAAGGTGGGATCAATGCGACCGGTGCACATCACCCGCACCGGGCGCACGTTGGGCGGATACTCCATGCGCGATGTGCCAGCTAGGTCCGCTCCCTGGTAGGCGCACCAGTTACACAGGAACCCTATGATTGTCGGCTCGTAGGTGCCCGTTACCATGGTTAACCACGCCTCCTTAAACTGCCACCAAGGGCGGCTTGACATCGGCCAGCAGGCCATCGATCTCGGCAAAGATCTGCTTGTCGGTGAAGTGACGGCCGGTGATGGCCGCAGAGGGGCAGGCAGCGACGCAAACGCCGCACCCCTTGCAGAGGATGTCGTTGACGTTGGCCAACTTTTTCTCTTCATCGAAGGTGATGGCATTGTAGGGGCAAAGGGCCAGGCAGATCTTGCAGCCGGAGCACATCTCCTCGTCCACAACGGCAGTGGCCGCCTCGATCTCCACCGTACCCCTGTCGATCAACGACAGCGCCTCAGCCGCCCCGGCCGAGGCCTGAGCCACGGTGTCGGGGATGTCCTTGGGCCCCTGGGCACAACCAACCACGAACACGCCATCGCTGGCAGTGGCCACCGGCTCCAGCTTGGGGTGCCTCTCCAGGAAAAACCCATCGGCGCCCCGATTGATGAGGAAACGCCTGGCCACCTCGTCGGCATCGGCCCGCGCTACCATGGCCGGACAGAGGATGACCATGTCCACCGGGATGCGCAGCATCCTGCCCAGCAGGGTGTCCTCGGTGACCACCACCAGCTTGCCCTGCTCCTCCTCACCCGCCACCTGGTCGGTGACCTGGGCAACCTTGCCCCGCACGAAGTTGACACCCTCGTCGGACAGGCGCTTGTAGAACTCCTCGAAGCCCTTTCCATAGCAGCGCATGTCGATGTAGAGCTGGTATACGTCTGCGTCGGTCTTTTCTCCAATTAGGTGGGAGTACTTGAGGGCGTACATGCAGCAGACGCGCGAACAGTACTCACAGTAGTTCTTGTCGCGGCTGCCCACGCAGTGGATGATCGCCACGCTCTGGGGAGCGCTGCCGTCCTTCAACACGAGCTCACCGCCCGTAGGGCCGGTGGCGCTGCACATCCTCTCGAACTCGAGGCTGGTGATGACGTTGTCCAGGCGCTTGTAGCCGTATTGAGTCAGAGGAGAGGGGTCCAAAAGGTCGTAGCCGGTGGCCACGATTATCGCCCCCACCTCCAGCTCGACGGTCTCCTCCTTCTGATCCCAGGCAATTGCTCCCGGAGGACAGAACTTCTCGCACGCTCTGCAGGTGCCCTTCTCGAAGTAGACGCAAACATCCGGGTCGATGACCGGCACGTTGGGCACCGCCTGAGGGAAGGGTGTGTAGACCGCCTTGCGCTTCCCCAGGCCCATATCGAACTCGCTGTCCGTCTTCCACGGGCACTTCTCGATGCAGATGCCGCAGCCGGTGCACAGCTCCGAGTCCACGTAGCGAGGCTTCTTCCTGACCTTGACCTTGAAGTTGCCGATGTAGCCGGAGACGTCCTCCACTTCGCTGTAGGTCATGAGCTCGATGTTGGGATGGGAGCCGACAGCGGCCATCTTCGGCGTCAGAATGCAGGACGAGCAGTCCAGAGTGGGGAAGGTCTTGTCTAGCTGGATCATGCGGCCGCCGATAGAGGGCTCTCGCTCCACCAGGTAGACCTTGTGATTGGCGTTGGCGATGTTCAGGGCCGCCTGGATGCCGGCAATGCCGCCGCCGACTACCAGCACGCTGGGAGTCACCGGCACCTCTCTTCTCTCCAGGGACTCCAGCAGATTAGCCCTCTGGACGGCGGCTCGGATCAGAGCCTTGGCCTTCTCAGTGCTGCCGTTCTTGTGGACCCAGGAGTCCTGCTCGCGAATGTTGGCGATCTGGAGGAGATAGGGGTTCAGGCCCACCTCGGCGACCGCCTTCCGAAAGGTAATCTCATGCATCCGCGGGGAACAGGCAGCGACCACCACCCGGTTGAGGCCCAGGTTTTTCACGTCCTCCTTGATCTGGAGCTGCCCCGGCTCGGAGCAGGTAAACTTGTAGTCCCGGGCCGACACCACCCCGGGGAGCCCGGCGGCGAACTCCCTCACTTCGTCAATGTCTACGGTACCAGCGATATTGGTCCCGCAGTGACAGATGAATACGCCGATCTTTGGCTCTTCCATGACTACATCGCCTCCGCAACCAACTCGGTGATATCCCTCAACTCCAGCCGATCCAGCACGTCCTGCGTCAGGCAACCTTCAAACATGAGCATGCAGTAGGGACAGGCCAGAGCCAACACATCAGCACCCACGTCCAGAGCCTGCTCTGCCCGTACCTCGGCCAGCCTCTCGCCCGGCTTGGTCTCCATCCACACGTTGCCGCCGCCACCGCCGCAGCAGATGCTGTTCTCCCGATTATTGGGCAGCTCGATCAGCTCCACTCCGGGAATGCTGCTCAGGACCTCTCGCGGCTCGTCATAGACGCCGCTGTGACGCCCCAGGTAACAGGGGTCGTGATAGGCGACCCTCTTCTTCACCTCTTTGCTGAATTTCAGCTTGCCCTCCCGCAGGAGTCCGGCCAGGTACTGAGTCGAGTGAAGAACCTGCAAGCCGTTCTGGGCAATGGGGTATTCGTTCATGAAGGTGTAGTAGCAGTGGGGCGAGGAAACGACCATGGTGCTGGCGCCGCTTTCGGCGAAGGCGGCCGTGTTCTCCTGCACCAGCCGCTGGAACAGCTCCTCGTCGCCCGCCTTGCGGGCGCTCTCGCCGCAGCAGGCCTCCTTGGAGCCCAGAATACCGAAGCTTGCCCCCACCTTCTGAAGAACAGTAGCCGTGGCCTTGCCTATGCGGCTCACGCTGGCGTCGTAGGCGGTGGTACAGCAGGGGAAGTACAGCATCTGAGCGCCGTTGCTGAACGGCTTGACGTTGAGGCCCTGAGCCCAGTCCGCCCGCTTCTCCGTAGGTTCGCCCCAGGGATTGCCCGTGCCCGCGAGGTTCTTCATGGTGACGCGCAGGGAGTCGGGAACCGGCCCGACGCCTAGAGCAACGATAGTGCGGCGCATGGCCCTCATGACATCGATGATCTCTACGCCGCGAGGACATTGCTGGACGCAGTTGCCACAGGTGACGCATGCCCACATGTCCTCGGCCTCAAAATCGAGAAGCCCCAACTGCGCCTCGTGCATTAGCTTGCGGACTGGGAAGCTCTTTAAGACATTCCAGGGGCAAGCACCAGTGCACAGGCCGCACTGATAGCACAGCCTGAGTGCCTCACCCCCCATCTCCTTGACAATATCTACCGCCTCTTTGTAGGGGTTAATGATTTGTCTTACCATCTGCTGCCGTCCGTTTCCGCTCCAGCCGACAAGAAGCTGGAGCCCGAATTACTACACAGGCTCCCTTGTGAAAGCCTACACTAAATACGTAACAGCGCCAGTTACGCAAGGTAACAGAAGGGTTACACTTCTGTCAACCGAGCCCAATAAGACCTCATGCAGAAGATAAGAAATAAGGAGGAACCGAGGCCGGTCTGGCGAAACGGTAGCCCAACCCTCGTTCGGTGAAAATGTAGCGAGGATTCTGCGCGTCATCACCCAGCTTCTGCCGCAAACGAGCGATGTGCACCTTGAGCATGAGCATGTCGTCCTCGCTCTCCCACCCCCACACCCTGGCCAACAGCATCTTCTGGGTAACGACGCGCCCCGCATTGGCCACAAGCTGCGAGAGAATGCGGCACTCGGTGGGCGTCAACTTCACCGACTGGCCACGGAGGATGACCTCACGGTTGTCCAGATCCACGGTGAGTTCCTCATCGATGATGATACGGGAGCAGGCAGCCAGCGGCGCCGCCTGCGAACGGCGCAGCACGGCGCGCGTGCGGGCCACCAGCTCCAGGGGGCTGAAGGGCTTGACGATGTAGTCGTCGGCCCCCAGTTCCAGACCCTTGAGTCGGTCCATCTCCTCACCCTTGACGGTGAGCATCAGGATGGGCACATCGGAGATCGCCCGCAGGCGGCGGCAGACCTCGAAGCCGGTCATCCCTGGCAGACCCACATCCAGCACAACCACATCAGGCGCCCCTGTCAGGAACAGCTTCAGGGCCGACTCGCCATCGGCGGCCGCCATGACCTCACTCCCCGGCCACTGAAGGCTGAAGGTGAGCTCGATGACTTCTACCACATCCGGCTCGTCATCGACCACCAGAATCCTCAAAACCGTCCCCCTTAGGAAGAGTGAAAAAGAAGGTGCTGCCGCGACCGCCCTCGCTCTTCACCCAGATCCGACCGCCGTGTAGCTCCACCACCGTCTTGGCGATAGCCAAGCCCAGGCCAGCGCCGGTCTTCTCCCCAGGCCCACGAGAGTTGGAGTAGAAGCGCTCGAAGATCTGGCTCTGCTCGGCCACGGGGATGCCAGGACCGTCATCGGCGACGCTCACCAGGTACTCTCGGCCCTTGTCCTGGACAACCACCTTGATGTGGCCGTGGCGAGGGGTGAACTTGCAGGAGTTAGAGAGCAGATTCATCAGCGCCTGCTCCAGGCGCCCGCGGTCGGCCACCACCGGGCAGGAAGAAGAGGGGGTTTCCACCTCCAGCTCCTGTTCCTTCCCCCCGGCCAGAGGCTCGATGGCTGCCGCGCTCTCCCTGACGATCGTCTTCAGGTTCCAGGTCTCCCGCGAAAGGCTAACCTCGCCCCTGTGTAGACGGCCCAGGTCCAGCAGCTCTTCCACCAGGCCCTGGAGCCTCTGAGTATTGCGGGCAATGCTGCTTATCAGGCTGTCTGCTGCCGCGCCCCCCTTGGCCAGCGAGGCCGTGAGCAGGTCGGCAGCGGCCCTGATGGAGGTGATAGGGGTGAGAAGCTGGTGAGAGATGCTGGCCAGGAACTCATCCTTGAAGCGGTTGGCCTCGGCCAGGGCCTGAGCGCGGGAGACCTCCGACCAAAGGCGGGCGTTCTCCAGAACGATGGCGATCTGGTTGGCCACCGCCTGAAGAAAGCGCAGGTCGACGGCAGAAAACGCCCCCTGTCGCCGAAGGTTCACCAGGATGAGGGCTCCCAGGACGGAGTCCTTGGCGATCAGAGGAGCGCACATAGCGCTGCGGGGCTGCCGCACACCGGAGCGGGCTCCTTCGAAGTAGGCCCGATTCTCCTCCCGCAGATTGGCGGTGTTCGAACCGATCTCTCCGGGAGTAGCACAAAGAAGGGGCCGCCCTCGCCGAAAGACCTTGCCCATGATCGCCTCCCCCGGCTTCAGCCGCACACGGGAGAGGGGCTCCGTCTCATAGCCAATGGAGGCCCTGGCCGACAGGCAATCATCGTCTGGGTTGTACAGAAAGATAGCGCCGGCATCCGCCGCCTCGTAGACAGCGATGCTGCGGGTGAGAACGGTCTTGAGCAGGCTATCCAGGTCGGTGGCCTGGGCAAAAGCCTTCGATAGGTCCAGCAGAGTGGCCAGCTCTTCCGCGCTCTGCCTCGCCGTATTGGCCCGTGCCCTGTTCTCGTCCGTGGTCATCAACATCCCTCAACAGATGCGCGGCAGCATCTCCCCCACCAGCATGTGGACGATGCGTGTGCCACCGATATTTGTCTTCATCAAGACCTTTCCCTCAGGCTCGGCGATCACCTCCCCGATTATCGCCGCCTGCTCGCCGTACTTCGTTTCCCGCATTACGGTCAGAACCTTCTCAGCGTCTTCAGGCGCGACGATCGCCACCAGCTTGCCCTCGTTGGCCACATACAGGGGGTCGAAGCCCAGCATCTCGCAGGCGCCCCACACGCCGTCCTTGACCGGTATCTTCGACTCATCGATCTGGATGCCGACCCCCGACTGCTGGGCTATCTCGTTGAGAGAGGTTGCCAGGCCGCCGCGCGTGGGGTCGCGCAGAACGTGGACGTTCGTGCTGGCCGCCAGCGTGGTGCCCACCAGGCCGTTCAGGGGGGCGACGTCGCTGGCCACCGGCGTCTCGAACTGCAGCCCCTCACGCTGGGAGAGCACGGCGATGCCGTGGTCGCCGATGCTCCCCGAGACGATGACGGCGTCGCCCACGCGCGCCCTGTCGCCGCCGATATTCACCCCCGGCGGCACCAGGCCCAGGCCGGCGGTGTTCGCTCTGAGCAAGGACGGCAGCGGCCCGCGCCTGGCCTTCACCACCGACTCCTACGTGGTCAAGCCCCTCTTCTTCAAGGGGGGCGACATCGGCCGGCTGGCCGTTTGTGGCACGGTCAACGACCTGGCCATGGTGGGGGCGAAGCCCCTGTACCTTTCGGCCAGCTTCGTCATCGAGGAAGGGCTATCCCTGGTCACCGTGAGGGCGGTGGTGAAGTCGATGCGCGAGGCGGCGGCCGAGGCGGGCGTGCAGATCGTGACCGGCGATACGAAGGTGGTGGAGGGGGGCGCCGCCGACGGGCTGTTCGTCAACACGGCGGGCGTGGGCCTGGTGCCGCCTGGGGTGGACATCGGCG
>LJUA01000032.1 GCA_001303545.1 Dehalococcoidia bacterium SM23_28_2
AGGGCCTCGGGGAAGGCGCTGGCATCGCAGACGTAGAGGTTCTTGGCCTCGGCCTGCAGGTTCTCATCAAGCATGTCACCGATTCGGACGGTCGCACATGGGTGCGTTCCCCTCAGCGGGCCCACAACGATGGAATCCGGATCGCAGCCGGCCTCGACGAGGGTCTTTCGGGAGACGATCGAGGCGTGATTCAGCCTGTACCGATCGCGGGCGGTCATCGGCTTACTGATCTTCCCTTCGACGGTAATGCCGCCGGAGACCTCGTCCTTCACCTTGATCATCACTCCCATGGTCTTGGGGTAGTTGACCCAGGTGATGGGATATCGGACGCCCTTTGTCATCATGATGAGGGGGTAGAGCAGCCAGGGGTCGATGATTGTGCTCAGCATGTAGCCATTTTCGTCATCGGCGTAGGCGACGGTCATCGGCGGATCGGCTGAAGTGCCTTTGTACTTGGACACGCCGTAGACCAGCGCCGTTGTGTCCACTGCCAGGCCGTTGCCGGCGTCGAAGAATCGTGAGTTCTGCATGATCAGTGGCGTTCCGATGCCGCCGGCCGCTAGGACAACGACCCTCGCTAGTACTTCAAATGGTATTCTCTTCCTGACGGCCCCCTTGACTCCGAGCACTTGGCCATTCTCGATGATAAGACTGTCCACCTTTGCTTGGGTGATCAATTCGCAGCCGGCGGAGACGGCATCGTCGACGTATTCGTTGGCTGTCCACTTTGCCCCACATCTGCAGCCGAGCATGCACTTGGCACCGCAGTCGAACTTGCCAGCCCTGCCAGGCTTGATGAACTTCATGAGCGGTTCCCACTTGTAGCCGAGGGAGATCCCCGCCTCCATGATGCGCCTGGAGCCCTGGCCGAGCAGTTCATCGGGAAGTGGTTTGATTTCGAGCTCCTCTATGGTCTGGTCAACGTAGCTGTCGATGTCGACTCCGTATCTTTCCTTCAGCCATGCTGGCGGTCTGGCGGCAGAGCCGGTGAACAGGTTTGTCGCTCCGCCGGTCATAATAGGCCTGACGATGTTCAGCCCTTCCTCGGTGAACAGGAGGCCGCGGTTGTCGCTGTAGATCATGGCCCCCAGGTGGGTGCCGTAGTAGAACTCATTCCTGTAGTCTCTGCCCATTTCGAGCAGGACGACGTTCTTGCCGGCCGTGGCTAGCTGGCGGGCGACTGTAGCGCCGCCGGGGCCGGAGCCGACGACGACAACATCCGTTTGCCTTCTAATCAGCGCTTGTGCCATAGCGTCATCGCCTCGGGTTTGAAGCTTCGTCAGGCGCGGCTTGCTGCCTCCGAGAATACCAGCATAGCATCCGCGGTTCGATCCGTACAAGGCTGGCCGTCGCTCTGGCCGCGCTTGCGGGCAACCGGCGGCAAATGGCTCTGCTCTGGGTTCTATTTCGTGCCGTGCTCCGGCGGCCTTCGCTGCGCCCAGGGCCTCTCTCGCTCCAGCTCGCGAGCGACGCGCAGAACTGTATCGTCCTCGCCCCAGCGGCCGACGACTTGGAGACCGATGGGCAGGCCTTCGGGGGTGAATCCGACCGGCACTGAAGCCGCGGGATTGCCGGACACGGCGGACGATGGTGCGAAAAAGAACTTGATTATCTCCATCGGCGGTATCTCGTGCTCTATGTCCCACGCCGGGTCATCGGCTCTGAAGGGGGGCTCCGAGGTGACGGGTGTGAGCAGCAGGTCGTACTCCTCGAAGAAGCGTCGGGTGTTGTAGCGGAAGCGGGCGATCTTGCCGAGGGCCCGGGCATATTCCGTTGCCGGTAGCTGCTTCGCCCTTTCGAAGCTCTGCCGCACCAGTCCGCAGACGTCGTCGAGGCGGTCGCCCACCAGTCCGGCGTACGACACGTAGCCGTCTGTTATAAACACGGGCAGAAATGACTCCGCCAAGCCGCTCGTGTCTGGCGTGGCCTGGGCCAGTTCGCCCTTACCGACGCGCTTCGCCAGCCACTCCGCCGCGTCCTGACAGGCTGCCAGCAGCGAAGGATGAGCGGGTGCGCCTCCGAGGGCGCCGCTCCAGGCGACTCTCAGGTCGCGAGGGGCTTCGTCCAGCGTGCCCAGGAAGTCCGGTGGCTCATCCTCGATGGCCCAGGGGTCGCGGGGGTCGGGCCCAGAGCAGGCGGAAAGGAAGAGGGCGGCATCTCCCACTGTGCGGGTGAGCGGGCCCTCGTGGGCAAAGAGCTGCATTCCCACAACCCACGTGTTGTTGGGGATGCGACCCACAGTGGGCTTGATGCCGAATATTCCGCAAAAGCTGGCTGGCACGCGGATCGAGCCGGCGGCGTCATTGCCCTGGCCGATGGGGCCAAGGCCGCAGGCCACTGCCGCCGCTGCGCCGCCGCTGGAGCCGCCGGTGGTGTGTTCGAGATTCCAGGGGTTGCGCGTCAGGCCGAACAGGCGGTTGTTGGTGGTGAGCGTCGAGCCAAACTCAGGAGTGTTTGTCTTGCCCAGGATGCAGGCGCCGGCCTCGCGCAGTCGCTCCACAACGACAGCATCGAAGTCTGGAACTCGGTCCTTGAGCACGATCGACGCCATCGTCGTGCGCATGCCCTGCGTTTCGGTCAGGTCCTTGATGGATAGCGGAACGCCGGCCAGGGGCCCAGCCGATCCCGAGGCGTAGGCCTTCTCGGCGGCTCGCGCTGAGGCCAGGGCTCCTTCCCTGTCCACGAGCACGAAGGCGTTGATCACAGGATTGAGCCGGTCGATGCGGGCCAGAACGGCTTCCGTCACTTCCACCGGGCTGAGGGCCTTCGCCCGGTAGGATGCAACGAGGTCCGCGGCGGGCATGAAGCAAACATCGGTCTCATTCATTGGGGGCCTCCTTCCCGCGTTGTCCGGCCGTGTTTACGCTTCCGCTGCTGTAGACTAGCGGAATCGCTCTCTGCAGGCAAGGGCATAGACCCAGAGGGAGGGCGCAGCAGGCGGCTGGCGCCGGAAGGCGTGGGTTCCCTATGGCCCATCTCAATGAAAAATCGGGCTGACTTTAACGATTCTGTTACTGCCCTGGGTGTTGACAGTAGCAAACTTTGTGCTAGAATTCACACATTACGAAAGGGCATTTGTGCCAAAATTCACATTTCATAGGGGATTGTCGGTATCTGGTACAATTCGGCGAAAACCAGCCGAGAAGGATCTCGGCCGGTGATATTCTTGCCTAAGAGATGTCCTAATAGGGGTTTAGGGGGCTTGACTTAAAGGATCGAGTGGTGCAGAGTGACAGCATTATTTCCTTTTAACCGTAGGCCAAGCATCGAGAGGGAAGAAGCCTTGTGGCCGCCGCTCGTTGACAACGCGTTCGTTGGGTTGGGCTTCAGCCCAGGAGGTCAGGATTCATGACCAAGCTGAGCCGAAGACATTTCCTTGTGCTCTGCGCGGCGACCAACGCCGGTCTCCTTCTGCCCACCGGCTCGGCTGCTGCCAAGGGGGTGGGTGATTTTCCGCTACACAAGAAGGTCGGCGAGTCGCATACCATCTGCCCCTACTGCTCATGCGGTTGCGGCCTGGTCATCGCCACCGATGAGAATGGGCATATCACCAACGCCGAGGGCGACCCCGATCACATCACTAACCGCGGTGCCCTCGACCCCAAGTCCATTTCCGTGCCTCAGCTCTCCAACAGCCCCCTGCGACTGCATACAGTGATGTATCGCGCTCCGAACTCGGAGCAGTGGGAGGAGAAGTCGTGGGATTGGGCTGTAAAGGAGATCGCCAACCGCATCAAGAAGACCCGCGATGAGACCTTCGTTACCACCACCAAGGTCGACGGAAAGGACGTGGCCGTCAACCGCACCGAGGGCCTGGCCTGGATCGGTGGCGCCGCCAATAATAGTGAGGATTGCTATCTGAGCACTAAGCTGGCGCGGGCCTTGGGGATTGTGTACTTAGAGCACCAGGCACGCATATGACACTCGGCCACGGTGGCCGGTCTCGGCCCCACATATGGTCGCGGTGCGATGACCAATGACTGGACGGACATCAAGAACTCCGACTGTATCCTGGTCCCTGGTGCCAACCCCGCTGAGAACCACCCGGCGTCTATGGCCTGGGTCAACGAGGCGCGGGACAAGCGCGGGGCGAAGCTCATCGTCGTTGACCCTCGCTTCACGCGCACGGCGGCTACCGCCGATCTGTACGTCCCCTTGCGCTCGGGCACCGACATCGTCTTCCTGGGCGGGCTGATGAACTACGCGATACAGAACAAGCTGTACAACGAGGAGTACGTCAAGTACTACACCAACGCTCTCACACTGGTCAATACGGACTTCGAGGGCCCGGCCGACCTGGACGGCCTCTTCTCCGGCTATGACGCCGAGAAGAGAGCATACGACACGACGACCTGGCAATATCAGACCGAGAAGCAGACGGTCACAGTCACCGAGACGGACCCGGACACCGGCGAGGAGGTAACGGTCGAGAAGGAAGTGTCGGTCATCAAACAGGCAACAAGCCTGGACGATCCCAACTGCGTGTTCGCCCACCTGAAAAAGCACTACGCTCGCTTCACGCCGGAGGTGGTCGAGCAGGTCTGCGGCACGCCGAAGGACAAGTTCCTCCAGGTGGCGGAGACGTTCTGCGCCACCGGTGCCGTCGACAAGTCCGGCACTATCATGTACGCCATGGGCCAGACACAGCACACAGTGGGCACTCAGAATGTGCGGTCGATGGCTATGCTTCAGCTCCTCCTTGGCAACATCGGCATCCCCGGCGGCGGAGTCAACGCCCTGCGTGGCGAGTCCAACGTCCAGGGTTCTACCGACATGGCCCTGCTGTTCCACATTCTTCCTGGCTACCTTGGCACGCCGCGCGATGTGGACGTTGACTTCGCCGCCTATTCTAGGCGCTTCGATACAACCAGCTACTGGGTCAACGGGCCGCGCTTCTTCACTAGCCTGATGAAGGCCTGGTACGGTGACGCGGCGACCAAAGACAACGACTACGCCTACGATTACGTGCCCAAGATCACCGGCAACTATTCCTGGATCACCCTGTTCGAGGCGATGTACGGCGGTAACATCAAGGGCATGGTATGCATGGGCCAGAACCCGGCTGTGGGTGGCCCCAACGCCCGCTTCGAGCGCAAAGCGATGGAGAACCTCGAATGGCTGGTGGTCATGGACCTGTTCGAGACGGAGACGGCCTCGTTCTGGAAAGGGCCGGCTGTCCAGCCCAAGGACATCAAGACCGAGGTGTTCCTGCTGCCGGCGGCTGATGCCCTGGAGAAGGCAGGCAGCATCGTCACCAGCGGCCGCCGCAGCCAGTGGCGACCCCAGATAGCGGCGCCGCCCGGCGAGGCCAAATACGACATCTGGATCCTTACCCGTTTGGCCAACGCTCTCAAGGACGTCTACGCGCCCTCTTCAGACTCCAAGGATTCCCCCATCATCGACTTGGTGTGGGACTACGGCGACGAGCCGGATGTGGAGCTCGTTGCCCGGGAGGTCAATGGCTATGCCCTGGAGGACGTGAAAGATTCGAGCGACAAGGTGCTGGTGAATAAGGGCGAACTCATCGCTACCTTCGGCACCATCGCCTCTGCTGCCGATCCGGGAACCATCGCCTGCGGCAACTGGCTGTTCGGCGGCTACTTCTACCCGACCGACGACGGCACGGGCGCCGTGATGCCGGCGGTGAAGCGGCGGGGGCAGAAGGACCCGAGCCCGTACGGCTTCTACCCCTACTGGGGCTTCACCTGGCCTGCCAACCGGCGCATCATCTACAACCGTGCCTCGGCGAGGCCGGACGGTACACCGTGGTCGGAGGACAAGAAGGTCATTTGGTGGGACGGCGATGCTGGCAAGTGGACAGGCTACGACGTACCCGACTTCTCGGCGACCAAGGCACCGGACGCCAAGGCCGATCCGGCCAAGACCGGCCTCGGCGCCCAGGCGGGCACCGACCCGTTCATCATGCAGAGCGATGGCAAAGGGTGGCTGTTCGCTCCCGTGAAGCTCAATGAGGGCCCATTCCCCGAGCACTATGAGCCGCTGGAGTCACCCATCGAGAACCCGATCTCGAGCGTGCAGAACAACCCGGTGATCAAGCTGTGGGACACCGATCGAGGCGAGGACGTCGGCGACAACGTGGGCACAGCGGATCAGTTCCCCATCATCTGCTCCACCTATCGGGTGTGCGAGCACTGGCAGGCGGGGGCGATGTCCCGTACGCTCCCTTGGCTAGCCGAGTGCCAGCCGGATATGTTCCTTGAGATCGGCGAGGAACTGGCCCAGGAGAAGGGCATCAACAACGGCGACCAGGTCGTCGTCAGCTCGGCGCGGGGGCGGATCCAGATGGTGGCAGTGGTCACCAAGCGCTGGCGGCCTTTCACTGTCGACGGCAAGAAGGTGCACCAGGTGGGGATGCCCTGGCACTTCGGCTGGCAGGGCGTGGCCACCGGGGAGGTCGCCAACGACCTGACCGCCCACGTCGGCGATGGCAACACTATGATTCCGGAGTACAAGGTATTCCTGGTGGACGTGAAAAAGGCTTAGAGCGGGTAGTCGCGATGTTTCTCTTGCTAAGGGATGGTAAGCGACATGGCTAAGATGGCAATACTGTTCGATGCTTTCAGGTGTACGGGCTGCCGCGGCTGCCAGGTCGCCTGTAAGCAGTGGAACGACCTACCGGCGGAGGAGACCCGCAACACGGGCAGCTACCAGAACCCGCCGCGCGTCTCGGCCGATACCTGGCTGGTCATGCAGTTCAGGGAGGTGGATAACGGCGACGACGGGTTGGCATGGGCCTTCGGTCGGCACGCCTGCATGCACTGCGTGCATCCGGCCTGTGTGTCGGCCTGTCCGGTGGGGGCTCTGTACAAGACCGACGAGGGCCCTGTGCTCTACCACAACGATCGCTGCATCGGTTGTCGCTACTGCATGCTGGCCTGTCCTTTCGAGATCCCGACCTTCCAGTGGAACGAGGGGCTGTTCGAGGGGGCGGAGATCAAGAAATGCACCTTCTGCATCGATCGGCTGAGCGCGGGGATGGAGCCGGCCTGCGTCCACACCTGCCCCAGCGGGGCGCTCATGTTCGGGGAGCGCGACGAGCTGATCTCCGTGGCGGAGGCCAGGATTCAGGAACACCCAGAGAGATACATAGATCATGTCTACGGCAAGGATGAGGCAGGAGGTACCTCTCTCCTGTACATCTCGCCCGTTCCTTTCCAGGAGTTGGGCCTGCCGGAGCTTGGGACGGAGCCAATCCAGGAGAAGAGCGAGGACATCATGACCAAGGCTACGCCTGCGGTTCTGGTGACCATGCTGGTTGGCCTGAGCGGCATCTACTGGGTGGTGAAACGCCGACAGGAGATGATGGGCAAGAAGACCGGGGCTCGAGGTAGATAAGGAGATAGGGAGGCATCGTGATGAACATGGGTATTGCTCTGCGCCGTCCTCCCATTGCGCCGGCTGCTGTTGTGCTGGGAGCCCTGATGCTCCTGGGGTTCGTGGTGGCGCTGATCCGCTACGCAAGCGGCCTGGGTGCAATCAGCAACCTGAACGACAACTATGGCTGGGGCTTGTGGATCAGCTTCGATCTCCTTTGCGGAGTGGCGTTGGCGTCCGGCGCCTTTGTCACGACATCGATCGTCGTTCTTTTTGGCGGGGAGCGGTATCGGCCCCTGATTCGTCCAGCCATTCTCACCGGCTTCCTGGGCTACCTGATGGTGATCCTCGCCCTTCTGGTCGACCTGGGCCGGCCGGAGCGAATCTGGTATCTGATAATCTTCTGGAACCACCACTCGGTGATGTTCGAGGTAGGCTGGTGCGTAATGCTGTACACCTTCGTGCTGGCCTTGGAGTTCAGCCCGCTGGTGTTCACGCGCTTAGGGCTGCAGCCGCCACATCGGCTCATCCACGCCTTCATCGTCCCGCTGGCCGTCGCGGGGGCAACGCTGTCCACCCTCCATCAGTCTTCCCTGGGCTCGCTGTATACTATCCTGCCTGACCAACTCGACAAGATCTGGTATACGCCATTATTACCGCTGATGTTCTGGTTAACGGCGGTGGCGGTGGGCCCGGCGATGGTGATCCTGGAGTCCACCATCAGTTCCAGGGTGTTCCGGCGAGGGCTGGAGCTGGACCTCCTTGGCGGCCTGGCCAGATGGATCCCCTTTATCCTGGCTGCCTACATCCTGGTCAAGTTCGGGGATCTCGCCGGCTCGGGTGAGCTCGACCTGCTGGTCGATTGGAACCTGGAGAGCGGCCTCTTCTGGCTGGAGGTCATGGGATTCGCGTTCCTGCCCATGGTGCTGTTCTCGCTCCCGGCCGTGAGGCAAAGCAACGCCTGGCTGTTGTTCAGCGCTCTTCTGGTGATCAGCGGGGTGATCCTCAGTCGCTTCGCGGTGAGTCTGATCGCCATTGGCAGGCCGGAGTTCGCCGCCTCCTACGTGCCGCACCCCCTGGAGTTCGCTGTTACTATCGGCATAATTGCTTGGGGCGTCGCCGTCTTCTGGTTCGCGGCGCGCTATCTGCCTCTATTCGTTAAGCACACTCATAGTCCGGCTGGAGAGCAGGCGTAGCCCACCACCGATAGCGGTTGGAAGTTGGCGGGAAGCTAGGACGGGTTGTGGAGGCTGCGGTGGTTGGTTACGCCGAGATCGTCCAGGAGCTGCGCAGGCAGGCCGGCAAGCGGCCTGAGCTAGCTGACACCGTCGAACTCCACTGCGAAGTGCTCGAGGCCCAGGCCAGTGCTCGCATCCCGTCGGGCGGCGCGGCTCTGAGCGACGAAGAGGCCAGCGAGCGGCTTGAGAGAGGGCGTCCTCTGCTCTCTCCGGAATCCTTAAGCATCGATGGCCAGGCTCTGGGCGAGCTCTGTGACCGCATAGGCTCGCTCGTCGCCCAGCGTAGAGCGGATCTGGCCGAGGCTGTGGCGGCGATTCGCGCCTGGTTCGTCGATAAGCGAGACCAGATCGAGACGCTGGCCATGGGGTATCTCCGTGAGGGTCGGGTGCGTGACGGAGTGGAAGCGGGCCTCGACGGCAATCTGGTGGGCTTCATTTTCAACAACGCCATGCGGCCCTTCTTGCGGGCACAGGCACAGGCGCTCGCTTCTCGCGTTGACGACGCCGCATGGTATCGGGCGCGCTGCCCGATCTGCGGCGGCGAGCCGGACCTGGCCGCCCTGGAACGAGAGAGGGGGCGGCGGCGTCTCCTCTGCTCGCGCTGTGACAACGAGTGGGTGTTCCAGCGAATAGGCTGCCCGTTCTGCGGCAACGATGACCCTGGCAAACTGGCCTACTACTCGAGCGACGATCAGGTCTATCGCCTGAGCGTCTGCGAGCAGTGCCGCCGTTACCTCAAGACGATCGATCTGCGCCAGGCTCATGGAGAACGACTGCTGCCGGCGGAGCGCGTGCTTACGGTAGCCATGGACCTGGCGGCACGCGAATCCGGCTATGGCGATGGGTAGGGGGTGGAGAGGCTACGATGCTCTACGGCTATCACGGTAAGGTCCTGAAGGTAGACCTCTCCTCTCGCAGCTACGAGCTTCAGGAGCTGCCGGAGCGCACACTGAGCGATTTCATAGGCGGCGTGGGCCTGGCAACTCGCCTCCTGTACGAGCACGCTCCGCGAGGGTGCGAACCGCTGTCGCCCGGCAACCCGCTCGTCCTTGCTGCCAACCCTCTGGTGGACACGCCGGTGACGACCTCTGCCAAGTACGCGGTGGTGGCCAAGTCGCCATTGACCGGCTTCGTCGGTGATTCCATCTCCGGCAGTCATCTGGCGATAGAGCTAAAGCGAACAGGGGTGGATGCCCTGCTAGTAACGGGAGCTGCCGATGATCTGACCTGCCTCGTGATCGACGACGGGCAGGTGCGGTTCCTGTCGGTCGACCATCTGGCGGGCAAGGGGACGAGGGAGACGGAGGAGGCGGTTCGCCGCCAATTCGGGCAGCACCTGCGGGTGGCCGCCATCGGCCCGGCGGGCGAGAACCTGGTGCGCTACGCCACCGTCAGCAACGACGGCCGTCACGCTGGCAGGACGGGCAACGGAGCGGTGATGGGGGCCAAGCGGCTGAAGGCCATTGCCGTAGCCGGGAGCAAACGCGTCGGTGTGGCCAGACCGGCCGAACTGGAGGCGATTGTCCAGAGGCTGACGGAGCGCAGCCTCGGCCCGGCGACCGCCCGCTACCGGCGGGAAGGGACGTCGGCGAACCTTCTTCTCCTTCAGGGTCTGGCGGCCTTGCCAAGCCACAACTTCCGTCGCTCCACTTTTGAGCGAGCGGAGCAGATAAGCGGGAGGCAGCTCCAGCAGCGGCATCTGGCGGCAGTCTCCGGCTGCGCCTCCTGTGCTGTCGGCTGCACTCGTCTGTATCGGACGCTGAACGGCGGGTCGGCGGAGACCAGAGGGAGGCTTGAATACGAGACGCTGTTCGCTCTGGGCCCCCTGCTGGGCATCGATGATCCGAACGCCGTCATCCGCGCGGCCGCTCTCTGCGATCAGTTGGGGCTGGACACGATCAGCACTGGTGGCACGATCGCCTGGGCTATCGAGTGCTTCGAGCGTGGCCTGCTCAGCCGTGGCGACACCGACGGACTGGACCTCAGGTTCGGCGATGGCTCCGCGCTCCTGCCGGCCATCGAGAAGATCGCCCGCAGGGAGGGCCTTGGCAGCCTGCTGGCGGAAGGAAGCAAGCGGGCCGCTGCTCAGGTCGGCGGAGGCTCCGATCAATGGGCCATGCAGGTCAAAGGGCTGGAGATGCCGGGCTACGAGCCGAGGAGCCTGAAGACTGCGGCTCTCGGGCTGGCGATCGCCACCAGGGGGGCCTGCCATAACCGTTCGGCTGCCTATCAGGCGGATGTGGCGGAACTGGTGGATCGGTTCGAGGCGGACGAAAGTCGAGGACTCATTGTGGCAGAAGGGGAGGATCAGGAAGCGGTTCTGGACTCCCTGGCTCTGTGCAAGTTCATTCGAAGCTGCTTCGCCGATTTCTATGCTGAGACGGCCGATATCTACAATCTGGTCACCGGGTTCGATATCAGCGCTGAAGCTCTGCGGCGGGCCGGCGAGAGGATCGTCAATCTCAGGAAGGCGTTCAACATCCGAGAGGGGTGGCAACGGGAGGACGACACTCTTCCCCCACGCATCCTGGCCGATGCGCTGCCCAGCGGCGCAGCCCGAGGGGTAGGTCTCACCGAGGCGGAGCTGGACCTGATGGTCGCTGCCTACTATCGAGCGCGGGGATGGACAGCGGACGGCCTGATCCCGGAGGCAAAGCTGCAGGAGCTGGGCCTGTGGGAGCTGGTGGGGCCGGATGCGCCGGGCCACAGGCGGGCGGAGTCGCCAGTGGCTCCTGGGAATCCGAGGACATGGGCAGTTCGATTCAGGTCAGCGGTGTGATCCTGGCCGGCGGCGTCAGCCGGCGCCTGGAAAGGAACAAGGCGCTGGAGCGTATCGGCGGTAGGCCCCTCATCGAGCGAGTGATAGATAGGGTTGCTCCTCTGACAAGCGAGGTGCTGGTAGTCGTGGGCTCGCCGGAGCAGGCGGCGTCCTTGGCTCTGCCGCCCGAGGTGCGGGTGGTGAGCGACCGCTACCCCGACCGAGGATCGCTGGGGGGCATCTTCAGCGGCGTTGACGCCTCCGCCGAGCCGTGGAGCCTGGTCGTGGCCTGTGATATGCCCTTCCTGAACCCTGAGCTTCTGTGCTATCTGATGGAGGAAAGCAGCGACGTGGACGCGGTGATCCCTCGCCTGGGGGATAAGCCTGAACCCCTTCACGCGCTGTACTCCAAGGCCTGCCTCGGCCCCATGGAGCGGATGGTGCAGGCGGGCGAGCTTAAGATCGCTCCCTTGTTCGAGGCGGTCAGAGTGCGCTACGTGGGCGAAGAGACGATCGACCGCATCGACCCACGCCACCTTAGCTTCTTCAACATCAACACGGAGGCCGACCTAGAGGAGGCCCACAGACTGCTGGGGGAGGTCGGCTGCTGCAGGGCGACGCTTGATCCAGACGTCGGTGGCGCCGATAATCTCTCTAGGGCCTCTCACTTGAGGGGTTAGTTCTAGGCAAGAGGGAAGGAGGTGAGAGCGATGACGATGGTCCCGCGACAACGCTTCGTCTGAGGCGGCGCTGAGCGCCCGGCGGGCCTGGCGCAGGTTCTGCGCCAGTCATCTGCTCGAGTAGCCTCTGTTCCCATCGTGGCCTAGCTGTCGCCTCCACTCCGAAGACACAACCTCTTCAGAGCCGGGCACACCTTAGCAGGGTGATGGCCTGAGGCTTCTCGAGATCCCGCCCAGCGCCAGGTATTGGGCTCATCGTATGCCTGGCATGGGTATGGAGACAGGCTCTATTCCTCACCAGCGGACGATGGTGTCCACTTGCCTGGCATCTCTGAGAGGGGAAATCGGTAGTGACCGACTATTTATCCAAACTGAACAGCTTCTTCGCCTCACGCTGGGGGATCATCTTTACGGGAGCTGTCATCGGGATCCTCGCCCCGTTGCTGGTGTACTGGGGCAACCCCAAGAACATGGGCATCTGTGTCGCTTGCTTCGAGCGCGACATCAGCGGAGCCCTCGGCCTGCACAGAGCGAGTGCCGTCCAGTACATACGGCCGGAGATAATCGGTTTTGTGCTGGGGGCGCTCCTGGCCGCGGTCGCGTTCCGAGAGTTCAGGCCGCGCGCCGGTTCGGCGCCGATCGTCCGCTTTGCCCTCGGCGTGTTCGCCATGATCGGGGCGCTGGTGTTCCTGGGCTGTCCCTGGCGTGCCCTGCTTCGCCTGGCGGGCGGCGACCTGAACGCCATCCTGGGCCTATCGGGACTGGTGGTCGGCGTGGCCCTGGGGGCGTTCTTCATCCGCGGCGGCTACAACCTGGGCCGCGCCCAGCGCGCTCCCCTCGTCATCGGCTTGATGCTGCCGGCGGCCATGATCGGCCTGCTGCTGCTTGTCGTCTTCACGCCTGAGTTCGGGCGGGACGCCGACGGCAACCCCATCGGGCCCATATTCAAGAGCATCGCGGGGCCGGGGGCGCTGCACGCTGCGATGGCGATATCGCTGGTGGTGGGAATAGCGGTGGGTGTGCTGGCGCAGCGCACTCGCTTCTGCACCATGGGCGCCATCCGCGATGTCGTCCTGGTCAGGGATACCCATCTGCTGAGCGGAGTCCTCGCCCTGCTGGCCGCGGCAGTGGTCACCAATGCCGTGATCAGCGGCTTTACCAATGAGGATCTGCTGAACCTTGGCTTCGCCGACCAGCCGGTGGCCCACGATAACCACTTGTGGAACTTCATGGGGATGGTGCTTGCCGGGCTGTGTTTCGCGCTTGCCGGGGGGTGTCCTGGTAGGCAGCTCTTCATGTCTGGCGAGGGTGACGGCGACGCGGCGGTGTTCGTGCTGGGCATGTTCACCGGCGCGGCCTTCGCCCACAACTTCAGCCTCGCCAGCTCGCCGACCGGCGTCAGCCCGTACGGGCCGGAGGCGGTGGTTATCGGCCTGGTGGTGGCGGCAACTATCGGCTTTGCGGCGATGGACAAAGCGTGGCTGGCGGCCTGGTGGAAGAGGGCTTTCCCCAGGGCAGAGACGGCCGCTGCGGACGAGGCCTAGGGGGTGGGCTGCTATGGCGTTTCTAAGACGAAAGAAGCCCTCCTCTGAAGGCGGAGGGCTGGTGCTCTTCGAGGACGTACAGGATGCGATGACGGCGGAGAAGGTGCTCAGGAAGGCAGGCTACGCCGTCAAGCTCGTTGCTCCACCGCCGGAGTTGCGCAGAGGCTGTGACCTAGCGCTGGAGATAAACCTGGTGGAGCAGCCCGGCATCGAGCGGGCGCTGAAGGAGAAGGATGCCGCGTATGTCAGCGTTGCTCCCCTTAGGGTTGGCACTTCGGAGCTACTGGAGATCCTTCGACAAGGCTAGCGGGGTCATTGTCAACGTCTCAGGCGGAGGCTGCCCCGATATCCCCTTCCTGCACTCCGAGCTGATCGACAGGAGGCTCAGCGATGTCGCGCGGCCGAGGGATATCGGCTTCACCCTCTGTGCCCTGATGTTGGACCGAGCGCTCGAAGAGTGCCTGGCCCTCTGGCAGGGAGGTGAGCAGCGATGATGCTCATTGCCGGCACTGTACCCATAAGGGGCCTTCCTCTGACCATGGGGCGGCCCGCGCTCGAAGGGGATGACCTGGTTGTCGAGGGGCGCCGCATCCCCTGTGCTCAGGGCACGGGGGCGATGATCAGCGCCGCGCTGGCTGTGGCCGACTACTTGAAGCTGGAGGCGCCCCAGGTTCTAGTCGCGGGGGATACCGGGCAGGGCAAGGGCAGCCGGGAGATCTACGAGTATCTCATCGAGAAGGTGGGTGATATCTCTCCCCAGGTAGTGGCCATGGCCCTGATGAACAGGCTGTGCGAGTCCGTCCAGAGAGGCCCCCGCAAGGTGCTGATGATCGCCGACGCGGGCTCGATGTACGCCGCCAAGGCGGCTGGCTTGGCTTCACGCTTCGATGTCTTCACGCCCGATGCCGCTGAGATGGCATTTCTGGCCGATCCCGATGCTACCCATCCCGCTTACATCGCTAGGCACCTGTTCGACGCTGACATAGGCCAGACTCCGGACCTGGTCGCTGCCGCCTACCGCCACAAGAACGCGGCCAGGCTACTTCTGGTCAAGGGAGCGGTCGATTATGTGGTGGACGGTGGGGGTATTGTGGCTACCGTGGACGAGCCTGACGTGCCTGCGCTGGAGGCGGTCGGAGGGACAGGGGATACCATCACCGGTCTTGTAGCGGCCTTCCTCTATGCCGGGCTGGAGCCGCAGGAGGCGGCCATAATCGCCGCGAGGTCGAACCGGATGGCGGGCAAGTTCGCAGGGGCCACTCCGGCTACCAGGGTACGGCAGATCGTCGAGCAGCTTCAGGCGGTGTTCAAAGAGCACCTTTGCCAGTGGAGCGGGGTCTGCTGCGCGACAGGAGGGCAGCAATGATTGAGGTCGACGTTCGGGGCTTTTCCTGCCCCATCCCGGTGGTGAAAACCAAGAAGGCCATGGAGGAAAATCCGGCGGAAACAATAGGCGTGCTGGTGGAGAGCTCGGTCTCCAGGGAGAACGTATCGCGCCTGGCCAGGAGCAGGGGATACTCCGTAGCGGTTGCGGATGTTGAGGACGGTTTCCGGCTGGTGCTCAGCCCACCTGTTGGGCAGGACGCGGAGGGAAGTTGAGTTGGAGCATTAGCGCGCCTCGTCGGCGAGAGGGACGCCGTACAGGCCGGACCGTGTGGCCTACCGTTGACAGACAGGCCATCGTGGGATATCATGGCATAGCCCTACACGCTTTCGTAGGCTCCCGTCTCGATACGCCGGCTTGGGGAGAGGCGCGATCGCATGCGATGGTCGGCCTTCGATGTTCTGGTAGGTTCTACTGCTCATGGGTCTAGAGCCTAAGGACGGATCCATGCCAAAGTTCCCCAGGAGAAAACTTCTATCGCTAGGCGCTGTTGCCTTTGGGGTTCTCTTGCTTCTTCTCAGCCCTACCGCAGGCGGTCACCCTGAGGCCGCAGCCGACGGCGACATTATCCCCGGCCGCTACATCGTGCTGCTCAAGGAGTCACGCTCGCCTAGGGCGGTGGCGGCTCGGAATAACCTGCGGCCGCAGATGGTGTACGAGTTTGCCTTGAGGGGATTCGCTGGCCGCCTTTCCGATAAGGAAGTTCGTCGCCTTCGCGCTGACCCCTCCGTTTTGTCCGTCGAGCCAGATCGCATCGTCACGGTGGACGACCTCCGCGCCAGCGGCTCCCAGATTCTGCCCAACGGCATCAACCGCATCGATGCCGACCTCAACCCTGCTTCGAAAATCGACGGCATCGATGACTCCCTGGACATCGACATCGCAATCATCGATACCGGCATACAACTCGACCATCCTGATCTGCGCGTTGCCGGCGGCGTTCGGTTCGTGGGGGAAGACTGCAGCGGCGGCTCGTATGCGGACGACCACGGTCATGGTACGCACGTGGGAGGCACCGCCGCCGCCATCGATAACGACATCGGGGTCGTGGGCGTAGCTCCGGGCGCTCGACTCTGGGCGGTCAAGGTCTTAAACGAGAGCGGCCGTGGTTACATGTCCTGTGTCATCGCCGGCGTGGACTGGGTGACGTCCAACGCTGACACTATCGAGGTGGCCAACATGAGTCTCGGCGGTGGCCCCAGCTCTGCCATGTGTGACGCCATCGCCAACTCAGCGGCGGCCGGAGTGGTCTACGCGGTCTCCGCTGGGAACAAGGCCATGGACGCCGGCCTTCAGAGCCCGGCCAACTGCCCAGATGTGCTGACTACCTCGGCAATCGCCGACTTTGACGGAGAGCCGGGAGGCCTCAACCCTCAGACGTACCAGGGATCCTGTACGATGACGGGCGACGACATATTCGCTTGTTTCAGCAACTACGGCTCGCTGGTAGAGATCGCCGCCCCCGGTGTCAACGTCTACTCAACCTACAAAGAAGGCGGATACGCGACCATGAGCGGCACCAGCATGGCGTCGCCGCACGTGGCTGGCGTGGCTGCGCTGGACATACTAGTTCACGGCAAACCCACCGATGCTACCGGTTCCGCTGCCGTCCGCAGTCGGGTCGTCGCCGCTGGTGCTCCTCAAGACGGCCCCGCCGGCTTTAGCGGTGACCCTGACTCCTATGAGGAACCGCTGCTCTATCGCTGGCCCCTGGTGGCGCACGCCATAGCGGTTACCAGCGTCGATGCTCCCACCCCTGTCGTGCAGGGAGATCTAGTGGGGGTGACCGTAGGTGTGGCAAACCGGGGCACGTCTGGTGAGACCTTCACCGTCTCGCTGACGGCCAGCGGTGGTGCCGTCGGTGACTCTCCTCAGTCGGTCACCCTGGCAGCCGGCTCCTCCACGACGCTGACCTTCAGCTGGGACACCGCTGACTTAGCGGCCGGTGACTATACCCTTACGGCGGCCACCTCTGTCATCCCTGGTGAAGAGAACAGCGCCGACAACTCCCGATCGGCTGTAGTGAGAGTGAGGCTCCCCGAGCACGATGTAGCGGTGATGGCCATCGATGCCCCGGACGTCGTCCTACAGGATAGCATTGTTGATGTGGATGTCACTGCGGCTAATCCAGGCACCTTCAGCGAGACCTTCACCCTCTCTCTGACAGCCAGTGACGGCAGCGTCAGCGGCTCTCCTCAGTCGGAGGTGAACACGGCCGACAACTCGCTCTCGACTGCGGTGACAGTGAGGCCGCCCGTGCACGATGTGGCGGTGTCGGCGGTCGGCGCGCCAACCGCCGTCGTGCAGGGTGAGAGCGTGAGTGTCGATCTGGTTGCCGCGAACCCGGGCGACTTCAGCGAGACGTTCAGCGTGTCTCTCGCTGCCAGCGTCGGCAGCATCAGCGGCTCTCCCCAACTGGCCGATCTGGCGCCGGGAGCCTCCACCACGCTCACCTTCACCTGGGACACGGCGGGCGCTGCTCTGGACACTTATACCCTGACCGGAACCGCGGACGCCGTTGCGGGAGAGGACAACACCGCGAACAACACGTTGACCGTGGCGGTCCTGGTCACGGACGAGCCGACCATCATCGTCAACTCGCCACTCGATTTGGCCGGCGCCTGTGACACGATGAGTTGCACTCTGCGGGAGGCTATCATCTCAGCGAACGCCAGCCCCGGCATGGACCGTATCTGGTTCGATATCCCTATCGGTGGCCCGAAGACTATCGCCCCGCTGAGCCCCCTGCCGGACATCACCGCCCCTGTGACCATCGACGGGACCACACAACCGGGTTATGCCGGCAGCCCTATCATCGAGCTGAGCGGGGCGGCCATCGGGACAAACGCTGATGGGCTGCGGATCGTCGGCGGCGGCAGCACCGTCCGCGGGCTTGTAATCAACCGCTTCAGGGGCGACGGCATTGTACTAAGTGATCAGGGTGGAAACGTCATCCAGGGCAATTTCATAGGTGTGGACACGACCGGTTATCTTGACTTGGGGAACACCAGCCATGGCGTGTACATCGACGAAAGCTCGAACAATATCATCGGTGGTACTTCTGCGGCGGAGCGCAACCTCATTTCGGGGAATGACTGGGATGGGATCGGGATCTGGGGAAGCGGTGCTACGGAGAATCTCGTCCAGGGCAACTATATCGGCACGTCCCGGGACGGTGTCGAGAAGCTCGGCAATGGCAACCATGGAATACGAATCGAGAGCGCCCACGCCAATACGATCGGCGGGACAGCGCCGGGTGCAGGCAACGTCATCTCCGGCAACTTCCGTGGGCTGCTGATTTACGGCTGCGGCAGCGGTGTCGCCACGGGGAACGTGGTGCAGGGTAACCTCATAGGGACGGATGCCAGCGGAACTATTGCGCTGGCCAATGATCAAGACGGCGTCGACGTCGCCTGCGGAAGCGACACCATCATCGGCGGGACGGCGCCGGGAGCGGGAAACGTGATCTCGGCCACCAGTTTCGGCCGGACCGGCCCGGGCGTCTACGGCATGGGTCTCCAGGTTAGAGGCTCATCTGGGACGGTGATCCAGGGGAACCGCATCGGCACCGACGTAACGGGCACTGCCGACCTCGGGAATGACAGGTGGGGCATCTGCCTGACCTACTCCCAGAACACCACCGTCGGGGGGACGGCACCAGGAGCGGGCAACCTTATCTCGGCGAACGGTCAGTACGGCGTTAGCATGTATGGCGGCAACTCGGGGACCATCGTTCAGGGTAACTTGATTGGCACAGACATCACGGGGACAGTCGCTTTGGGCAACGGAACGATCGGCGTCCACGTCAACGATTCGCCTTACACCACTGTCGGAGGAACGGTACCAGAGGCGGCCAACGTCATCTGCGCCAATGGGTGGAAGGGCGTCACCATCGGCGGCAGCTCATCGGGATCGGTGATTAAGGGCAACTTCATCGGCACGGACATAACGGGCATGATCGCCCTCGGGAACTCGGAGGATGGCGTCTCCATCTCGACACAGAACACCCAGGTCGGCGGAACGGCAGCGGGGGCAGGCAACACCATCGCTTATAACGGTAAGCGGGGGGTGCACGTGATCCTAGCGACGAGCACAGGGAACAGCATACGCGGGAACTCCATTCACTCCAACGCTGGCATGGGGATCGATAATGTGAACGGGGGCAACGCTGAGCTGACGCCGCCGACGATCACCGCCGAGGGCCCGATCTCGGGGACGGCCT
>LJUA01000001.1 GCA_001303545.1 Dehalococcoidia bacterium SM23_28_2
TACCCTAACTCCCCCTGGGCGGTGAGGGCGGCCTTCCTCAGCGGCCTGATTCCCTATCAGGCCGGCGATCCGACGGCGGCCAGCGCCGCCTGGGAGGAGATGCTGGGCGCTTTCACCGGCTCCGAGCGCTCAGCCCAGGCCCATCTCTGGCTGGGGCAGACAGATCTGACCTTCTTCGGTGACAGCGAGGGAGCATCCGCCCACTTCCAGCAGGCGCTGGAGGACGCCTCCGCCAGCTTCTACGGCCTGCGAGCCGAGGCCTGGCTTGCAGGCCAGGCTGCCGTCGCCCCTCCGGTCGAGCCCGACGAGGCCGCAGCCGTGGCCACCCCTGATTGGGATGCGGCCGAAGGATGGCTAGCCTCCCTCCGGGGGCCGGAGGCCTTGGCAGCCGACCCGTCGCCCCTCGGCCTGCCGACCTGGCAGCGAGGCCTGGAGCTCCACCGGCTGGGCATGAACCGAGAGGCGGCCAACGAGCTCCTCTGGCTCATCGACCAAAGCAGATCGCAGCCCTGGGGCCTCTATCGCCTGGCCCGCGCCCTCCACGACTTCGACCTAACCCACCTGACAGCCCACGCCGCCAGCGAGCTGCTGAAGAGCGCTGACAGCCCTCTGGAGGAGGCTCCACGGGCCGTTCTGGAGCTGGCCTACCCTGCTGACTACCTGCCTCTCATCGATGTCACAGCGGCGGAAACCGGCCTATCGCCCCTTCTCCTCCTGGCGCTCATCCGCCAGGAGAGCTTCTTCGACCCCTCTGCCGCATCTCCCGCTGGCGCCCTCGGTCTCACCCAGGTTATGCCTCTCACCGCCTCGGAGATCAACCAGAAACTGAACATCGAGGATTTCTCCACTCAAGACCTGCTGCGGCCGCTGGTGGGCATCCGGTTCGGCGCGCACTATCTGCGCAGCCAGCTCGATCTCTTCGAAGGCAACCTATTCTATGCCCTGGCTGCCTATAACGGCGGCCCGGGCAACGCCAGCCGCTGGCTCCAGAGCGTTCCCGCCGGGGACATGGACCTGTTCGCCGAGATCATCGACTTCACAGAGACGCGCAGCTTTGTGAAGCTGGTGCTGGAGAACTACGCCATGTACCGCTTTCTCTACGGCGGCGCCAGCCAACCCACCCTCCTCCCCATCTCGGAGTCGTAGACGACCTCCCTGTCTTGAGACAAATTCAATTGACCCCATCGCGAGCCCTGAAGTATAATGGCGGCAGCCTAAGGCAGCGGAGAGAGTTGTGCCCAAGCGAACCTATCAGCCTAAACGAATCCCTCGAAAGCGCAAGCACGGTTTCCGTGCTCGCATGAGCACCCGCGGCGGTCGCCACGTAATCAAGCGCCGACGGCTAAGGCGACGTACGCGTCTCGCTGTCTAGCTTTGGCCTACCGCCATAAGCTGCGGCCATATGAACAAGAGGGAACGGCTGAGGGCACGGAAGGATTTCGTTAGTGTCTATCAAAAGGGTCGCGCCTGGGCCAACCAACTACTGGTGTTGCGTGCCTTGCCCAACGACTTGCCTCACCACCGCTGCGGATTCGTTGTCAGCAAGCGCGTGGGCAAGGCCGTGGTACGAAATCGGCTCAAGCGAAGACTGAGAGAGGGGCTGCGTGCCCAGCCCGTCCAGCCGGGATGGGATTTGATCTTTGTGGCACGACCTCTGGCTGCCGGGGCAAGCTATGACGAGTTACAAGAGGCGATAGTCAACCTACTATCTCGCGCTCGCCTTTTGGACGGGGTTGACCCTGTCTGACAGCAGGCAGGGGAGGAACGATGAGAAAAGCAGTCCTGACAGCCATCGGTTTCTACCAGCGGCACATCTCCCCGACGATGCCGCCTTCCTGTCGCTACCTCCCCACCTGTTCCCAGTATGGCCACGAGGCCGTCCAGCGCTACGGTCTGCTAAGGGGCGGATGGCTCGCCCTGCGGCGTCTTCTTCGCTGCCATCCCTTCAGCGCCGGCGGCTACGACCCCGTTCCCTAAGCCCATCGACCAAGTCGGACAGGCGAGCTTTCGAACGTCGCCTCTGCCAGGAGGAGTAAAATTCGAACTCAGAAGCTCTTAGGGTCGCCCTTTTTCCTGCTGCTGGTGCTGGCGACCCTCTTTCTTGCCACAGCGTGCGCTCGCATCGCCCGGCCCGAGGGTTGGGCAGGGCCGACGCTGGCAGACGACCGGCTGGTGGCCAGCATCGGTCGAGGAGAGCTGGCCGCCATCGACATCGAGGATTCGAGCGGCAGCGTGATCTGGCGCTTCCCTCCCAAGGACCAGAAGCACCCCGACGGCAGCGAGATCGAGCCCTTGGCCATCTACAGCACGCCGCTGGTGGCTGACGACACAGTCTACTTCGGTGCCTACGACGGCTGGTTCTACGCCCTGGATCTGGCCACCGGCGACATCTCCTGGGAGAGAGAGACCGGCGGCCCGATCGTAGGCAGCGCCGCCGTCGAGGACGGCGTGGTCTACGTGGGCTCGGACGACGGCAAGCTGTATGCTCTCGACGCTGAAACCGGCGACCTACAGTGGCAGTTCAAGAGCGGCGATAGCATCTGGGCCACCCCCCTGCTGGCCGATGGCGTCGTCTACGCGGCGTCCATGGACAAGAAGGCCTACGCCCTGGATGCTGCCAGCGGCGAGGAGATATGGCACTTCAAGGCCGACGGTGGCCTACCCTCCACGCCTGTCCTCGTCGACGGCACCCTCCTGGTGGGCGGGCTGGACCGCAGGCTCCGCGCCCTCGATGTCGCCAGCGGCGAACAGAAGTGGGCCTTCAAGGCCGATAACTGGTTCTGGACGCGCCCGCTGGTCCTGGAGGACACCGTCTACGCTGGCTCCCTGGATGGAAAGGTCTACGCTCTGGACGTGAAGGACGGCACGCCCAAGTGGGAGGAGCCTTTCGATACGGGGGAGCCCGTGCGGGCGGCGCCCCTTCTCCTCGACGACGTGCTGCTCATCGCCAACCGCAAGGGCAACATCTCCGGTCTAGATCCCGAAGACGGGCAGGCGGTCTGGGGCCCGATCGAGCTGGACAAGACTATCCTGTCCGATCCGTTGGGCCAGGAAGCGACGGCCTACATCAGCGCCCAGGGCGGCGACCTGTTCATAGTGGACAAGGACGGCAAGACCGCCCTGTTAGAGCTGACCGAGTGAGGTGACTGGGGCGTGTTTCTGTGGAATCTGGTCTTCGTCAACCCCATAACCAACGCCCTGATCGTCCTCAACAACCTGGTCATGGGCAACTTCGGGGTGGCCATCATTCTCTTCACCCTGGTGATGCGCCTGATCACTATGCCCCTTACCATGCGCCAGATACGCTCATCGCGCGCGCTGTCCGCCCTTCAGCCCAGGGTTCAGGAACTCCAGAAGAAGTACAAGGACCCCAAGCGTCGCCAGGAAGAGACGATGAAGCTCTACCGCGAGGCGGGAGTGAACCCCTTAGGCTGTCTTCTGCCCATGCTCGTCCAGTTCCCCATCTGGATCTCCCTCTATCAAGCCCTGAGGATCACAGTGGGTGGAACGCCCGAGAGCGTTGTGGGCCTATCACAGCGGCTGTACCCCTGGAGCTACATCGAGCAGGCGGTGCCCCTGGAGAACAACTTCCTCTGGATGGACCTAGGCGAGCCGGATACAACCTGGATCCTGGCCCTCATAGTGTTCGCCTCCACCTATGTTCAGCAGCGGCTGGCTACCCCACCGACCACCGACCCTCGCACCCAATCCACCAACCAGATGATGCTCTGGATGATGCCCCTCATGTTCGCCTTCTTCACCCTCCAGGTGCCCAGCGGCCTGGGCGTGTACTGGGCTATGAGCAACATAGTGGGTGTTATCATGTACTCCTTCGTATACGGCCCACGCCAGATCAACTGGCGCACCGTCATCCTGCCGCCGTCCGCTGCGCCGGCCGGCCAACAGGCCAGCCGTCGGGCGCAGCCGCCACCGGAAGAGAAAGAGCGGGCAGAGCAGCCTATCGAAGACGCTTTGCCTACGGAGAGTAAGCGCAAGAAGAGGTCGCGACATGGAAGAAGTAGAGGCAAGCGGAAAAACCGTTGATGAAGCCATAGCCTCCGCCCTGGAGCAACTGCAGCTCGACCGGTCCCAGGTTGAGATAGAGATTATCACGGCCGGACGTACCGGTCTGTTTGGCCTCGGCGGTGAGAATGCCCGCGTCCTGGTAAGGCCGAGCACCACAGAGAAGGTCGACTTGGACAGCCCCACCATCAAGATGGCCATCGAGTTCTTGCAGCGTCTGCTCGAGCTCACGGGCATCGACGGCGAAGTGACAACCCGCCTGCCCGAGACCCCCGGCGATGGAATGGGAAGGGCGAGCGCCGTCCTGGACGTAACCGGCGAAGACCTTGGCATCCTCATCGGCCGACGCGGCTCCACCCTGGCCTCCCTTCAGTACATGGTGAACCACATGGTGAGCCGACAGCTCAAGTCGAAGGCGCTGGTCACCGTGGACGTCGAGGGCTACAGACGCCGCCGCGAGGAAAACCTGAAGGGCCTGGCCCTCCGCCTGGCCGAGAAGGTCAAGGGCACCGGTCGCACGATCACCCTGGAGCCCATGCCCGCCAATGAGAGGCGCATCGTCCACCTAGCCCTGGCCGAAGACTCCCAGATCACCAGCTTCAGCCTTGGCGACGGAGAGACCCGCAAGGTCGCCATCTCTCTCAAGCGCCGTTCGACCTAGGCAGGCCGATGGGGGCACCCGATTTCCTGGTCATCGGCCACCTGGCTAGGGACAAGCTGGCCGAAGGCTGGCGACTGGGCGGTTGTGCCGCCTACGCCTCTCTCACCGCCAGCAGGCTGGGCCTGCGTACGGCTGTCCTTACCAGCGCCGCCAGCGATCTGGACCTACCGCTGCTCCTGCCCGAGATCGATGTCCGCTTGGTCCCATCGGAGGAGACCACCGTCTTCGAGAACGTCTACGGCCCTGAGGGGCGTCTTCAATACGTTTGGGCCAAAGCAGGAACGATCGCCGCCAGCGACGTGCCCCCGGAGTTTCGAGAGGCCAAGATCGTTCTGCTGGGGCCGCTGATAGGCGAGGTGGAGGAAGAGATAGCCCGCTGCTTCCCCCGCTCCCTGCTGGCCATCTGTCCCCAGGGTTGGCTGCGCACCGTCCTCCCCGACGGGCGCGTGGAGCAGACGTCGCCCCGCCGCTGGCAGCCGCGCGTCCTTCTGGAGCGCAGCCGGGCCTTGTTTGTATCCGAGGAGGACCTGCTGCCCACGGAGACGGAGGAGGCGTTGGCTCGCTGGGCCACGCAGGTGCCCCTCCTGGTGCTTACACGCGGAGCCAGAGGTGCTCGCCTGTGGAGCGAGGGACGCTGGCGACAGGTGCCAGCGATACCAACGGAGGAGATCGACCCCACCGGTGCCGGCGACGTTTTCGCCGCCGCCTTCCTCAGCCGCTACCTGGAGACGGACGACGCCTGGCAAACGGCCCTGTTCGCCACCGCTGCTGCCAGCATCTCCGTGGAGACGCCAGGTACAGCGGGCATCCCCAGCCGCCGGCAGGTGGAAGAGCGGCTGCGGGCATACGAGGCCAGTACGGATTCGCAGGGAGGATGAGCCATGAACCGCCAACAGATCATAGACGCTCTGCGGGCCCTACCGAGCCAAGTAGAGGAGCTGGCGGAGGGCCTCTCCGAAGACGCCGTTCGCTGGCGCCCAGCGCCGGGCGAATGGTCGATCACGGAGGTCTGCTGCCACCTGCGCGACTTCTCGGAGATCGGCGGCGAGCGCATCAGCCGCATGCTCAACGAGGACGAGCCCTTCCTGCCCTCGTACGACCAGGAGGCCATGGCCCGCGAGCGCAACTACCAGAACGAAAGAATGCCCCAGGCTCTGGCCGCCCTCCGAGCCTTCTCAGGCGGCCTGGCTTACCTGCTGGAGAGCCTCAGCGAGGAGCAGTGGCAGCGCACGGGCCGCCCCGAAGGACCATTGGCAGGCATGCGCCCTGGGGAGAGCGGGCCTGGCCTCATAAGCATAGCCCAGTACGCCCAGCTCCTGGCCGACCACGGCCGCGAGCACCTGAAGCAGATCAAGGCCGTTCGGGGTCAGCTACCGCCAGGCCGATGAGCCGATAGGCCAGCCTGGCCGCCAACTGGGCGTTGGCGAATGGGCCCAATCGAGGCGCCAGCTCCGTCACGTCGAAGCCGACGATTCGCTTTTCCCGAGCCACCGCCGCCAGCAGACCCACCACCTCGTCCCACAAGAGGCCCCCCGGCTCGGGGGTGCCCACCGCCGCCATCTGGGAGGGATCGAACACGTCCAGGTCGATGGTCACGTAGACGTTCTCGCTCAGGCGGGAGAGAACCTCTCGCGGGTCGCCCGCCAGAGCTCGATAGGCCTGAATCGAGAAGAAGGGCAGCTTCCGCTGGCGGATAAGATCGTGCTCCTCACGGGTGGCGCTGCGCAGCCCTACCTGCACCAGAGGGCAACCGTCGTCCAACAGACGGCGGAGGACGCAGGCGTGGTTGTAGGGGGTGCCCAGATACTCCTGTCGCAGGTCGGCGTGGGCGTCCAGGGCAAGGACAGACAGACTGTCGACGCGCTGCCTGTACGCTCGCACGGCTCCCACGGCCAGCGTGTGCTCGCCCCCCAGGGTTGCCACGAGCTTGCCGCCGTCCACCAGCTCGCCCACTATCTCCGCCATCCGCTCCACCATCGCCTGCGGGTCGCCGGTGTGGGGCATCACCTCCGGCAGGGTGTGGATGCCCACCCGATAGGGCTCGCACTCCAGGTCGAAGTCGTACAGCTCCATCTCCTCCGAGGCCTCGATGATCGCTCGCGCCCCCTCGCGGCAGCCGGCACGTCCGCTCACCGTGCTCCCATAGGGGACGGGCAGGATCACCACGTGGGCGCGCTCGAACCGAGCGTACTCCTCGGGGATGGCAGCGAAGTTGATGGGTGGAAAGAAGCGTTCCTGGGCCATCGGCTGTCGCTAGGCTTCAGCCAGGCCCTCAAAGGAGATGACCGCCCGCTGACGGTCGCGGATGGCCTGGGCGCTGCCCTCGGCCAGGGCGCTGACGATGATCGGCAGGGCAATAGTGGCATCGGCCCGCACGGTCACGAAGGTGGCATCGGCCGCCATCTTCCGCCAGGACTGGGCCTCCTCGAAGGTACAGCCCGATAGCCCGCCCCAGTCGGGCTGATCCATGGTGATCTGGATGCCGTACTCATGGCCTGACCCTTCGCGACCGAAGAGATAACCGGCCACCGCCGCCTGCTGGATGAAGTTCTTGGGGGTGCCGCCGCCGATGTAGACGACGCCGCTGACCTTGGCCTGGGTAGCGATGTGGGCCATCTCCACCACATCGGCGATGACGTCGAAGGTGAGGCGAAGGCCGCTGCGCAGGCGACCGTCGGCGATGGCCAGGCCGAAGACGCTGTCTGCCAGGGCCGGGCAGTAGATTGGAACGCCCTGTCGAACGGCCGTCGTCAGGATCCCCTGCTCCTTGGCCACCGGCAAGAGCGCCCGCCCGAGAAGATGGAAGTACTCGCGAGTGGTGTAGGAGCGCGACGGGTCAAGGGTGAGCGAGAACTCGGTGATGAAGCGTTCTCCCTCAGAGAAATCGTGCTCGCTGGCCAGCACGTCGTAGAAGCGATACACCTGCTCGCTGGCCAGGCGGCGGTCATCGGTCTTCTGCTCGCTCTGCCAGTGACGATAGCCCAAGCATTCGTAGAGGTCGTGGTAGAGGTTGGCGCCGGTGCTCACCAGGCAGTCGATGAGGCGGTTCTCGATGAGATAGGCAACCACCGGGCGCATGCCGGCCGGCACCATGGCCCCTGCCAGGCCCAGGAAGATGGTGACCTCGCCCTGGAGCATAGCGTCCCAGATGCGCACCGCCTGGGCCACCTTGCGCGACTGAAAGGCAGTGCCGCCCATACGCCGCACCAGCTCGGCGGCACCGACCTTATCATCCACGGGGAAGGGGGTTACAGAAGAGCCGAACAGCTCATGCACCCGCCGTTCTCCCTAGGGAGATGCCTCGCGAACACCTGCCGGGAACAACACCTCGCTGCACTCCAAGCCCCGGCCCAGCAGGGTGACCCGCGCCTCCCGCAGGGAGAAGGCCTCTCGCACTGCTCCCACCAGCCGGTCGGCGTCAAATGATTTGCAGGAGAAAATGTCGGCCCAAAGGAGGCCGCGTTCGGGGAAGGTATGGACGCTGAGGTGGCTTTCGGCAATGAGCACGAAGCCGGAGATGCCCCAATCGCTAGGCTTGGGGCCCTCATAGCGACAAACATAGGACGGCGCGATCTTGACCATCCCTATTTCCAGCGGAACCCGCTCCAAGAGCGCGCGCACCAGCTCCGCGTCAGCCAGTTTGTGGGCATCGCCCCCGTAGCCATCAATGATTAGGTGCATCAATCCCCCCTTTCGCGCCCTGCCTGGCGGCAGGCAAGATCTCCAGCCGATGGGCCAAGCACGGATGATAGCACAACCCCCAGGGGTACGCAATGGGCCGGGGAAGGGGATAATGCTTCCCTGACTAGCTGAACCCGAAGGGAGCGAAAAGGGGGCTCGTCTCCTTAGCCCCGGCGGCGCCAGCGCGTGCCTTCCGCGGTGTCCTCGAGGGCGATGCCTAGCTCGCCCAGGCGGCCGCGAACCCTGTCAGAGAGCTGGTAGAGCTTAGCCTCCCGTAGCTCATCCCTCAGCTCCACCAGCAGGTCGATGAAAGGCCGAGCGGCCAGCCCTACCTCCCCCTCGGCGAGGGTCAGGCCGAGCACCCCCGCCAGTTCGCGCAGGGCTGCCTGGGCCTCCTCCACGGACTGGCCCTGATCGCGGCCGCGGTTTATCTCCCGCGCCAGGTCGAAGAGGGCGGCCAAGGCCTGGGCTGTGTTCAGGTCGTCCTCCATGCCCTCGATGAAGCGGCTACGGAACTCTTCAGCGTCGAGAGGAGACCCCTTACCCTCGCCGGGCAGGTGGGCAGCCAGGCGAAGGCGCTCGGCGGCCCGTTTGCCTGCTTCCAGGCCCTCCTCGCTATAGGACAAGGGGCTGCGATAGTGGGAATTGAGAACGAACAGGCGGCAGGCGTCGCCGCCATATTTCTCCAGGGCCTCAGCGATAGGGATGATGTTCCCCAGAGACTTGCTCATCTTCTCCTCGCCCAGATACAGCCAGCCATTGTGCAGCCAGAAGCGGGCGAAGGGCTGGCAGCCGGTGTAGGCCTCGCTCTGGGCGATCTCGTTCTCGTGATGGGGAAAGACAAGGTCGACGCCGCCGCCGTGGATGTCCAGGGTTTCGCCCAGGTACTTGACGGACATAGCGGAGCACTCGATGTGCCAGCCGGGACGGCCAGGCCCCCAGGGGCTGGGCCAGGAGGGCTCCCCCGGCTTGGCCGCCTTCCAGAGGGCGAAATCGGCGGGGTCTTCCTTGTTCTCGCCGGGCTCCACCTCTCGCCCTATGTCACAGCGACCGCCGGCCCGTATCGAATCTAGGGTGCGGCCAGAGAGCTTGCCGTAGTCCTTCTTGGCGCTAACCCGGAAATAGACATCGCCCTCCGCCACATAGGCGTAGCCCTTCTCTATCAGAGTGGAGATCATCTCGATCATGTTGGGGATCTCCTCGGTAGCGCGAGGGTAGACGTGGGCCGGCAGGACGTTGAGGGCCTCCATCTCGGCCGCATACTCTGCGATCAGCCGCTCGGTCAGCTCCCGAGGGGAGATGTCCTGCTGGTTAGCGCGGTCGATGATGCGGTCATCGATGTCGGTATAGTTCTGGACGTGACGTACCTGGTAGCCACAGTACTCCAGATAGCGACGGAGAACATCGAAGATGATGTAGCTCATGGCGTGGCCCAGGTGGCTGCGGTCGTAGGGCGTTACGCCGCAGACGTACATCTTCACCGGGCCGTCCGCCTGAGCAAACTCCTCCTTCTTGCCAGTGAGGGTGTTGTAGAGCTTCAAGAGGCGTCCTCCTGGTGTTGGCTGACGGCTGGCTCTCGCTTCAGTTCCTTCTCCAGGTCGGCGATGCGCTTCTCCAGCTTCCTGATTTGCCTTTCCAGCCGCTGAATGACATCCCACTCGGGGTCGGGCAGCTTCAATATCGTGTCATCGCCGGGGTCATGATAGGCCACCACGTGGCCAGGCACGCCCACCACGGTGGCGTTGTCAGGCACGTTGGAGACCACCACGGAGCCCGCCCCGATGCGCACGTTGTTCCCCACGTTTATCGCCCCAATGAGGTTGGCGCCGGCCCCCACCACCACGTTGTCGCCCAGGGTGGGGTGGCGCTTCGCCCGTTTGGTGCTGGTGCCCCCCAGCGTCACGCCCTGGTAGAGATGGCAGTTGTCGCCGATCTGCGTCGTCTCGCCGATAACCACCCCCATGCCATGGTCGATGAAGAAGCCCTCGCCGATCTCGGCGCCGGGATGGATCTCGATGCCGGTGAAGGCACGGCCGACATGGGAAACGACCCTGGCCAGCACGCGCTGACGCCTTTCATAGAGAAAATGGGCCAGGCGGTGGAGTTGGCGAGCGTGAAAGCCCGGGTAGGCCAGAATAACCTCTAGGGCGCTGGTAGCGGCCGGGTCCCGCTCCTGCGCGGCCTGTATATCGCGTCTAATGCTCCGTAAGGCTGACACGGGCTATCCCTCCTGTCCGTGGCTGTCCCTTTCCCTTTGTGGGGTGTCCCGATACGGCGGGGCACCCCTCGATACATATGCAGACCAAGCGACGGCACGTCGCCACGGCCAGGGAAGAACGCGCCCTATGATATACGGTCATACCGATTCCTGTTCCTATCTTTGCTCCAACAGGGCCACAGCCAGAGCGGCAATCGCCTTGCCGCGACCGATGTCGCCGATGCCCTCGTTGGTGGTAGCCTTAATGCTTATCCTCGCTTCGTCCAGGTCGAGAGTGTCGGCGATACGCTGCCGAATCGAACGGATGTGGGGGGCCAAGCGAGGCTTCTCGGCAATGATGGTGACATCCACATTCCAGGCTTTGTACCCCACCTGGGTTATCATCTGGACGGTTTGGGCCAGCAGTTGGCGGCTATCGGCGCCGGCGTACGCCGGATCGCCTGGCGGGAAGAAGCAGCCGATGTCACCGAGGCCCGCAGCCCCCAGCAGGGCATCCATAATGGCGTGGAGGAGCACGTCAGCATCGCTGTGGCCGCCCAGCCCCGTCTCACCCTCTATTTCCACGCCCCCCAGAATGAGTGGACGCCCCTTCTCAAATCTGTGTATATCATAGCCAATGCCTACCCGCATGTCTAACCTGCCCTGCCTTGAGCGAGGAGCGCTTCCACTAGGACCAAATCGGCAGCGGTGGTCACCTTGATGTTCCAAGGCGAGCCCTCGAACACCCTGACCTGATAGCCCAGCTTCTCCACCAGGGCGGCATCATCGGTGGCCTCGCCCTGGGCACGCTGGTGAGCCTCGCGCAGGATGTCGTAGCGGAAGACCTGGGGCGTCTGCGCGGCCCACAGCCGCCCCCTGGAGAGAGTGTGCCCGATGATGCCCGCTGGTTCCACTTCTTTGACTGTATCCCCGATCGGTAGGGCGGCGATGGCTGCCCCCGTCTCCTTCGCTGCCTCCAGGCCGCGCTCGATGAGCTCGGCGGTCACCAGCGGACGGGCGCCATCATGCACCACCACCCATTGGCAAGACGCCAGCGCTTCCAGGCCGTTACACACAGAATCCTGACGCCGTTCGCCTCCCTGGCAGACGGCGGCCACCTTGCCGAAGCCAGCCTCGGCCACCAGCTCTCTTCCCCGCTCGATGTTCTCCAGCGAAAGGACGAGCACCACCCTCTCCACGCTGGGGCAGAGGTCGAAGGCGCTGAGGGTGTGGGCAAGAAGGGGTCCGCCGCCAACGACGGCGAACAGCTTGTCCCCGCCGCCCATCCGCTGGCTGCGGCCGGCAGCAGCGATGATCGCTCCCACCGATTCCTGGCTGGCCGACATAGGCAGGCCCTAATGGACTTACTGGCCGGCGGCCTTGGGCGCAGCAAAGATCATCCGACCAGCCACGGTCTGAAGAACGCGGGTGACAATGACCTCCAACTGCTCGTTCAGGTAGCGGCGGCCGCCCTCCACCACCACCATGGTGCCGTCATCCAAAAAGCCAACGCCCTGGCCGCTCTCCTTCCCCTCCTGGATGATGCGCACCTCCATCTCCTCGCCGGGCAACACCATCGCCTTGACGGCGTTGGCCAGGTGGTTCACGTTGAGAACGCGCACCCCTTCCAGTTCTGCGATGCGGTTGAGGTTGAAATCGTTAGTCATGATCGGGCAGCCCATACTTTTCGCCAGCCGGATGAGCTTGCCGTCCACATCCGGTGCATCCTCGAAGTCAGTCTCCGAAACCCGCAAGGGCACCGGCGATTCCTTCTGAAGGCGACCGAGTATTTCCAGGCCACGCCGACCGCGGTTACGCCTAAGGGCATCGGGGGAATCGGCGATGTAGCGCAGTTCGTCCAGCACGAAGCGGGGGACCACCAATGCCCCCATGATGAAGCCTGTCTGGACAATGTCGGCCATGCGGCCGTCGATGACAGCGCTGGTATCGACAACGATCTGACGAGACACAGGGCCTGTCCCTTTGCCCACTAGAGGAACGTAGCGCGAGAGGAAATCGGCAAACTGCTCCTCCCGGTTGACCATGGCCGCTACGCCCAGAGAGCCTAGGACGGCCATGACCACAAAGGGGACAAGGACACCGCCGACGCCGGGCAGGGTAACGAGGGCCGGCGTCAGGAGGGCCGCTACCAGAAGGCCGGCCACCAGGCCACAGATGCCCAGCACCAACTGGATGGGCTCGAACTGACTAGTCCACTCCTGGAAACGGCGCAAGGGCCCCAGAAAGATGAGGGGCCCCGCTATGATCCCGAAGATGGTAAACAGCACGGGCGGTGCCGCCCAGAAGATCACCTCCGTATTGCCGGTATCTCCCTTGGCCAGAAACTCCCCCATACGAAGGCCCACATATCCAAAGAAGATGGCGCCAAAAATACGGAAAATAAGATTGATGTTAATGAGCATCGAATGATACCTCCCCACCGACCGCCGTTCTCCGCCATAGAGCGGAGCTTGGAGAGCGATAGCCTACGCACACTCCCCCGGCGAAGGCCCCAAGATAATAAGGGCCGGATAACCTACGAGAAGTATAACATACGCTCGTACACGCGTCAAAGTCGCCTGGGCCTAGCTCAAGAATCCCCCCAGGATTTCGATGCCATATTCGCCCGCGGCCGCCATGTACAGATCCTTAATGACCTTCCCGGCCAAGACGGCCAGGAAGAACCGGCCGAGGGGCATGCGAACGACCCCTGCCGCCGCGCCAGCCACATCGAACAGAGGGTTGGGGATGACAGACATCACGAACATAGTGATCACGCCGTGGCGTTCCATCCAGACCTGGATCCGCTTGTACTCCGGGCGCTCCTGGATCACGATACGGCTGCCGTAGCCGGCGGCATAGCCAGTGAATTCGCCCAGAGCCTCCGCCAGGCCGGCGATGATACCCACATAGACGAAGGTGGGTATGCCCAGATAAGAATTGAGGATCGCGCCGCCGCCAACCACCGAGGCGGCTGCAGGGGTAGGCAGGATCATCGAGGCAGCACCGATGAAGTTGATGATGAACACGCCAGCGTAGCCGTAGTCTTTGAGCCTGCTCACCTCTACCTGGAAGTAGAAGAAGGCAAAGGCGAAGACGGTCATCAGAGCGACGACGAAGATAAGAAGCGTATACTCCAAGCGCCAGGCAGCCCATTGCCTGCGCCTCATTGCCGCCTTCTTCTCATTGGGAAGGCTTTTCATACGTCGGACGCTTCTCCCTGTCGCCTTCCCTCACCAACCAGCGACCTGATGCCTGTGCCCAACACGAACGAAGGGACGGGAGGCCTAGCCTCTCGTCCCCTTTGTGCTAGCCTCTCCTTCGCATGCCTACGAGGTTAGCTGACGGGTTCGGCCTGAAGGAGTTAGCCTACTCCGACAATGTCGGAGATTCACCCCGGTGCCCGCTGGTCGGCAGGCAGTTGGTTCCCCCGTGTCGCCTGTGGCGACTTCGGCCACCCTATTCGCCTAGCTTCTCCCAATTTAGCAAAGGCTCTACCTGGTGTCAATCAACGGGGACGATGGGGACGGATCACCAGAACTGGCTCGCCCGTGTGCCTCACCACCTCGTCGGCTACACTACCCATAACCCAGCGACGGAAGCCGGAGCGTCCGTGGGTGGTCATGGCCACCAGGCTGTCGCTGGTCTCCTTGGCGAACTCCACGATCCTGGAGCCCGCCGCGCCGCGGAACACCTCCCACTGCACCGTCAGCCCTTTATTCTTAAGCTGCTTGGCCAGGCCGGTGAGATAGCCAGAGGCCACCACGTCCAGCTGTTGTAGGACGTCACTGGGCACCGACCAGCTATCCGGCGCCATTGAGCCGAAGCGCACAGTGGTCTCAACACCGATCACCTGGATAAGGATAAGCTCCAGCCCCAGGGCCCTGGCTAGCTCCTCGGCTAAGGGGAGAGCCGCCTCGGCAGTGTTGGACCCGTCCAGGGGAACGATGATCTTCGACAATCGGGCGGCAGTCTCACCGCCGCCCTCATCGCGTGGCCTGACCAAGAGGACAGGCTGCTCACAGGCGCGCAGGATCCTGTCGACCCCACTTCCCATCACCCAACGAGCCAGCCCCGAGCGGCCATGAGTAGACAGGGCAATCAGGCCAACGTTCTCCTGCTCGGCGTGCTCCAGGATCTTCGCTGTTGCCCGGCCTCCGACCACTCTGGTCTCGACATCGATTCCTTGCTTACGAAACTCATCGGCCACCCCCGCCAGATAGTTCTCGGCCAGGGGACGGATGCGTTCCATGGTCTCATCGGCATAGGTCTTCTGCTCAGGATCCTCCTGATCAAGTGCGGACTCGGCAACATGGAATAGAATAACGCGGCTATGGAATCCTTTGGCCACCAACATCACGTAGGGCAAGATCGCCTGCGCTACGGGCGATCCATCCAGCGGCACCAATATCTTGTCGAACATGTAGACGCCCTCTCCTGAAATAGTGATGCTGTATAGTAGCAATTGCTGAGGCTGCGAGCAAGCCCTCCAAGGTTGCCGCCCCCGCCGTCGGTTCAGTATGATCAAAGTTCAGAGGCCTTTCCCGCAGCGAGGTGGAAATTTTGACCGTCTTCGACATCGACCCGATTCTCCGGCAGGTGAGCAAGCCCGCCCGCTACAGCGGCGGCGAGTGGAACTCCGTGGTCAAGGACTGGAGCCGCACGCCTCTGCGGGTGGCCCTGGCCTACCCCGATGTATACGACATCGGCATGTCCAACCTGGGCCTGGCCATCCTCTACGAGGTCCTCAACCAGAAGGACGATGTCCTCTGCGAGCGACTATATGCCCCCTGGACGGATATGGAGCAGGCCATGCGCCAGGAGGGCATCCCCCTCTTCAGCCTGGAGACCCGCCATCCCTTGAGCGAGTTCGATGTCATTGGCTTCTCCCTGGGCTACGAGCTGACCTACACCAACGTTCTGAACATGCTCGACCTGGCCGGCCTGCCGGTGGTTGCAGCAGAGCGGCGGCGGGCCCTGCCCTTGGTCATCGCCGGCGGCAGCGGCGCCCTCAACCCTGAGCCCCTGGCCGACTTCATCGATGCCTTCGCCCTGGGCGACGGCGAGGAGCTTGTCCTGGATATCGTCAACTGCGTGCGCCGCTTCAAGGAGAGGCATGGCCGATCGAAGAGGCTGCTTCTGCGGGAACTGGCCGCAATCGAGGGCATCTACGTCCCGCGCTTCTACGACGTGCGTCACCATCCCGATGGCACCGTCGCCGAGCTGAGGCCGATGGATGCGGCCGTACCTCCTCGGCCCCGTAAGCGATTCGTCAAGAAGCTGCTACCGTCGCCCAGGCGGCCCATCGTTCCCTTCGCGCAGATAGTGCACGACCGCGCCGGCATCGAGATCCAGCGCGGCTGCACCCAGGGCTGTCGCTTCTGCCAGGCGGGGATGATCTACCGCCCCCGACTGGAGCGCTCTGCCGAGGAGGTGATGGCCCTCGTCAGGGAAGTGCTGACTAGTACCGGCCATCGCGAGGTATCCCTGTTGTCCCTCAGCAGCACCGACCACTCCCAGATCGTGCCGATGGTGCGAGCCCTGAAAGAGGAGTTCGGCGATAGCATCATCATCTCCCTGCCCAGCCTGAGGGTAGACACCTTCTCGGTAGAGGTGGCCGAGGCAGTGGCCGGGCCAGGTAAGCACGCCATCACCTTTGCCCCCGAGGCGGGCAGCCAACGCCTGCGTCTGGCCATCAACAAGCCGATCGCCGAGGAGGAAGCCCTGCAGGCAGCGGAGGCCGCCTTCGCCCGCGGCTGGACAAGCATCAAGATGTATTTCATGGTCGGCCTGCCCACGGAGACCCCGGAGGAAGTTCAGGGAATCGTCGACCTGGCGGCAAAGGTGAAGGAGATAGGCCAGCGCTATCATGGGCGTCGTGCCCGCGTGCGGGTGAGCACTGCGACGCTTGTCCCCAAGCCGCACTCGCCCTTTCAGTGGGCTCGCCAGAGCAGCGCCGACGAGCTGAGCGTCAGGCACGACCTCCTGCGCAAGGGCTGCAAGCGGGCCGGACTGGAGTTCTCCTGGGAAGACCCAGAGCACAGCCTTCTGGAAGCGGTTATCTCCCGCGGCGATCGTCGCCTGGGGCAGGTCATCCAACGGGCCTGGCAGCTGGGCTGCAAGTTCGATGCCTGGCACGAGCACCAGGATTGGGGCCGCTGGCAGCAGGCCTTCCAGGAGTGTGGCCTCGATCCCGCCTTCTACGCCCATCGCGAGCGGGGGCTGTTCGAGAAGTTCCCCTGGTCCCACATCGATGTCGGCGTCAGCGAAGCCTACCTGCGCGGGGAGTGGCTGAAGACAACGAAAGAGGCAACCACCGCCGACTGCCGCAATGAGCTCTGCAACGTATGCGGCGTGCAGCGGCTGCAAGCGGAGGGCTGCCTGGCCAAGGTCGACGAGCTGACCCGCAGGCAACGAGGTCAGCGAACCCCTCATCTAGAGGAGCCCATGCAGGTCCCCTAGAACGCCGGAGAAGGGCGATCGCCTACTTACCCCATTACGTTGACACCGAAAGAACGCGCTGCTATCTTCGATCCCAGAGAGGTCATGCATGGGCAGAAAGGCTCGAAGGCGCCGCGAGAAGAAAAGAGCTGCCAGAGTAGCCGTAGACGTCAAGGTCGAAGTCTCGGAAGAACCCAAGCTACCCCCAAGGCACCGGGAGAAGAAGAGGCCCACCACACCAAGCAGCCGCCTTCGCTATCAGAAGATTTTGGCGAGTGTGGCGGCGGCAGCGGTCGTCGCTACTGTCCTGATCATCATCAGTCTGGCCCCCTGGGAGAGCGACGGCCAGACCACGTCCTCCGAATTCATTATCCCTTCGCCAAGGTCAGCCGACATCCCCAGCCAGGGGACCACCCTGGGAGACCCGGCCGCCCCCCTCACTATCGTTGAATACTCTGACTTCCTGTGTCCCTACTGTACCCGCGCCGCTCTTGAGACTGTTCCTCAGATAGAGGCAGAGTATGTGGCTACAGGCAAGGCGAAGCTGGTGTTCAAGCATTTCGTCGTTCATGGCGAAGAGGCCGCGCTCGCGGCAGGAGCCGCCGAGTGCGCCAGTGAGCAGGACGCCTTCTGGCTGTATCACGACATGCTATACCTCAACGCGGGCAGGGTTGACTTCACCATCGAGAACCTCAAACAGTTCGGCGAGGAGCTCGGTCTGGACACGGACTCCTTCAATGCCTGCCTGGATTCGCAAAGCTACATGGACAAGCTGGTGGCGGATGTCGATGAGGCTCGCCGGCGGGGGGTCGAAGGCACCCCTACCTTCTTCGTGGGGCAGACCGAGATTGTAGGGGCCCAGTCGTACAGTGCCTTCCAGACGGCTATTGAGGATGAGCTGGCAAGGCTAGTTGAAACGAGTGAAGAAGGGTAAGGCTCAGGTTCTGCCCCCAGTGGGCGACCTGATGAGATGGGGAGCTCTGGCCGTGCTGGCCGTGGCCGGCATGAGTGTATCGGCCTATCTTACCTACAGCCACTATGCCGACCAATCCATAATGTGCGCTGGCCTGAGTGGTTGCGACGCTGTGGAAAACAGCGAGTACTCGAAGCTGGTTGGCATTCCGGTGGCCCTGATGGGCGCGCTATTCTCCGCCGGTCTTCTGGCGCTGGCGCTGAGTCGGATGGCCCGTTTGCCCCTGGCGGAGGAGTGGGCCCCGCTGGCGGCCTTCAGCATGACCCTGAGCGGTGTCGCCTTCGCTGCCTACCTGACGTACTTAGAGCTGTTCGTCATCGAGGACATCTGCATCTGGTGCACTACCTTCGCCGCCATCGTCACTGTTGCCTGGCTGATCACCCTCGTCGATGTCTTAGCGCTGGCCAGAGAATAGGCCCTGAGCGACTGATTCCGCTCAGGGCCCGCTAAGCTCAGGACTACTGGCTAGAGAGACGGCAACTACTTGCTATCTACCTTCTCGGCCGGCTCCTCTTCTGGCTCTTCAGCCGAGGCTTCCTCCTCTGAGGGAGCCTCAGCCTCAGAAGCGACGGCCAAGGTGGATAGCTCCTCGGCCGATTCTTGAGCCACCTCGGCGACCGGCTCGCCTTCCTCCAGTTCCCCTTCCTCGCTAACCGGTTCGCCCTCCTCTAGCTTCTCCTCTTCGCTGGCCGGCTCGCTTCCCTCCGGTTCGGCCTCTTCGCTAACCGGTTCGCCTTCCGGAATCTCCCCTTCCTCACCGGCCAGCAAGCCAGGCGGCGCCATGAGCTCGGCCACTGTTCGCCGCTCGGGCACGCTGATGCGAGCACGGGCAGGAATGAGCTTGCCGATGATAACGTTTTCCTTGAGGCCCTGAAGGTGATCGACAGCACCATTGACAGCCGCCTCGGTGAGGATACGGGTGGTCTCCTGGAAGGAGGCTGCGGCCAGGAAGCTATCGGTGTTTAGGGAGGCCTTGGTCACTCCCAGGAGGACGGGCTGAGCGGTGGCGGGCTCGCCGCCCTCGGCCAGCACCTCCGCGTTCACCTCCTCGAAGTGGAAGCGATCCACCAACTCGCCCGGCAGGAGTTCGGTGTCGCCGGAGGAGTCCACCTGCACGCGGCGGAGCATCTGGCGAACGATGACCTCGATGTGCTTGTCGTTGATGCCCACACCCTGCGAACGGTAAACCTTCTGTATCTCTTCCACCAGGTAGAGCTGTACCGCCTCCGGGCCCTGGACACGCAAGATGTCCTGAGGGTTGACTGCCCCGTCGGTGAGCTGCTGGCCGGCGTTAACGTACTGACCAGTCTCCACGCGGATGCGGGCAGCGGGAGGCACCGCGTATTCCCGCTCCTCTCGTTCCTCATAGACAATGGAGAGACGGTCTGATCGATCCCTCATAACGTGACCGGCCATGCGAGCGCTGATTTCGTTGTCGGCGGCCACGGGCAGCGTCTCTTCCTTCCCTTTCTTAGCCTTCTTCGGCTGGGGCAAGCGAGCCAGGACCGTCCCTCGCTCCACCCACTGCTCATGCTCGATCAGAACCTCAGCCTTCTTGGGCAAAGCGTATTCATCGCGGTACAGTTCGCTGCTTACCACCTTGATGCGCCGAGTGTCGCCCTCGCGTACGATCTCGGCCGTGCCGTCGATCTCGGAGATCAGGGACCCGCCCTTAGGCACCCTTGCCTCGAACAACTCCTCCACTCGCGGCAAGCCGGAGGTGATGTCCACGCCAGCCACGCCGCCGGTGTGGAAAGTGCGCATGGTGAGCTGGGTGCCGGGTTCCCCGATGCTCTGGGCAGCCACGATGCCCACGGCCTCGCCCACCCCCACCAGCTTTCCACGGGCCAGGTTGCGACCGTAGCAAGGGGCGCAGATGCCTCGCTTGGCCTGACAGGTCAAAGGCGAACGCACGTGCACCCGCTGGATGCCCAAGGCCTCGATACGGTCGGCCACTTCCTCGCTGATCTCCTCACTGCGGCCGACAATCAGTTCGCCTGTCTCGGGGTCGACCAAGTCGGAGGCTGCCCAGCGGCCAATGATCCGCTCCCGCAGAGACTCAAGTACGCCCTTCTCGGACGGCTCCGCCAGCCAGATGCCGGCGGTAGTGCCGCAGTCATCCTCCAGGACGATGACCTCCTGGGACACGTCTATCAGGCGGCGGGTCAGGTAGCCGCTGTCGGCAGTACGGAGAGCGGTGTCGGCCAGCCCCTTGCGGGCGCCGTGAGTGGAAATGAAGTACTCCAGCACTGTCAGCCCCTCACGGAAGCTGGAGCGGATGGGCAGGTCAATGATCCGGCCGGAGGGGTCAGTCATGAGGCCGCGCATGCCAGCCATCTGGCTGATCTGGCTGATGTTACCTTTGGCGCCGCTGACGGCCATCAGGTAGACGCCGCCGTAGCGATCCAGTCCGTCCTGAATGACAGCCTGCACCTGCTCGGTGGTCTGACGCCAGATGGCCACTGCCTGGTCGTAGCGCTCCTCCTCAGTGATCAGCCCCATCTCGTACTGCTGCTCCACCTCGGCGATGCGAGCATCGGCCTCCGCCAGCAGCTTGTCCTTGTCCGCGGGCACCTTCAGGTCGTTGATGGCGATGGTTAGGCCGGACTGGGTGGCATAGTGGAAGCCAACGTTCTTGACGGCGTCGACCATCTCGGCGGTGCGCTCCATACCCAGCTTGCGGTAGCACTCCGCCACCAGATCCTTGAGAGCCTTTTTGTCCAGAACCTCATTACGGAGACCGAGCTCTTCGGGCAACACCTCGTTGAAGATGATGCGGCCAACGGTGGTATCGATCAGCTCGCCGCCCGTCTTTGCGTCGCGCACCTTGACCTTCGCCTGCAGATCCACCAGGCCCAGGTCGTAGGCCAGCTTGGCCTCCTGGAAGCTGCCGTAGACCCCCTGCGGGGGAATGCCCGGGCGGTACTCGCCCTTGGCCTTCGGCTTGACCAGGGTGAGGTAGTGACAGCCGAGGACGATGTCCAGGGTAGGAGCTACCGTAGGCTCGCCGTTGCTGGGCAGGAGCAGGTTCTCAGCCGATAGCATGATCTGACGCGCCTCGGCCACCGCAGCCCGCGACAGAGGTATGTGTACCGCCATCTGATCGCCGTCGAAGTCGGCGTTGAAGGCGGCGCAGACCAGAGGGTGGATCTCGATGGCGCTACCATCGACGAGGACGGGCTCAAAGGCCTGGATGCCCAATCGGTGAAGGGTAGGCGCTCGGTTCAGGAGGACGGGCCGCTCTTTGATGATCTCATCGAGGATGTCCCATACCTCCGGCCGAGCCCGCTCCACGACCCGCTTGGCCGACTTGATGTTGTGAGCCAGGCCGCGCTCTACCAGGGCCTGCATCACAAACGGCTTGAACAGCTCCAGAGCCATCCGCTTGGGCAAGCCGCACTGGTGGAGATTGAGCTCCGGCCCGACGACGATGACCGAGCGGCCGGAGTAGTCTACCCGCTTGCCCAGAAGGTTCTGGCGGAAGCGCCCCTGCTTCCCCTTGAGCATGTCCGATAGGGACTTTAGCTTGTGGTTACCGGCGGTGGACACAGCGCGGCCACGGCGGCCGTTGTCGATGAGAGAGTCCACCGCCTCCTGGAGCATTCGCTTCTCGTTGCGGATGATGATCTCCGGCGCTCCCAGCTCCAGCAATCGCTTCAGGCGGTTGTTGCGGTTGATCACCCGCCGATAGAGGTCATTGAGGTCGCTGGTGGCGAAGCGGCCGCCGTCTAGCTGCACCATTGGCCGCAAATCGGGCGGCAGCACCGGCAGGACGGCAATAACCATCCACTCCGGTCGGTTGTTGCTCTTGCGGAAGGCCTCCGCCACCTTCAGGCGCTTGGTGGCCTTCTTGCGACGCTGGCCGCTGAAGTTCTGGATCTCCTGACGTAGTTTGAGCACCAGCCGATCCAGGTCGAGACGCTGAAGGATGTCCAAGATGGGCTCAGCGCCCATGCCCGCCGAGAAGACGCCCGGATAGGCCGAAGCCATCTCATGATATTTGGGCTCCATGAGGAGACTGACAGCATCGTCGCGAATGGGGTCCTTCAGCTCCTCCAGTTCCTCGATCTTCAGGCAATACTCCTCGGTGATGGTCTGCCGCTCTTCCTGCACCTTCTGGCGCAGCGGCTCTAGCTCCTTCCAGGCGGCATCGCGTAGCTGCTGAATCTGGGCATCGGCCAGAAGCTCGGTCTCGCTGCGCCGCTGGGCGAATAGGTCCTCTAGCTCGGCTACCTGCTTCTCCGCCTCCGCGCGAAGCTGATCAGCCGCCTCGGTAGTGACCGTCTCACCCTTGGCAATGATAATTCTCTCCCCCAGGACCAAGTCCTTGGAGGCCGACTTGTCCTTGCCCTTGGTTATGGCCCTCTGGATGGTGGCAGTCTTCTTCTTGAGGCTCTCCACACTGCGGCCCATCTCTTCGTCCAGGCGAGCCAACTGCTTGGCTCGCTGGGACTCCGCCTTGCCGATGGCCTCTTCGCAGGCAAGCTCTTTGGCCGCTATCTCCTCGCTGTACTGCTTCTCGCGCTCGGTCGCCGTTGCCTCCATCTCCTGGCGCAGAGCCTTGATGGCCTGATCACGGGCGGCCTCGTCCACCTTGGTGACGATGAACTGAGCAAAGTAGAGAACCCGCTCCAGACTACGGGGCGACATGTCCAGAAGGAGTCCAATGCGGCTGGGCATGCCCTTGACGAACCAGATATGGGTTACCGGCGAGGCCAACTCGATGTGGCCCATGCGCTCGCGGCGCACCTTGCTGCGGGCTACCTCAACGCCGCACTTGTCGCAGATGATGCCCTTATAGCGGACCCGCTTGTACTTGCCGCAGTAGCACTCGAAATCCTTGGTGGGCCCGAAGATCTTCTCGCAGAACAGCCCGTCCTTCTCCGGCTTCAGAGTGCGGTAATTGATGGTCTCCGGCTTGGTTACCTCCCCATAGGACCAGGAGCGAATCTGCTCCGGCGAAGCAAGCGATATACGGATGGCATTGAAGTCGTTTACCTCAAGAACCAAGGAGATCCTCCCCCTCGAAGCCTGACAAGTTGATGCCCAACTCTGGAACCTCCGTTGCCGACGTATCAGCCAAGGTCACTCGTTCCTCTTCCTCATTCAACACCTCCACCGCCAGGCAGAGGCTCTGCAATTCCTTCACTAGCACCTTAAAGGACTCCGGCACCCCCGGCACGGGGATGTCGTCGCCTTTGACAATGGACTCATAGGTCTTGACTCGACCCACCACATCGTCGGACTTAACGGTCAGGATCTCCTGGAGGACGTGAGCGGCACCGTAGGCCTCCAGGGCCCACACCTCCATCTCGCCGAAGCGCTGGCCGCCGAACTGGGCCTTGCCGCCCAGAGGCTGCTGAGTGATGAGGGAGTAGGGGCCGGTGGAGCGAGCATGGATCTTGTCCTCCACCAGGTGGATCAGCTTCATCATGTAGATGTATCCCACCGTAACCGGCTGGTCGAAGGGATTGCCGGTGCGTCCGTCGTAGAGGTTCTGCTTGCCGTAGATGGGAGCAGCGGCGCCACCCCCTAGCAGGATCTTCTCGGCGCGAGCCTCCAGATCCTTCTCTGGCAGGCCTCGCACCTTCCTCTTGCCCTGCCCTTCCAGCCACAGCTCCAGGCAGGCGCGCTTGGCCTGGCCGGGCCGCACGTCGTCGAACACCGCCTGGCTGTCGTAACCCCGCTCGGCAAGCCACTGGGAGACCTTCACCGTATCCACGTTCTCGCCGGCATAGTTGTCCCCGCCGTTGGGCTGTGGCAAGAGAGCATCGGCCTGCTCGACAATCCAGGTGCGGGCGAGGGCATCCTCGATAGTGAGAGGGTTGCCGCCGTCGAACACCGGAGATAGGGCGCGGAAACCAAGGTTCTTCGCCGCCCAGCCCAGGTGCGTCTCCAGCACCTGGCCAACGTTCATACGGCTGGGCACGCCGATGGGGTTGAGTATAAGATCCACCGGGGTGCCGTCGGCCAGATAGGGCATGTCCTCCACCGGCAGTATGCGGGCGATGACGCCCTTGTTGCCGTGACGCCCGGCCATCTTGTCGCCTTCGGCGACCTTCCGCCGCTGGCCGATGCAGACACGCACCATCCTGTTGACCCCCGGCGATAGCTCGTCGTGGCTGTCGCGAGAGAAAACCTTGACGTCGATGACCTTACCCCGCTCGCCGTGGGGTACCCGCAGGGAGGTGTCCTTCACCTCACGGGCCTTCTCGCCGAAGATGGCCCGCAGGAGCTTCTCCTCGGCGGTCAGCTCCGTCTCCCCCTTGGGGGTGATCTTGCCCACCAGGATGTCGCCCGCCTGCACCTCGGCGCCGATACGAACGATACCCTCTTCGTCCAGGTTACGCAGGCTCTCTTCGCCCACGTTGGGAATGTCGCGGGTGATCTCCTCCGGACCCAGCTTGGTATCGCGAGCCTCAAGCTCGTGCTTCTCGACGTGGATAGAGGTGAACTTGTCGTCGCGGGCGACGGTCTCAGAGATGATGATGGCATCCTCGAAGTTGTAGCCCTCCCAGCTCATGAAGGCGCAGAGGAGGGTCTGGCCCAGGGCCAGCTCGCCCTGGGCAGTGGAGGAGCTATCGACCAGAGGCTGGCCCTTCTCCAGCCGCTGGCCCTTGGTCACGATGGACCTCTGGTTCACACACGTCCCCTGATTGGAGCGCACGAACTTGCCCAGCTCGTAGGTCTTCTCCTCGCCGTTGTCGTACCGGACGCGGATGTGGCGAGCGGTGCAGGTCAGCACCACGCCGTCATCCTCGGCGAAGACGGCCTGGCCGGAATCGATGGCCGCCTGGCGCTCCATACCGGTGGCCACCAAGGCCACCTCCGGCTGCACCAAGGGCACGGCCTGACGCTGCATGTTGGAGCCCATAAGGGCCCGGTTGGCATCGTCGTGCTCCAGGAAGGGGATAAGAGAGGTGGCCACCGACACGATCTGCTTGGGCGAGAGGTCCATGAAGTCCACCTGCTCCGGCGCAGCCGTAATGAAGTGGCTGCCGAAACGGGCCTCCAGCTTGTTGCCCAGGAAGTAGTTGTTTTCGTCCAAGGGCTCGTTGGCCTGGGCCACCACGTAGCGCTCTTCATCGTCCGCCAGCAGGTAGATAACCTGATCGGACACATAGGGGCGGATGGGGATGGTTGTGGCCGGCAGCTTGGCCAGCTTGGCCGCCAGCTCAGGGTTCACCTGGCTGCCAGCAGTGGCCACTGTCTTGTCCTTCTCGTTGACGACATCCTGGCGCAGGAAGCGCCCTACCAGATCAGGCGACTTGTTGGGCAGCTCCCGCACCACCTTGCGGTAGGGCGTCTCGATGAAGCCGTACTCATTGACGCGCGCGTAGGTGGCCAGACTGCCGATGAGGCCAATGTTGGGTCCCTCCGGTGTCTCGATGGGGCAGATGCGGCCGTAGTGGCTGTGATGGACGTCGCGCACATCGAAGCCAGCGCGGTCGCGCGACAGGCCGCCCGGGCCGAGGGCAGAGAGACGCCGCTTGTGGGTCAGCTCGGCCAGGGGGTTGGTCTGATCCATGAACTGGGAAAGCTGCGAGCCACCGAAAAACTCCTTGACGGCGGCCACCACCGGCCGGATGTTGATCAGCGCGCTGGGGGTAGCGCTCTCAGGATCGGTGATCGTCATCCGCTCCCGTATCACCCGCTCCATGCGCAAAAGGCCGATGCGGAACTGGTTCTGGATCAACTCGCCCACCGTGCGCACACGGCGGTTGCCCAGGTGGTCGATGTCGTCAGGCTGGCCCTGACCGTTGTTCAGGCGAATGATCTCGCGGACGATGGCTATGAGGTCCTGAGGCACCAAGATGTGAGTGTCCGGCGCCTTCTTGTAGCCCAGGCGCCTGTTAAGCTTGTACCGCCCTACCTTGCCCAGGTCGTAACGGCGAGGGTTGAAGAATAGAGCGGTGAGCAGGCTACGCGCGTTCTCCAGAGTGGGCGGGTCGCCCGGACGGAGTCGGCGATAGAACTCCAGAAGGGCTTCCTCCTTGTTCTGGAAGGGTTCCTTCTCCAGAGTGGCCTGAATATAGCGGTGGTCCGGGTTGGTGTCCACCGACTTGCACATAGCCAGGACGCGCTCGTTGGTACCCAGCTGAGTCTCGTCCTTGATCTGGGCATCCTCGTCAATGGCGCGCAGGAGGGTCGTGATCGGGATCTTGCGCTTGCGGTCTACTTTGACGGAAACAATGTCCTTGTTGCTGGTCTCGAATTCCAGCCAGGCGCCGCGGTTAGGAATGAGCTTGGCGTAGCAGAGGTCGCGGCCGCTGGTGGCATCGCGCTCCAGAGTGAAGTAGACGCCCGGCGAGCGCACCAACTGGGAGACCACCACTCGCTCGGCGCCGTTGACGATGAACGTGCCCTCAGCGGTCATGAGGGGGAAGTCCCCCATGAAGATCTCCTGCTCTTTGACCTCGCCGCTCTCCTTGACAACGAGCTGAACATTGACCCGCAAGGGGGCGGAATAGGTCATATCCCGCTCGCGGCACTCAGCCTCGCAGTACTTGGGCTGGCCGAAGTCGTACTGGCCGAAGCGCATCTCCAGTCGGCTGCCGGTGAAGTCCTGAATCGGCGAGATCTCGTCGAGCAGATCCCTTAAACCCTGCTCCTGGAACCAGCGGTAGGAATCGAGCTGTACGAGTATCAGATTGGGAACCTGAATAACTTCGGGTATGCGAGAATAGGACTTGATCGATTGGGACACAGTATCCCTTTCCCGGGCAAAGTCCCTGGCTGTCGTCATGTACAAAAACCCCCTAAGGGCAGCTAATGTCCGCGGCCCCTCTCGTGGCTAGAAACACACAAGCGGCTATGCTGAATAGCTAACAGGGGAATAGAAACTTGGGGAATATACGTCCCGCCATCAAAAAGCTATTCTACCCTATCTTTCACACATTTGTCAACTCTTCATTCCTAAAAGACTCCAATCCTTTTCCGTCCACCGTTCGCTCGTGGTATAGTTACGTTGTCTACCAGACAAACCCTCGCTCACCAGCGCCGGCCGGAAGCAAATAGCTTTCGGCTTTCTTCTTCCTGCATGCCGTTTGGGCCCGGCAAGAGGCTCGCTCGCTGGCTTCATACCGTTTCCCGCGTCCCTTGTGCTATATTGGTGTTGGCTAGCAGAGCGAAGCAAGGAGAGATTATGTAGTGTATCAGGAGTTGCGTGTATTCAGCGGCAACGCTCATCCGGAGCTTGCCAAGGACGTCTGCGGCTACCTGGAGACGCCTCTAGGACAATGCGAGGTCTTCAAGTTCAGCAACGAGAACATCTTCGTGCGCTTTTGCGAAAACATCCGCGCTCGCGATGTCTTCCTGGTTCAACCCATCGTCTCCCCGGTAAACGACCGCCTGATGGAACTATTCGTCATGATCGACGCCGCCAAGCGGGCATCGGCGGGCCGGATCACGGCCGTCGTTCCTTACTACGCTTATGGGCGCAGCGATAAGAAGGACCAGCCGCGTGTGCCCATCACCGCCCGTCTGGTGGCCAACTTCCTGGAGACGGCCGGAGCTGACCGCCTGCTGACGGTAGACCTCCACGCCGGACAGATCCAGGGCTTCTTCAACATCCCGGTGGATGAGCTGACCGCGCTGTACATTATCAGCCGCTACTTCAAGGAGAAGAACATCGCCAACCTGACGGTGGTGGCCACCGATGTGGGCGACGCCAAGCGCGCTCGCAATGTGGCCGGTCGCCTGGATGCCCCGCTGGCCATCGTGGAAAAGCGCCGACTCGGTAACGACCAGCGGGCGGAGGTTGTCAATATCATTGGCGAAGTCAAAAGCAAGAACGTTCTCATTGTGGACGATGAAGTGGATACCGGAAGCACTATGGTAGCGACCATGGAAATACTACGGCAGCACGGAGCCGTCGACATCTACGTTTGCTGCACCCACCCTGTGCTCTCCGGCCCGGCCATCCAGAGGATCGAGCAGGCACCCATCAAAGAAATGGTGGTGACCGACAGTATCCCCCTGCCCGTAGAGAAACGTTTGCCCAATATCACCGTCTTGTCTCTGGCACCCCTGCTGGGGGAAGCCATACGACGCATCCACACCGGCCATTCGGTGGGAGAGCTGTTCCAGTAAGGGTTGGTCATGCTCAAGTGGCTCAAGGGTGTTATCGGCGAGAGCAGTGAGAAGAAGCTGGAGAAGCTTCAGCCGCTGGTCGACAGGACCAATGCTCTCGAGGAGGAGGTAGCCCCCCTCAGCGACGCCGAGCTGAGAGGCAAGACCGACCAGTTCCGCCAGCGCCTGGCCGACGGTGAGACCCTTGATGACATCCTGCCGGATGCCTTTGCCGTCGTGCGGGAGATGGCCAAGAGACGCCTGGGCGAGCGCCACTTCGATGTCCAGCTCTTGGGAGGCATCGTCCTTCATCGGGGCGACTGCGCCGAGATGAAGACCGGTGAGGGCAAGACGCTGGTGGCCACCCTCCCCCTCTATCTCAACGGGCTGGAAGGCAAGGGCGCCCACCTGGTGACCGTGAACGACTACCTGGCCAAGCGAGACACGACCTGGATGGGCACCATCTATCACAACCTGGGCCTGTCGGTGGCCTGCCTCCAGCACGACTCCGCCTACATCTACGACCCCGGCTTCAACGCCGACAATCCCAGCCTACGCCACCTGCGGCCAGTGCCGCGCCGCGAAGCCTACCTGGCCGACATCACCTACGGCACCAACAACGAGTTCGGCTTCGACTATCTGCGGGACAACATGGTGGTCGACCTCTCCCGGGCCGTCCAGCGGCCAGAGCACCCCCACAACTACGCCATCGTCGACGAGGTGGACAACATCCTCATCGACGAAGCCCGCACCCCCCTCATCATCAGCGGCCCCGCCGAGGAGACCGAGGAGGTCTACCGCATGTTCGCTCGGCTGGTGCCCCGCCTCCAGCTGGAAGTGGACTACACCATAGACCACAAGACCCGTTCGGTGTCCCTCACCGAGGAAGGGGTGGCTAAGCTCGAGAAGTGGATGAACATCAAGAACATCTACGACCCCGAGAACTATCGCCTGACCCGCTTCCTGGAGGCTGCCCTCAAGGCTCACGCTCTCTACCAGCGCGATCACCACTACGTAGTGAAGGATGGCGAGGTCGTCATCGTCGACGAGTTCACCGGCCGCTTGATGTTCGGCCGCCGCTGGTCGGATGGGCTTCACCAGGCGGTGGAGGCCAAGGAGGGCGTGCGGGTGCAGCGGGAGAGCGTGACCTACGCCACCATCACCCTTCAGAACTACTTCCGCCTCTATGAGAAACTGGCCGGCATGACCGGTACCGCCTACACCGAGAGAGAGGAGTTCCACACCATCTACCGCTTGGACGTGATCCCCATTCCCACCCACAGGCCGATGGTCCGCCAGGACAACTCCGATTTCATCTACCGCACGCCGGAGGCCAAGTTCCGAGCAGTGGTGAAGGATATCGAGGAGGCACATGCCACCGGCCGGCCGGTGCTGGTGGGCACCGTCTCCATCGAGATCTCCGAGCACGTAGCTGACCTGCTCAAGCGGCGCAGCCAGTGCAGCTACTCCGAGTGCGGCCAATACCATGACGTTTGTCCACTCAAGGAGCCTCAAGTGCTCAACGCCAAGCACCACGAGCGCGAGGCCCAGATCATTGCCCAGGCCGGCCGCTCCGGCGCCGTCACCATCGCCACCAACATGGCCGGCCGTGGCGTCGACATCATCCTCGGCGGCAACCCCGGCCGCCTGGTCGAGGAGATCCACCGCAAGAAGGGCATCGACCCCGATACCGCTCCCCCTGAGGAGCTGGAGCGCATCCGGCGAGAGGCCCGCGAGATGTGGCAGAGCGACCACGACAAGGTAGTGGAGGCTGACGGCCTCCATATCATTGGCACCGAGCGCCATGAGGCCCGCCGCATCGATAATCAGCTTCGCGGTCGTGCCGGTCGTCAGGGCGACCCCGGCAGCTCTCGTTTCTTTGTCTCCTTTGGTGATGACGTGATGCGCCGCTTCGCCCCCGAATGGGTAGGAGGCATGATGGGCCGCCTGGGCATGGATGAGGACATGCCCCTGGAGAGCCGCATGGCCAGCAAGGCCATCGAGTCCGCCCAAACCAAGGTTGAGGGTCATAACTTCGACATCCGCAAACACGTGGTCGAATACGACGACGTGATGAACACTCAGCGCGACCTGATCTACACCGAGCGGCAGAAGATCCTGGAAGGAACCGCCCTCAAGGCCAACATCCAGGAAATGATCACCGAGGAGATCAACGAGGTGGTGGGCTCCTTCGTCGCCGACCAGCAGCAGGAAGAGCGGGACATCAAGGGGCTGCTCACTGAAATGAAGGCTATCATGCCGCTACCGCCTCACTTCACGCAGGCCCACTTCGCGGACGTGCCCCGTGAGGCCATAGTCGAGGAGCTTCTGGCCCACGCTCAGGAGGAGTACGAGGCAAAGGAGCAGAAGACAGGTCCCGATAACATGCGCACCCTGGAGCGCCTAGTGATGCTGGGCACTATCGATAGGCTGTGGGTGGGGCACCTGACAGCCCTCGATGAGATGCGCCAGGGCATCGGCCTGGCCGGCTATGGTGGCCAAGATCCCCTAATAGCTTTCAAGCGGGAAGCCCATGACATGTGGGAACAGCTTATGACCCACATACGGCGCAACATAGCCCGCAGGATATATCACGTGACCTTGAGCCCTCAGACCGCACCTGCGCCGCGGCGGCCGGCAGCGGTGGCGGCGCAGGCAGGCAGACGGAGGGCAGCAGCGGCCGGCCGACCCGAAGGTAAACCGCCAGCAGCGCCCCGCAAGGTGGGCAGGAACGACCCCTGTCCCTGCGGCAGCGGCCTCAAGTACAAAAAGTGCTGCGGCAGATCGGTCTGATTGACTCTGCGATCCGGATGAAGAGAGCGGAAACACCCATGAGCGGCATCGCTGACGACGGCAAGGCAGTAGAGGTCGGGCAACTGTTGCCCGAGCTGTGCCAGGAGGTGGCGAACGGCAAGCCCTGGTGCATCGCCCTCCTGCAAACCGTCGCCCGCTGGCCCCTGCCCGGGGAAACGGTGGGCAAGCGTCACTACCGCTACCTTGTCGGCGGTGAGGCCTTCGACTGGCTTCTACTGGCGGAGCGCCTATGCGAGGCGGTGGGTGACCTCATCCCTCGGCAAGAGCACGAAGCGCTGGTATTCTTCGGTCAGCTGCCCATCGACCTCAGCGAGGAAGAGTTCCGCCACCTCATGGGCCAAGCCAAGTATCGGGCTCACCTCAACTACTTCTACGGCGTCATCCTGGAGGAGATACTCCAGTTGGTGATCGAAGAGGATGTCCGCAAAGAGCAGCGATCGCGTGTGTGGGAGAACCACCTGTCGGTAGACGAGGAAGCCTTCCGGCGCCTCTATGGAAGCTCCCACCGAGAGCTGTTGTGTCAGTTTCGGCGGGAGCAAGATACGACCGATAACACCACCGTCTCTCTGACGGAGGTCAAGGAGTTCACCTACTGGTTGTTCAAATATCGTCTAAACTACTGCGATCCGGCCAAAGTGGCTAGCGACACCCACCGCGCTCTGGGCATGCTCCGCCGTCTTGAGCCGTGCCGGACGCGCTGCTTGGGCAACGCTCTTCGGGAGCCCCCCAGCGTCATCGAGATCCCTTAGCGGCTGAACCAACAGAGGCCACGGCCGCCGCACAGTCTGTGCGGCGGCCGCTCCAGCCCCACAGATTGCCGTCTACTGCTCCCTGAAATTGATTATGTCGCCGAAGTACTCCCAGGTGCCCTTGCCATTCTCGTCTATGCCAGCAATCAGCAACTTCATTTGTTCGACCCCGTAGTGGTCGTCCTCGCTGAGGTCGATGAGGATGCCCGGTATACCGATGTCGCCCTGGTAGTCATCGAAGATCGTGTGGACGGCGTCCATCAGGCCCTGTCGTGTCAGGTTGTCACAGGTAGCGCGCAGAGCCTCGACGGTCAATTCCCCCACCAACTGGCCTTCGACGGTGAAGTTGCCGGCGGGCATGTTGCCGTACTCGTCCATGATCCGATGGTGCTCGGCTATCACCGGGTCATCGGTCCAATCCGCCATCTTGTTGCCCTGGAGGGTGATAACCCCCTCCATGAGCTCCGGCGATGCATAGTCGAACATCATCGCGTCTGCATTGACGTAGCCAATGAAAAACTGGGGATGCCAGCCCAGGCGGTCGGACTCCTTGATCAGCTGAGCACATCCCGGCGGGATACAGGCGCCGTGCACCACCTCAGCTCCGGAGTTCTTCAGGTTGATGACCTGAGACCGAACGCTAACGTCAGTGGGCTCATAGGTCTGCTCGGACACTATCTCGTTCTTCTCGGGGTCCAGGCCGTTCTTCAGGCCGGCCAGCTCGTCCTCGCCGAACTCGTCGTTCTGGCCGAAGAAGCCCACCTTCTTGCCGGCGTAATTCTCCGAGATGTACTTGCCGATGATTGTCCCCTCGACATAGTAGTCCGGCAGGATGGCAACCGACCAGGGATGCGCCTCAGGATCAGCAGCCCACATGTGAGCCCCGGACATGATCCACAGGTCCGGTATCCCCTTCTCGTTCAGGTCATCCCAGACGGCAGCGTGGGCGGCAGTCCCCAGACCAGCGATCATGGCGAAGATGTGGTCCCGCTCCAACAGCTTGGCGACCGCTTCCACCGCCCCCGACGGCAGGTACTGATCGTCCTCCACCTTGTAGACGATCTCGCGACCGCAGACGCCCCCTTCCTCCGCATTGACGTACTTGAAGTAGGACCTTACGCCGTCCAGCACGGGAGCGTAGGCCGCCCCCATAGTGCCGCTCAGGGCGAAGTGGGCACCGAGGATTATCTCAGTATCGGTGATGCCTTCGTCCGGCCCCGCCACGGTGGGGGTCTTGTCACCAGTGGGGGTCTCGGCAGCGGCAGGAGTGCCGGTGGGGGTTTCCTCCCCCTCCTCATCATCCCCGCAAGCCACCACCAGCACCAAGAGCAAAGCCGCTATGCCGATCAAGCTGAGCCACATTCTACCTAGCTTCCACATAGCTGCACCAACATCCTTTCTTGGCTACTCTGCGCCTGCCCGTTTCGCTCATGTGCTGAGCTTGAAATCGATGCCTTAATCACAAACGAATGCTTCATCATTGTACCCGAAAGGCTCCGCCCCATCCACCACCCCTTCACCTGTAGAATCACCGCCACCTCCGACGAAAGCTCCCTCCTAGACGCTGTCGCCGCCCTTCTATCTTTCGGCGTCTGAACGCTCATCGGAGGCATCCTCCGAGGTGACAAACCCTGGCGGTCCTCTTGAGCCCCTGAGGGCCCCCACCCAGCGACCATAGCCGCGTGTCGCCCCTCGCACAAGTGCCGGCAACCACAAGCTATAGGTAATCGCCAGGGCCACGACCAGGCCAACGATAATGCCCAGCGATCCGCCGGCCAGTTCGCTCACCGCAATGGCAGCGACAATGCCCAGCGCTGGCCCACCCAGGGCAACTCTACGCTCGCTGGGCTTCCTGAAAGCCAACCACATCTGAAAGCGGCGGATGGCTCCCGCCATACCGTAGGGCATGATGGTCACCACTACGATGAGCAAACCGCCGTACAGGGCCCAGGGGACCTGCTCAGCCATCGGCCCCTCGCCTAGCGGCAAGAAGTCCGAGATGTCGTCCACCATCTTGAAGCTGATAGCACCCAAAATGGAACCCAGAATGGAAGCCAAGCCGCCCACAACAATGGTGGTCAGGAAGTTTATCGACCGCAGGACGTTGAAGCTCTCCGGAGCGATATAGCCCACAATCTGAACGTAGGCGGCCCCAGCGATGCCGGCGAAGATGGCGCTGATGGCGAAGGCTATGGTCTTGTAGCGAGGCACGTTGATGCCCATTGACGCCGCCGCCACCTCGCTGTCGCGGATGGCCACGAAGGCCCTGCCCACTCGGCCACGGATAACGTTCCAGGCAATCAAGGTCATGACCACGGCGAGGAATAAGGCCACGAAGTAGGACCACTGGTCCTGGGTCACCATATCTCCGATGAAGCCGGGCGCGGTTGACCAATCCCCCCTCACGCTGATCCCCTGCGTGCCGTGTGTCAAGCCATCGTACTTCTTCAGAACCTGAGGAGCCGCCAGGGCCAGGGCCATCGTAGCCATGGCCAGATAGGGGCCACTCAGCCGAAGGGCCGGAATGCCGACGGCTAACCCCAGGGCACCGGAGACGACGGCAGCCGGGATTAGGACCGCCCAGAAGGGCCAGCCATGGTCGGCCATCAGAATAGCCGCTGTATAGCCGCCGGTGGCCACGAAGGCGGTGTGGCCCAAGGAGATCTGACCGTTGTAGCCGGTGAGGATGTTAAGGCCCAGGGCCACCAGCACCCAGACGCAGGCGATGCTGGCTTGAATGGTGCGATAAGTGCCGAACCGCATGGGCAGACCATCCGGCAAGGCGTGGCTGAAGGGCAACCAGTAGATCAAGAAGAAGGCAAGAAAGGCGAAGCCTAAGATCCTCAGCAACAAGGGCGAGCTTAGTCGCATCACACCCGCCTCAGGACGCGCTTACCGAAAATACCGGTCGGTCTGATCACCAACACCAAGATGATGATGAAGACGGTCACTGTCAGGGCCATCTCGGGCCCCAGCCATTCCTTGGGAGTGTAGGTCCCCACCAGGCTCTCGGTTACGCCGATAATGAGGCCTCCCACGACCGCCCCAAAGGGGCTGTCCAAGCCTCCCAAGACGGCGGCGGCGAAGGCGTAGAGGAGCACGGCCAACATCATGGGGGGCTGCAGCAGAACAATGGGGGCAACGAACATCCCCGCCACTGCCCCCACAGACGCCGAGAGAGCCCAACCCAGAGTTAGCATGCGACCAACGCGGATGCCCATCAGCCGACTGGCCGTCGCGTTCTGAGCGGTGGCTCGCATCGCCAGGCCGAGAGGGGTGTACTGGAAGAAAACATACAAGCCAATCATGATCAGCGCCGCGAAAAGCATGATCGCCAGGTCATGAACGCTGAGGACAACGGCCCCCAGCTTGACCGTCTCATCATTAATGGGATAGTGGCTAAAGGCTTGGGGCTGGCCACCCCAGACTATGGTTGCTACGTTGCTGAAGATGGCGAATAGGCCGAGGGTGACGATGATGACGTTCAGGGTGGGCGCTCCCTCCACCGGCCGTATGACCACCCGCTCGATCAAGGCGCCGAGGCCCCCCGCCATGAGCAGGATCAAAATGAAGACGAGCCAGTAGGTCCCCCAGTGAAGCATCGTCCAGGCCACGAAGGTGGTGAACATGGCCATCTCACCCTGAGCGAAGTTGATGACGGTGGTGGAGCGATAAATAAGGACTAGGGCCAGGGCCAGCAGTCCGTAGATGCTGCCGGTGGCCAAGCCCGCTGCCACCTGCTGCAATAATTCGTCCACTTCGCCTCTCCCTGGTCCCTAGTAACCCAGATAGGAGCGCCGCACCGCCTCGTCCTTCTGCAGGTTCTCGCTGGTGTCCGCCAAGACGATTCGGCCCGTCTCCAGAACGTAGCCCCGATGGGCGATGTCCAGGGCGAGGCTAGCGTTCTGTTCCACTAGGAGAATGGTCATTCCTTGGGTTCGGTTGATGGTCTCAATGATGCGAAAGATCTCCTGCGTTACCATGGGGGCAAGGCCCATGGACGGCTCATCGAGCAGGAGAAGGCGCGGGTTAGCCATTAGTCCGCGGGCGATGGCCAGCATCTGCTGCTCGCCCCCGCTGAGCGTACCTGACATCTGCTTCCTTCGCTCGGCCAGGATGGGGAAGTGCTCGAATACCTGGTTGAGAGCCGCTTCGAAGTCTCGTCTTCGCCGCCGATATTGCCCGATCTCGCGCGCCGCGTCTCGAATGCCGCCGGTAGCGGCATGGAACAGGTCATGTCGAAGTCGGCCAAGTGGAGACAGATCCTCACGGTGGACCCGACGTCCGTCGCCGTGAGCTCTGGCGAACCTGGAGTAGGCCCCCAGCCTTAGATTCTCCAGCACAGTGAGTTCGCTGAAAAGCTGCCGCCCCTCGGGCACGTGAGAGATGCCAAGGGCGACGATCTCCTCCGCCGACATACGGTCGATCCGCCGCCCCTCGAACTCGATGGCGCCCTCCTTGGGTCGAAGCAGGCCCGATATGGCCCGCAGGGTGGAGCTCTTGCCAGCGCCGTTGGCCCCGAGCACCGTTACGATGCTTCCCTCCTGCACCTCCAGGGAGATGCCGTGGAGGGCAACGATGGGCCCGTAGGCCGCGATGACATCGCGAACCGCTAACATGTTCTCTACTCGCCCAGGTAGGCCTCAATGACGGCGGGGTTGCTTTGCACCTCCGCCGGCGTCCCCTCGGCGATCTTTCGGCCGAAGTTGAGGACGCAAATGCGATCGGAAATGGGCATGACAAGCTCCATATGGTGCTCAACCACCAGGATGGTCACCCGGAATTCGTCTCGCACGCTCTTAATGACTTCACCTAGGTGCCCCAGCTCTTCATGGCTGAGACCGCTCGCTGGCTCGTCGAGAAGGATCATCCGTGGCCTGGCGACCAGCGCCCGTGCCAGCTCCACATTCTTCTGAATGCCGAAGGAAAGGGCGCCAGCCGGTATGTTCTTTACCTGCTCCAGGCCAAGGAATTTAACCACTTCCTCCGCCGTATCCCGCGCCAACCGCTCCTCTCTCCACGACGTCGGCAGACGGGCGGCGCAGGCAAACACCTCTCGAAATGCGTGGATGGCGGCGTTGGCGTGTCGCCAGAACAGGCCCTTTCGGAGGGGTGGGGAGAAGCGACTGTGCTGGCCCACCAGCAGGTTCTGTATGACGGTCATAGTCTTGAACAGCTCTACGTTCTGGAAGGTGCGAGCGATACCCGTGTTCACAACGTCGTCCGGGCCCATCTTCACCAGATCATAGTCATCGAAGCGAATACTTCCCCGGTCGGGGTCGTAGATACGGCTTATGCAGTTGAAGAGGGTGGTCTTGCCAGCGCCATTGGGCCCGATGAGACTTACGATTTCGCCCGGATGAACATCAAGCGATACGTCGTCCAGGGCAATGATCCCACCGAAGGACCTAGTGAGCTCGCGTATCTCTAATCCAGTCACAACCCTAGAGAAAAACTACTGTTGGCATGTCTTGCAGGGCGTTTAGATTCAGCCCCGAATATAATAATGGTTTTGTCTTTAGGCGCAAGTGCTGCCGGCAATAACTGTCATAAAATTGTTCGAGAAATAACCTTCTACATGGGCCAGCGCCCGAATTGGTTTGACGCAGACATGCACGAATATTACAATGCTAACACCTAGGGCGGCAAGCCTATCCCCACTGTCCGGGGCAAGTCTGCCGCCCTGTGTCGTGCTTGCATGACGCCAGGCAGGGAGCCGCTGACGATGACCAGCCAGGCCAAGAAAGGCGGCCACAGCCCTCATCCCGAGATGGCCAAGGCCTACGACCCCAGCCAGGTGGAGGAAAGTCATTATCGCCTCTGGCTGGACGGAGGCTACTTCGCCGCGCGCATCGACCCCGCGAAGCAGCCCTTCACCATTATCATGCCGCCTCCCAATGTTACGGGCGAGCTGCACCTGGGCCACGCCCTCACCGCCACCCTCGAGGACCTCCTTATCCGCTGGCATCGCATGAAAGGCGAGCCGACCCTCTGGCTGCCGGGGGTCGACCATGCCGGCATCGCCACCCAGAACGTGGTGGAGAAAGAGCTCCTCAAGGAGGGCCTCAGCCGCCACGACCTGGGGCGCGATGGCTTCCTGGAGCGAGTCTGGGAGTGGGTGGGCAAGTATCGCCACATCATAAGCCAGCAGCATCAACGGCTGGGCGCCTCCTGCGACTGGGCTCGCGAGTGCTTCACCATGGACGAGGGGCCCCAGAAGGCGGTGCGCACTACCTTCGTCAATCTCTATCGCGATGGCCTCATCTATCGGGGCGAGCGGATCATCAACTGGTGCCCTCGCTGCCAGACCGCCCTTTCCGACCTGGAGGTCGAGCACAAGGAGCACGCCGATCACCTCTGGTACGTTCGCTACCCCCTTCTGGACGAGGGAGGAGAGCCCAGCGGCGAGCACATTACTATCGCCACCACCCGTCCGGAGACCATCGTCGCCGACGTGGCGGTGGCGGTGAACCCGGATGACCCTCGCTACAAGGAGACTGTCGGCCGCACGGCACTTCTGCCCATCATGGATCGTCGCATCCCCGTGGTTGGCGACGCGGCGGTCGATCCCGCCTTCGGCACCGGCGCCCTGAAGATAACGCCCGGCCATGACCAGGTGGACTTCGAGGTGGGCGAGCGCCACGGCCTCTCCACAATCGTGTCGGTGGCCCCCGATGGCATGATGAACGAGGAGGCCGGCCCCTACGCCGGCCAGGATCGCTTCGTCTGCCGCGAGGCCATCGTGGACGACCTGGAGGTCATGGGCCTGATGGAGAAGATCGAGCCCTACGGCCACTCCATCGGCCACTGCCAGCGCTGCGACACGATCATCGAGCCCATCGTCAGCCAGCAGTGGTTCGTGAGTATGAAGCCCCTGGCAGAGCCGGCCATGGCGGCGGTGAAGGACGGCCGGATCAAGATCGTCCCCCGGCGGTTCACCCGGGTCTACCTCCACTGGATGGAAAACATCCGCGACTGGTGCATCTCTCGCCAGCTCTGGTGGGGACACCGCATCCCCGTCTGGTACTGCGACGACTGCGACCAGATCACGGTGGCCCTGGAGGACCCCAGCCAGTGCGAGCACTGTGGATCATCCAGCATCCGCCAGGACCCGGACGTCCTGGACACTTGGTTCTCCTCGGCGCTCTGGCCTCACTCCACTCTGGGCTGGCCGGACGACACGGAGGACCTGCGCTATTTCTACCCCACGAGCGTAATGGAGACGGGCTACGACATCCTCTTCTTCTGGGTGGCCCGCATGATCATGACCGGCCTGTACAACACCGGCGACATACCCTTCCGCACCGTCTACCTGCACGGGCTTCTGCGCGATCGCTACGGCCGCAAGATGACCAAGAGCCTGGGCAACGTGGTCGACCCGGTGGAGGCGGCCACCAAGTACGGCACGGATGCCCTGCGCTTCGCGCTGGCCACCGGCGGCGCCCCCGGCAACGACATGCGCATCTCCGACGAGCGGCTGGAGGGCGGACGCAATTTCGCCAACAAGGTCTGGAACGCCGCTCGCTTCGTGATCACCAGCCTGGCAGACGAGCCGGTGGAACCGCCGAAGCCAGGTCAGCGGGATGACATGCCCCTGGAAGACCGCTGGATCATGTCCCGGCTACAGAGGGTAATCGGCGATGTCGAGAAGCTGCTCTGCGCCTTTCAGGTGGGCGAGGCCGGTCGCCAGATCCATGACTTCTTCTGGGGCGAGTTCTGCGATTGGTTCATCGAGATGGCCAAGGTGCGCCTGAAGGCCGGCGACCCTTCGCCGCTGCCGCTCCTGGCCCACGTGCTGGACGTCAGCCTTCGCCTGCTCCATCCCTTCATGCCCTTCCTGACGGAGGCCATCTGGCAGAACCTGCGGCCGCACCTGCGCCAGCCGGAGGCCGAGGCCCTGATCGTGGCCCCCTGGCCGAAGGCATCCAAGCGCTGGCGGAACACGGAGGTGGAGCGGGGCGTCCAGGTAGCCAGCGTTGATCTCGTACGCCGCGTTCGCAACATGCGCACAAGGCACGAGGTCAGGCCCGGGACGAGGATCTCCGTGTCCGCGGCACCGAACCCTGCTCTCCCCGATGAGCAGAGAGAATGGGTGTATCGCTCGCTCCAACGAACGGCAGCGGTTAACGCTTCTTTGATGGTGGCCCATCTGACTGTCGATCAGACCCCTGCCGGAGCCGCTGGCATGGACTGGGTGACGGAAGTTACGGACTGGGTGTGCATTCAGGTACCGTCCACTGCGCTCATCGACGTCGAGGCCGAGCGGGCCCGCCTGCGCCGCCAGGCGGAGGAGGCGGAGGCCGATGTCCGGCGGCTGGAGCCCAAGCTGGCCAACGAGCAGTTCCGCACGCGCGCTCCGGCGGTGGTCGTGGGCAGGGAGGAGGAGAAGCTGGCCGCTGCTCGCGCCCGCCTGGAGGGCCTTCGCGCGCGGCTGGAGGAGCTGGCGTAGACCTATGAAGAGTACGGCAATGACGAAGGGCCTGAGCACATCCGCTCAGGCCCTTTTTCTGTCCGACGGGCTCGCGCTCTACAGGACGGGCAGGTAGCGCTTGATCTCGTAGTCGGTGACGTGGCGGCGGTAATCGCTCCACTCGATGAGCT